>JAGXRM010000011.1 GCA_018335855.1 Clostridiales bacterium
CAAGGCAGGCTACACTGTACACAGCGCGAACCGCATACAGGTTCTTCCCAAGCCGTAATCCTTTACCCACTACGGTAATCCACCACAAACTTGGGTCTCCACGGGGTAGGGTCAACGCCTACATGCCTTTGCAGATCGCCCCATCCCCTTAACTCCCAGCACCAGCCCCCAACTGGGCGTCGGAGGCCAGCACCACGAACTTCATCGATGTGCCCTTTACGGATTTTTAGGCCCGTCTTCGAAAGCGGCCGTACCAACTAGAATACTGCGCCACCTACGGATTCCATAATTATTGTAGCATATCTCACAATAACACACAAATGCTCCCCCAGGCTTCTTTTCCTGCTGGACAGCCGTATAAGGCTAACGGCTAACATTAGACGCACGCATACTAACGGCTTTCGTCCGGTCACCGCTATACGCTGGCATGCTAATTTTCACGTTCAACAAGTTTTTGCGCAAGCCAAAGTAGCTTATCTGCCCGTTTGCCAAATATACGTACTTCCTCCCGGGCAGCTTGCAGACAGTCATCCGCCTTTTTCTTTGCGTTTTCCATACCAAAAAGCGCCGGGTAGGTCATCTTATGCTTACTTTCGTCAGAGCCAATTTTCTTGCCTAATTTTGTCTCATCACCAATCACATCCAGGATATCATCAACAATTTGAAACGCCAATCCGATATGACCGGCAAAAGCTGTCAAACTGTCGATTTCATGAGTACTTGCACCACCTACCAATGCGCCGCTGCGGATACAGCAGGTAAATAGAGCACCGGTTTTATGCCGGTGGATATAGTCTAGAATCTCTGCATTTGGCGGTTGGCCTTCAGACTGTATGTCAACAACCTGGCCGCCGATCATACCGGCCGCTCCCGCTGCCCGCCCCAGTTCGGCCACAAGGCGGACAACTGTGGCCGAGGGAAGTACTTTTACTCCTTCGACGGATAGAAGCTCAAATGCCCGGGTTAACAGGGCATCACCGGCCAGGATAGCCATGGCTTCGCCAAAAACCTTATGGCTGGACGGACGACCCCGTCTGAAATCGTCATTATCCAACGCGGGTAAATCGTCATGAATAAGTGAATAGGTATGGACGAGTTCGATAGCGCAGGCCGCAGGCAACACCGCAAGGTCCGGCGCACCAAAGATTTTGGCCGTAGCCAGGGTCAGCATAGGACGGAGTCGTTTCCCGCCGGCAAAAACACTATAGCGGACAGCTTCATGGATTTCCCGGGGAAATGTACTGGCGGGCGCCAAATACTCATTAAGCGCTGCGTCTACCATGGCTGTCGTTTTTATTAAGTCAAACACTACCGATCCTCCTCTGCTTCAAAAGGAGCGATTTGGCCCGATTCCTTTAACAGAATGGCTATTTTATTTTCAACGTCGGCCAGCTTTATCCGACTGTCCTTTACCAGTTCCATCCCTTCCCCAAAAAGCTCGAGAGCTTCTTCCAAAGGACAATCGGTCCGCTCCAGTTTGGCCAAAACCTCTTCCAGTCGCGATAGAGTCTCCTCGAATGTACGCTTTTGTTTTGTTGTTGCATCCGTCATGATTTTTCCTCCATGTTTACCTGTTTTACTTCCGTATCCAATGAGCCCCGCTCAAGCCGAATATTTACTCTGCGCCCGGGCAAAACTGTCGAGGCGTCACGAACCACATGACCCTCATCATCGACACAAATGGCAAAACCACGGGATAAAACTGCAGCCGGGCTCAGTGCCGCCAGCTTCCCGTCAACCAGATTGATGCGGGAAGTATATCCCTGTAACAAGTACGCCATACGGTTTTCCAGCCGTGCAGCCAAAGTATCGATAAATTGCTTATTCTGCTCTACCCGCTCCGCCGGCCGGATTAAAACCCGGGAGGAAGCAAGTCTTTCCAGGTACCGCTTATCATGTTCGAGCTTCCGGGAAAGCTGAGAGGCCATCCGTTTGGTAGCGGCCCCCAGGTACTCTCCAATCTCACGCTGGTCCGGCACGGCCAATTCCGCAGCCGCCGTCGGCGTTGCTGCACGAACATCCGCAGTAAAATCGGCAATGGTAAAGTCGGTTTCATGACCTACGGCACTAATCACGGGAATCTTTGACGCAAAGATTGCCCTGGCCACAATTTCCTCGTTAAATGCCCAAAGTTCCTCAATGGACCCACCGCCCCGCCCGGTCATGAGCACATCAACATCAGGAACAGTGTTTAAAAACTCAATCGCCTCAACAATCTGCCTCGGAGCCTCCGGGCCCTGTACAAGTACAGGTACAATCAAAACTTCCGCCTGGGGAAACCGCCTGCGCAGCGTCGTCAGAATATCGCGAAGCGCTGCCCCCGTCGGAGATGTTACCAGACCGATTCTGCCCGGAATCCGGGGAATAGCTTTTTTAAACTCCGCATCAAAAAGGCCTTCAGCCGCCAGCTTCTTTTTTAGTTCTTCGAAAGCGGCAAAAAGGCTTCCCACCCCTTCGGGCAGCATGGTCTCTGCGTATAGCTGGTACTGGCCGTCCCGCTCATAAATAGAAAGCCTGCCCCCGACAACGACCCGCATCCCGTCTCCGGGTCGGAAGGTGAGCCGGGCGTTTTGCGAACGAAACATGACGCAACGCAGGGAAGCGCCGGCATCTTTTACCGTAAAATACATATGCCCTGAAGAGTGATATTTGAAATTAGAAATTTCACCGCTGACCCGCAGCCTGTTAAGCTGTGAATCAGCGGCAAATAAATTTTTAATATATTGTGTTAATTGGCTTACGGTCAGTACGCGACCGTTTGACTCACCCATATCTACATGCAGCACTGCATTAAGTTTGAGAGTATCATGGTTACCGTCATGGGGCCAACGCCGCCCGGCACCGGGGTAATCCACCCTGCAACCTGATTTGCGCTGTCGAACTCCACGTCTCCAACCAAATGACCGGCTACGGCACTGCTACCCACATCAATCACGACAGCACCCGGTTTAATCTTCGAACCGGTAATCATCTCAGGATGCCCGGCAGCCACAATAAGAATATCGGCTTGACGGGTTATATCTCCCATATACCAGGAACGGGAATGAACAAAGGAAACCGTGGCGTGTTGCTCCAGGAGCAGAAATCCGACAGGCAGACCCACATGGTGGCTGCGCCCGACAATCACGGCACGTTTACCCTTAATCTCAACTCCGGTCGATTCAATCAGCTTCATGATGCCGCGGGGAGTGAAGGGAATATATTTCTTATCACCGATGAGGAAATTACCCATATTCATCGGGTGAATGCCTTCCACATCCTTAGCGGGGTTCAAAGCATGAAGTACTTTCTTGAAATCAATATGATTGGGCATGGGATGAATGTTAATCCCGGTAATTTTAGGATCATTATTCAGCTTTTCAATCAGCGCAATCACTTCTGCCTCACCTGTATGCGCGCTTAGCGTGTGAACTTCACAGTAAATCCCCACACTGTCACACGTCCGTTTTTTCAGTTCGGCAATGCTCTTCCGTGCAACCGGGCTATTGACAACCACGATGGCCAGCCCGGGCGTTAAACCCTTTTTCGACTTCAGTTGGGCCACATCGTCCTTAATTGTTTTTTGCAATTCCTTAGCTACGGCTTCGCCGTTAATAATTTGGGCAGCCACTGCGTAATCCCCCCTATTTTATATTATGCTTGCGTTTGAAAGCCTCCATGGTGTTTAGCATCAGCATTGTGATCGTCATGGGGCCTACACCGCCGGGAACCGGGGTGATATAGGATGCTTTTTGGGCAGCACTTTCAAAATGAACGTCACCGACAAGCTTATCATTTACACGGTTAATACCGACATCAATAACAACAGCGCCAGGCTTAATCATATCACCGGTAATCATCTCCGGACGACCTACAGCGACCACCAGCACGTCAGCCTCACGGCAGACCGCGCCTAAATCCGCGGTGCGGGAATGGCAAATGGTGACCGAAGCATGCTGTTGCAGTAGCAGCAAAGCCACCGGCTTGCCGACGATATTACTGCGGCCGACCACAACGGCATTTTTGCCTTTCAGGTCAAAGCCGATATACTCCAGCATTTTCATGCAACCGTGGGGTGTGCAGGGGATATAGCAATCGTCCCCGATCATTAAATTGCCCACGTTAATCGGGTGGAAACCATCCACGTCTTTTTCTACGGAAATAGCGTCAATAACGGCCTTCTCTTCAATATGATCCGGCAAAGGCAGTTGGACAAGAATTCCCTGGATATCATCATCGTTATTGTACGCATCAATCATTTTCAGCAGTTCTTCCTGGGTAGTCTCCACCGGCACACGCTGGACAACGGAGTTAAACCCTAAAGCCTTGCTTGTTTTTTCCTTATTGCCCACATACGCCTTGGAAGCAGGATCCTCCCCTACCAGAATTACAGCCAGACCTGGCACTTTACCGGTCTTTTCCTTTAAAGTCACCAGTTCCTCAGCAATCTGTTCCCGTATGGCCGCAGCCACTTCAGGCCCCTTAATCAATTTTGCACTCAAACAAATCCCTCCCATCTACAATAGTATTAACCAATTTACCCATTTTTTCCTGCCTGAAAAGAAATTTAATTCACAATAATCCCATAAACCGCGCAAAAAAAGATTGCGCGGTTTATATTACATCTTTAACCCCAACTTCCAGCATGCAAATCTCTTCCGACCCACAGTTGCGCTGGCCGTTCAAAGGCAAGCAGGACAAGGAACAAGAGCTTCCGGCACCGCAGGCGTATTTATATACGTCGAGGATGCCGGGAGCTCGCAGTGACGCGGTAATGCGCCGACTTTCAACGGCCTGCGCTGGCTTAGGCACCGCAGGCGTATGTCTATACGTTGAGGATGCCGGGAGTCTTTGTGACGAAGAGATGCGCCGCCTATCAGCGGCCTACGCCAGGGTTTGGAGGTACTCGTGGATTGACTTCGCCGCCATCTTCCCAGCCCCCATAGCGTTAATAACAGTGGCTGCACCGGAAACGATGTCTCCGCCGGCCCAAACTGCTTTACGGGAAGTCTTACCAAACTCATCGGCATCAATGGTGCCTCTGCGACCGGTCTTCAACCCTTCCGTGGTCTGGGGAACGAGGGGGTTCGGTGTATTGCCCACAGCAATTACGATAGTATCCACATCAAAGACGAATTCCGAGTTTTCAATGGCTTCGGGACGGCAGCGGCCTGATTCATCCGGCTCACAGAGGCGCATTTTCGTGCACTCCATGCCTTTAACCCAGCCTTTTTCATCGCCGATGATCCGAATCGGGTTCGTCAGCAGGTTGAACTGAACGCCCTCTTCTTCAGCGTGGTGAATTTCTTCTATCCGTGCGGGCATTTCCTTGTCGGAACGACGGTAGACAATATATACATTTTCAGCGCCTAAACGCAACGCTGTACGCGCCGAGTCCATGGCCACGTTGCCGGCTCCAACCACGGCTACGTTTTTACCGACCTGAATCGGTGTGTCATACTCGGGGAAAAGATAAGCCTTCATCAGGTTAGTTCTGGTCAAAAACTCGTTGGCAGAGTATACGCCAAGCAAATTCTCCCCGGGGATGCCGAGAAACTGGGGCAGACCCGCTCCCGTGCCGATGAAGATGGCATCAAAACCTTCTTCTTCAAACAGTTCGTCAACAGTAATCGTCTTGCCGATTACTATGTTTGTCTCAATTTTAACGCCTAAGCGCTCAATATAGTCCACTTCTTTTTTGACGATTTCTTTGGGCAGACGGAATTCAGGAATCCCGTAGGCCAAAACGCCACCGGTGGTATGGAACGCTTCAAAAATTGTCACATCATGACCAAGCCTGGCCAGGTCGCCGGCACAGGTCAGCCCTGCAGGGCCGGCGCCTACCACGGCAACTTTTTTACCGGTTTTCTCAGGAAGTTCGGGGATGTCAACCCCGGTCTCAAGCTGCCAGTCGGCAATGAAGCGCTCCAGACGGCCAATGGCCACCGGCTCCCCTTTTTTGCCGCGCACACAAAACGCTTCGCACTGGCTTTCCTGCGGACAAACACGGCCGCAAATCGCCGGCAGGTTGTTTTTATCTTTCAGTTTAAAAATTCCTTCGCCAAACTTTTGTTCTTTAATTAAAGTGATGAAGGCGGGAATGTCCACTTCTACCGGGCACCCCTGACGACAGGGTTCTTTTTTGCACTCCAGGCAACGCTCAGCTTCAGCCACCGCAGTCTCAATACTATAGCCGTAGGGAACTTCGCTAAAATTTTTAACCCGTTCTTCAGGCTTTTGTTCTTCCATGGGATGTTTTTTCAGGTCTTCTCTAGCCATTATTTAGCACCTCCACAACGGCAGTATTCCAGAGATTGCTTCTCTTTGTCAAGGTACATCCGGGAACGGGCGACGAGTTCATCAAAATCAACCTGATGCCCATCAAATACGGGACCATCAACACAGGTAAATTTCGTGACTCCGTCCACTGTTACACGGCAAGCACCGCACATACCGGTACCGTCGACCATAACCGGGTTCAGGCTGACCACTGTCTTAACGCCGTACGGGCGGGTCTGATTCACAATAGCACGCATCATGGGCAGCGGGCCCACAGCGATAATTTCCGCAATCGGTTCACCATCATCCAGGTATTGCTGCAATATATCAGAAACAAAACCGTGGTGACCGTAACTGCCATCATCTGTACAAACATGGATTGTTTTGCTGACGGCACGCATTTCGTCTTCCAGAATCAGCAATTCTTTATTGCGGGCACCGATAATTGAGGTAACATCCATACCGGCCTTAAAGAACCCTTTCACCTTGGGGTACACCGGGGCGATGCCCACACCGCCGCCAACGGCGATTATGCGACCAGGATGTTCCGGAAACTCCATCGGTTTACCCAGGGGGCCGACAAAATCATTGATATACTCCCCTGCTTCTTTGTTCCCCAGACATTGTGTAGTCAGGCCAACTTCCTGAAAAATAATGGTCACCGTTCCGCGCTCTGGATCAGAGTCTGCGATGGTCAGGGGAATTCTTTCCCCTTTATCATCCACACGCAGAATAATAAACTGCCCCGGTTTGGCCTTTCTGGCCACGAGCGGTGCTTCCACTTCGAACTGTTTAGAAACGTCCGAGAGCACTTTTTTTGTAACAAGCTTATACAATAGCTCTTCCTCCCCTACATAAACTTCGTCTATATTGACATTTAACGTTTATTCGCCAAAATGAACGGCATTTCCTTTTTCCCCGTTTTAAAAAATTTAAAATAAATAGAATCTTTGGGCAAATAATGCGGCGCCTACGGCGTTGTCCCCGGCGAACCTGGGATCTGCGAAAGCAACGTTTTCACCGAACATCTCATTTAAGCAACTGCTAATGTAACGGTTGGCTGCCACACCGCCGACAAAAAGAGTATGTTGCAAGCCGGACACCGCTCTTGCTTCGTTAACCAGCCGGCGAAGTGATTCTGCCACACAACGCTCCACGCCCCGGGCCACCGCAGCCGGTGAATGGGTTCCCCGTTCAATGGCGCGCTGAACATGGCTTTCCGGCCCGGAAAATGACGCGGTGAGCGCTGAGACAGACACAGGAACATCCAGCACGTCACCGCCCGCCTGACATGCCAACGCCTCCAGCGCCGGCCCGGCCGGAAACGGCAACCCCAGGCTTACACCCACTCTGTCTATGAACTGACCAACATGGAGGTCGGCGGAACCGCCCAACTCCTGCACGGACATGGTATCCGCCATTGTTACGGCAAGTACATCGGTGGTGCCGCCGGAGATGTGGACAGCAAGAAAACGGCGCCAGTCCACGCCGGCAGACCAGATACCAGCCATGAGATGAGCTTCCTGATGGGAGAGGGGAATAAACGGGACGCCTGCGGCTGCGGCCAGCGTACGGCCGAAAGATTCGCCCACAGTAAACACAGGCATATAAGAGCCTGCTACAGGCCGGGGACGAACCGAGGCGGCCACAGCCTGAATTTCCCGGTCTGTCAGTTGTTCTGCCAGCTTTTCAGCCAGCACAGGCAGATTGCGCAGGTGCTGAAAAACACCTTCTGATTGCCTCAAGCCCCGTCCGCCGCGGGGAACTTCCAAAAGTTTTCTTTCTTCACCAAGCAAGCGTCCCTGATCGTCGATTACGGCCAGGGACGTGGTATAGCAGGATGTATCCAATCCGAAAAACATGTTATTTCACCTCACCGTCGTCTTCTGTTCCCCGGGCGAGTTTGTCCAGTACGCCGTTTAAAAACTTGGCGGCTTCCTCGCTGTGAAATATTTTACTGATTTCCAACGCTTCATTGATGGCAACAGCGTTGGGGATATCTTCACGATAAAGAATTTCGTACGCTGCCAGCCGTAAAACATTGCGGTCCACGGCGGCTAATCGGGAAAGTTCCCAGTTTACGAGAAATCGGGCCAAAACGATATCAATGGCCTCCTGATTTTGAAGTGTGCCGTCCACCAGGGTACGGGCAAATACTGCATTGTCACCGCTTAACCCGTTTTCCTCCAACAACCGGGAAAAGGCGGGCTCAACGTCATTGTCGCCAAAATCGAGTTGAAATAGTGTTTTGAATGCGATTTCTCTGGCAAGGTGTCGGCTCATACATGCCTCCTGTTAGTCGCTGTCGGGCCAGAACCTGGATAGTAAGCCCTGTAGTCGTTCATTACGGTCAAAAAGCTTGCCTGCAAATGTACCCAGAGCAATACAGAAAAAAACAAAAAGTGTCCGCCAAAACCCAAAAAGAATAATGGCCAAGCCTATGATCAATCCTAACAGCCCGCCGATCACCTTTCCCCAATGTTCCGCGAGAAACTGACGAAATACCTGCTTGGTCATCAATACACCTTCTTTCTTCGCTAGCGAGCAGCCTTTACCGTTTCGGAGACAACATTTTCTACCATGACTTTTATCTCCGCCACAGTGCTGCCCGTAATACTTTCTACATAATCCTTCACTGCGGCCTGCAGTTCTGCTGTGACCTGAGGAATATTCTGATCAGGATGGGTAACGGCGCGCAAAAAGATGACCAGTCCGGCATCGGTGTGGACAATCCTTGTCTTCGTCTCCCGGATACCCTTGACCCCCCTGGCAGATTTTAAAACCAGGTTCTCCACAGCCTTAAAACAGATACGGACTTCCCCCAACGGTCCCTGCTGCAGCAGGGTCTCCACACACTCTCCCCGGCGTAGGCTGAGGAACAGTAAAAGAATCGCCAATACCAGCAGCACGGCAGCAAGTATTGCGAACTGAAGGCTTCCGTAAACCATCTCCAGGCTTGTCCCCAGTTGTTCCAGCGGTACCTGGGCCAGGGCGATAAAACCGAGTCCAACGGCGGCGGCCCCGATAAACAGGGAGAGTAATGCCAGGTATAGTCTTTCACGGGCATTCATAGGCTATCCAACTCCTTCCGAACTGCTTTGGCGCAATATCCTTATACATCAGTAAAGGGAAGAAGCCCCTGTAAAGACAGAGGCCCAAAATCACTTCACACGTACTTCCTCTTCTTCTTCTTCAGGCTTTCCAGTGCCGAAGCTGACTCCCTGCACATGAACATTTATTTTTAATATTTCCAGCCCTGTCATGGATTCAATGGCTTTTTTGACATTCTCCTGTATATTCCAGGCCACATCCGGGATGCGCGCACCGAATTTTACAACAATATATACATCAATAGAAGCCTGTTTTTCACCGACTTCCACTTTGACCCCTTTAGAAAGGTTCCGTTTGCCCAGCATATCTGCAAGACCACCGGCAATACCGCCGCTCATTCCCGCGACACCTTCCACTTCCGTGGCTGCCAAACCGGCGATAATGGCTACCACTTCATCAGCAATCCTGATGTTCCCCAACTCCGTGGGAATATATTCATCCTGTACGGTCAAGAATTCCACCTCCAGCGTTACATTACTACTGTAACGTTCATTATTATACCAAAAAAATCTTTTTAATACAATTCCATGTAGAAGGTTAATTTCCTGCTACCGGGAGTTATGTTCCACCACGGTTACTTCTTCCATTTTAACACCGGTTACCGTACTCACCATCTCCGCAATTTGCAAAAATTCCTGTTCCGTCAGTTGCTCTGCCTGAACCACCACATTTACTAATCCTTCCTGATAGAAAAAGATGGCGTCTTTGTAACCATGCGCTTTGAGCATGTTCTCCACCAGCATCTCCTTTTCCATCATAGAAACCAGTTTTAATAACTGCTCTTCCGCCTGCTTCTTCCCTTCTGCCGACATATTGGGATTGTCTATCATTTGATTGAGCATTTCCACTTCACTGGCCCGGACCCGGTCGCGCTGCAGTCGGTACTCTATGAAAAAAGCTTTGAATTGATCCATATCCCAGCTTTCAGGAGTACTGTCCGTGTCGGGAATGATGCTGGGGATAGCCAGTTCTTCCTCGGTCAGGATTTCTATCCGGCTCACCTCCCTTTCCACCTGTACCAGCCACCAAACGGCAACTACCGCGATTAGCAATAATGCCAGTGTGGACGTTCTTCTCTGCGAGTTCATTCTCTTCCCTCCTCTACTTCATCGGCAAGACGGTTATCCGGTGTGCCGGCAAGTGTAACGCGGACTGAAGCGCCAAAGTTATCCGCGTTTTCAGTTCAGGATCCTCCGCTCCCTTGGCAACAACCATCACACCACGCAGCATTGGCTCAATTTCCCGGGTAATGAGCGCTTGCTCACCGCTCCCGTCCCTGGTGACCACAATCTGCGTCCGCGTCGTCTGCTCCTCAATGGATCTGGTACCGCCCCCACCATCTTCCTCCCGCGTTGTCCTGTCGGTGGTATCCCTGTTCTCCCCATACTGGTACATAGGTCCACTGTCCAGTGTGACCAGAACGGCCACCTCACCCACGCCCTTCACCCGACGCAAATGCTCTGTCAGCTCCTGTTCCAGCCTTTCCTTATAGTCCGGTTTTCTCAGTGGCGCCAGGGTTTCACTGCTTTTTTCCACAGGAGGCTGAACCACAGGGCCGCTATTTGGGTTGGCGCTGATAAACATAAAGATAATCCCCACCACCGCCAGCGCCAGAATAAACAGTGTGGACCAGGGACCCTTCATTTTCTCGCTGTCAAACCAACTGCCGGCCCGCTGCCAGAATCGGTCCGTCATGCTAACTACACCTCCTGTAGACAAGCCATATGTTAAGAATATATGCCCGGTTCATTCTTTTAGCACCTTAACATCAACTTTTTGTTCGTTAATTCCCAGGGCAGCGGCCACGTCCCGGGCCAAAGCCGGATTTGACTCCGTCTCATCTGTGCCGCCCCCGTCCCCTTCACCAATGATGATACGAATTTTTTCCACCGGACGCACCCCACCGTCCGCATCACCTCCGTGTGCCGCCAGCACAGACACGAACCTTGGCCTGCCAAACTCCAGATGATTTACTTCCTCTTCCAGATCCAGTTGTACGTCGATAAGAACCAAGCCTTTCTCCATTAAAACAGCAGCAATTCTTTCCTTCATCAGAGAACGGTATCGCTCCAGTGTCATATCCCAGTTCATCTGCTCCAGTATCATATAACGGCGGTCCACGTCCGCCTGAGGAACAGTGGTCTCAAAATCAAAGACCGGTTCAAAGCTGCCCGGCATCTGTAAAACGGTGCGCAGGGGTGACAGCAGCATCAGCATCAGTACAAGTCCCACAACCATATTAATAAAAGGCCTGAAGTCGCTGCGCGGCAGTACCAGTTCCAGGATGGTAGCCATGATAATCAGGACAACAATATTGCGGACCACTTCTGACAACATATTGAGCATCGGGTCACCTACCTTAACATGAACGACGTATTGCCTGCCCCGGCGATAATGGTGATACCCAGGTAAAAGATAACGCTGACTATGGCAACGGCAGCAAACACAAGAGCCAGGCAGTTACCCATGGTATTCAATGAATCACACAAATTCGTTTCTCCCAGTGGCTGAATCAGTGCTGCCGCCAGTTTATAGATGAAAACCAAAGCCAGTATTTTCAGAAGGGGGAAGGCCACCATGTAAAATAGCAGTAGCACCCCGCCCAGATGCACACTGTTTTTTAAAATTAGCGTAGCACTGGCCACCGTTTCCACAGCGTCGGTGAGCATACCGCCGACCACAGGCAAAAAGGCGCCTGTCATAAATTTAGCGGTACGGATAGTTACAGCATCTCCCACAGAAGATGCCACGCCGTGCACAGCCAGCAGTCCGGTAAAAATCGTCATCGACAGCCCCATGGTCCATACAGACACATTTTTTAACAACTCGGCCAATTTCCCCACGGTGACCCGGGGAGAGAAATGATTGGCAATCGATAGAATGGTGGTCAGGTAAATCAGGGGAAATACCAGGTCACGGGTCAGAGTAGCAAAAAAGTTTACAGCAAAGATAATCAACGGGCGAAAAATAGCCGCCGAGGCAAAATTGCCCAATGAGGCCAGAAGTGCCAGCAATAAAGGAATCAGAGCAAGAATAAATTCCACCATATTGTCTACTGTCTGCCGCCCCAGACCCACCGCCACGCTAAAGCTCTGCATAGCAATGACAATCAGTGCCAGGTAGACGATGGTCTGGGTCAGGGAAGCGATGGAGTCATTGGCAAAGGCTTTCTCTAAATTTTTTAACAGTGCTGCCACCACTGCCAAGAAAAGCAATCTGCCCAGTAAGCTCAGATTAAAATACACTTCACGCCAAAGAAAACGCCATAAGCCGTGTAACAGCTCGCCGGGCGACAGGCCGCCCCCTTCCCCGGGACGGAACCAGCTAAAGATATCGCGCCAGCTAAAATCGGGCATAAATTCCCCGACTTCCCGCTGCAGTTCCGTCCAAAAGGCGTCAATATCAGACAGGTCGATTTTTTCTGCTTGCTCCCGCGCCAGTATTTCCGGGCTCTGCGCCCATACAGGCGCTACCGCAAACAATACTATGCAAAGCAGGCAAAATAGCGCCGTAATTTTTTTCATCCCAGCCACCTACGGTATGAATTTTAGAATCGTCTCCAGCACAGCCGCCAGCAAGGGCAGTGCCATTACCAGTATGATCAGCTTGCCGGCAAATTCCACCTTGCCGGCAATGGCACCTTCACCGGCATCACGGCAAACCTGGGAGCCAAATTCTGCTATATAGGCTATCCCTATAATCTTGAGCAGCGTATTCAGATACACCAGGGAAATATTTGCTTGCAGCGTCATATCTGTGAGCATCTGCAGCACCATGGCCAGATAGTGTATCATACGTAAAAAAATGACCACGCCGACAACGATGGAAAGCTGCATGGCCAGTACAGGCCTGTGTTCTTTCAAAACCATAATCAGAATTACGGCAATCAGCGCAAACGAAACAACCTGGATAATTTCCAAATACCCACCCCCTCAGGACGCCTCAGCGGTGCTAAAAGAGATTGAAGATAGTCTTAATGCTGGAAAACAGCTCGTTAATCAGCTGTATCACCATTAAAAGCACAACGACAACCCCGCCCAAAGTGAGCATCTGCGCCTGTTCTTCCTTACCGGCCTGTTTCAAGACGATATTCAGCACAGATATAAAAATTCCAATACCGGCAATACGAAAAATAATGTCTATATTAAAGCCGTTCATTCTCCCTCTCCTCCCTGGCACAGATATATTTATAACAGCAGGATGACAATGGCCAACCCGCCAAACACACCAAGATAACGCCACATTTTTTCACCCCGGCGGCATACTTCCGTTGCCTCCGTTGCCAGGGACGACAACTGTGCATCTGCCAGTTCCAACTGTCGCACCTGATCATCCCGGCCCAGCGCGCCCAGTCCCGCCGCCACCCGTGTCAGTACCGCCCAGTCATCTGCCTCCAGCGCCAAGGTCTCCTGTTTGACCGCAGCGACCCGTGACCAGGCTGTGGACGCGTCATCCACCAGACCCGGCTCAGCCAGTTGTATCCGCACTTCAGTGAAGAAAGAACGGACGCCGGAACCTTTCAGGCGACTGGCAACATACTCCAGGGCACGGGGCAGGGGGGTAGCCGTGTAACCGATTTCCGCCATCAATAAACGCAACGCCAGGCGGAACTCTTCCAGTTCCACCACCCGCCGGCGCAGCCTGATCGCCTGCCTCTCCCCCCATGCGGCTGCAGCAGCCAGGACCAGCAATGCACCCAACCATTTAGCAAACATGGCTTTGCCCCCCTGCCTCTTTTGCCCTGTACAGCGCCTCCCCGGACAAAACTCCTTCCACCGTCCCCGGCCCCCTCGCCCTGCTTAGCAGAACCACCCGCTCAAAAAGACGATTCTCAATCAGCCAGGCCAAACTTGGCCGTTTTAACAACTCGGAGACACTCTGTCCGTGGGCGGACGCCAAAATGGATGCTCCCGTATTCACCACTTCCTCTACTGCCCTGATATCCTCGGCCCGCCCCAGTTCATCTGTGACCACAACCTGTGGAGACATGGAACGAACGAGCATCATCATCCCCTCCGCTTTAGGACAACCGTCCAGCACATCGCTGCGTTGCCCTATATCCAACTGAGGCTGCCCCAGATAACAGCCTGCAATTTCGGAGCGTTCATCCACAATGCCTACCTTCAGCCCGGGGCGGCCCGTCCCTACATCTCCGTCGCTCAAAAGCCTGGCTAAATCCCTTAATAATGTTGTCTTCCCCGCCTGGGGCGCGGAGACAAGAAGCGTATGGCGGACCCTCTTATCTCTGTCGCAATAGAGATGGGTCAGCAATTTCTCCCCGGCACCCTTTACTTCCCGGCAGATACGAATGTTTATTCCGGAAATATCCCGCAGGAGCCGAACACTGTTGTTTTCCAGAACTGTCCGTCCACTAAAGCCTGCCCGGTGTCCTCCGGGCAGCGCCAGATAGCCCCTCCTCAGTTCCTCGTCCCGGGCATACATCGAATACTCCGTCATCAACAGCAGTACTTCCTGAATATCTGCCTGGTGCACGCGACAGGCTCCGCCCGCATCCACGATCCCTGCCGGCCCAAGAAAATATTCTCCCCGGCCACTGTGGACAAGCAGAGGTCGTCCAGTCCGTAACCGAATTTCCTCCAGCTCCCCGGTCACAGGCGCGTTCAGGTGATTCAATATTCCTCTGATTCGCGGAGGCAATAACGGTAAAATATGTTTTTTCCAGTGCGCTGCTTCCATTTTGTCACCCCATACATCTTATGGGGACGAGCACACCTTTATGACACCAATAAGAAGCCTCGAAACCTGCAATATTCATAAATAGTTAAAAAAAGCCAGCCTTCGTGTTGAAGGCTGGCTTGAAGCATAATGAAAGATAAGATTGGGTGGACAAGTACCTGCCTGTCTCCTGAGAGTGCTGGCAAAGATCCCGTGTCTTATTCCTCTAACTCATCGTCATCAAAATCTACGTAGTCCTCGTCATCATTGACAAATACCACACGCTCGCAGTTAGGACAAAGAATTTCGACCACATCTTCATCTTCCAGCATATCGTCGTCAATATAGACGATCTCATGGCAGTCAGGACATTCTACGGAAAAAAGATCATCATCATCCTCAAGCAATAAATCATCTTCCAGCTCTTCTTCGTAAAAATCCTCTTCCAGTTCATTTAAATCTTCGTCAATCGCTTCGGTGTAGTCCACCAGCTCGTCAAACTCTTCCTGCAGTTCGATGACAGATTCAGAAAGCGCTTCAACCACATCGATCAGCTGGTTGAATAGTTTTCCCTCGCGGCTGCTTTCCTCCAGACCCAGACCGGCTGCCAATCCCTTTAGATATGCCACACGTGATTTCAGATCGTCCACTGTGTTTTCCCTCCTTCTTTTTGATACGCTTTTACTTTACTACACTCTCTCAATATACTCTCCCGACCGGGTATCTATACGCAGTACATCCCCGATGTTGATAAAGAACGGCACCTGAACGACTGCACCCGTTTCCATCGTCGCCGATTTGGAACCGCCGGAGGCGGTATCTCCTTTAATACCCGGTTCAGTTTCCGCCACTGCCAACTCCACAAAGAAAGGAAGCTCAATACCAACAATCTGTTCCTGATAAAACACCACCGATATATTCGTATTTTCTTTCAGGTACTTCACATCGTTGCCTAACCGTCCCCTGTCAATGGTCATCTGCTCGTACGTCTCCGTATCCATGACAAATAAATCGTCACCGGAGTCGTACATATATTGCATTTCCCTGCGTTCCATGATGGCCCGTTCCACTTTTTCCCCGGCCCGGAATGTCTTCTCCGTCACACCGCCTGTCTTTAAATTTTTCATTTTCGTGCGAACAAAAGCTGCTCCCTTACCGGGTTTGACATGCTGAAACTCTACGATCACAAACAAATCGCCGTCCAACTCTATCGTCATACCTGTTTTAAATTCACTGGTTGTAATCATCTGCATTCCTCCATTACAAACATAATAATTCCTTGGTACTCCCTGTTAAAATACGGCAACCTGTTTCTTCCACAACGACCACATCTTCAATGCGGACGCCGAATTCACCGTCCAAATAGACACCGGGTTCAACAGTGACAACCATCCCCGGCACCAATTCTTCGTCGGAGACCGGAGAAAGACGCGGCATTTCATGAATTTCCCGCCCCACCCCGTGGCCGAGGCCGTGGCCGAAATGTCCCGCCAAACCCCGGGCTGCCAGGACACCCCGGGCCAGTTCATCCGCCTCCCGCCCGGTCATGCCGGCGCGGATTGATTGCAACGCAGTAAGCTGCGCATCTAAAACAGTCTGGTAAATCTCTCTCTGCTTCACAGAAACATCCCCGATAAAAACGGTACGGGACAAGTCCGAGCAATAATGACCCAGAATACACCCCAAATCCAGGACCACAGCATCCCCGGTCTCCAGCCGTTTTTCTCCTGCTACCCCGTGGGGTAGCGCAGACCGTTTACCCGAAGCGACAATAATCTCAAACGATACTCCGCTGGCTCCCCGCCTGCGCATAAAATACTCCAGTTCCAGCGCCGCCTCCCGTTCCCGGACCCCGGGCTTTAAAAAGCCCAATATATGTAGAAATGCTTCGTCGGCCAGCGTGACCGCCGCCCCGATCGCATCCTGTTCTTCCATACTTTTCACTTTGCGCAACCTGTTCACCGGAGAGGTTTCCGCTGTAACAGCCAATTCAGGGGCCTCTTCCAACAGCTTATTGTATACAGCCATGGTGACATGTTCGCCTTCCACAGTCAAAGCGGATATCCCTTCATCGGCAGCCAGTTCAGCTACCCTCTTCCAGACTGATGGACCTACATTGACAATCTCATATCCACCCGCCTGTTCCCGGGCTACTCCGAGATAGCGAAAATCAGTAAGAAGGTATGCACTCTTTGCTGTAACAAACACGTACCCTAATGTACCACTAAACCCTGTCAGATAGGCAACATTTACAGGAGTGCTGACCAGAAGAGCCTCAATCCCCTCCGATGCCATTTGTATCCGCAGAGCCGCCAAACGGCTGTCCCTAATCAAAGCTCCTCAGCCAGCAGTGCAACAACGGCACGCAGCGCCAGCAGATAGCTGTTAAAACCCAAACCGCTAATCTGACCTTTGGCCGCGCCGGCTATCACCGACTGCTGACGAAAAGGCTCCCGGGCATGAATATTGCTCAGGTGTGCCTCCACCACCGGTCCGGGATAGTCGGCAACCGCATCCCGTAAAGAGTAGCTGTAGTGGGTCAGGGCACCCGGATTGATCACAATCCCATGGGCATCTGTCGTCTGGATAATATCAATCAGTTTTCCTTCATGGTTCGATTGAAAAGTTTCCAGAGTGACGCCCAACTCCACAGCCAATTCCAGCAAAGAGCGCTCTAGCTCCTTGAGCGTGCCGGCACCGTACTGTAATGGATCCCGCTGTCCAAGCCTGTTTAAGTTAGGGCCGTGTATTACAAGAACTTTATGCATTCGCACCACCTGTTCTCTATCCTTAGTATTTCGCCCCTGCGGTAAAAAAATCCTTCCCTAGCTAATATTACAATTCTATTAACGTTACGAAATCACTCGAATGATTTCACTCACTACTACCAGTGGCGCTTTTTCTGTGGTATCAACGCGAACATGGGCTGCTTCCCTGTACAGAGCTTCCCGCTCTCTGTAGAGAGCTGCCAGGTCCGCCCCTCCGGCCAATAGCGGCCGCTCCGTATCTCCGGACAGTCTGTCAGCCAACGTATCCCCGTCTGCGTCCAACCAGACCACATAACCGCTTTCCCGCAGCAGATTTACATTTTCAGTATTCAGCACAATACCACCGCCGGTGGCAATCACCAGTCCTTTTCGTACAGAAAGTTCCTGTATCAGTTCCTGTTCCTTCTGTCGGAAGTACGTTTCCCCACTGGAGGCAAAAATATCTTTTACTGACTGCCCTTCCCGCTCCACAATCACTTGATCTGTATCTATCAGCCTGCGATTTAACGACTCAGCCAAAAGTCTGCCCACCTCGGTCTTGCCTGTCCCCATAAAGCCGATTAAGACCAGGTTTTTCCCTGAGATGTTTTTCAATTTAAGGCCTCCCGTTTAGCGGAATCCACCTTTTTCTCAGTATATACTAACTGCCGCCCGGTATACAGGTCAACTTCAACAGTCCGGTTAAAATCCGGGTGCCCGTTATTCTCTAAAATTGTTAACCGGGACCCGTTTGCCCGAAAGCCAACTCTGGCGTTCCTCCGGGTTAACCCCGCAGAAAGCCCGTCAATAATTCTGATTAACCGCAGCATCGGCAAAAGATGCGAGGGAAAATCATCAGGCAAGTCCTCGTCTTTGTGGTGATGATAACGAATCAGCTGCACCACATCCTGCGGCTTTTTATAATACGTCTCCACAATATCCGCACTGCGTAACGCATGCAGTTCACTTTGTTCAAATACTTTCCGCGGATCCACCACCTGACCCACATTCAACACCGGTTGCGACTTCCCCACATCGTGAAAAATCAAAGCCTGGACCAGTGTATCCTTATCCACGCCTAAAAGGGACATCATCCCTTTTTCATTCAAATCCGCCGCTACTTTAAGCGCGTTAACCACATGAAGATAGCCGCCGTCTTCTATCACTTCCGTCACTTCAATCATTCCTGTATCCGCATTATATATATCCCGGTATTCAGGAGTACTTTTCAACTTTTTTTCCACTCTGGAATTGGGCAGAGTCAAAGCAAACGCCTTCTCCAACTCGTCTCTCGTTTTTAATAACTGGAAGTGCATTTGTTTCACTTCGGTAATATCCGAAAATGTCTGCAATACACCTTCAACAGTACCGTTATCCATAATCGGCACGTTATTGGTCAAATATACTTTCCCCATACCGTTTTGTACCTCAACATTATACAGAGGCTCTCCGTTTTCCATCACCTTTCGTACCGGTGAATCAATTGCCATGTACGCCTTGGATTGCCGTCCCACTAACGCCTCCGCACTAAAACCGCTGCTCTCTTCCGCCGCCGGGTTAAGTTCACGGATGCAGTAGTCTTTATCAACGACCACCACCCCTTCCCGCATGGAATTAATCAGCAGTGCGGCCTGTCTGGAGTGAAGCAACTCGTCTTTTGTCTTCTCCGCCTTTTCTGTCGTATACTTTAAAACCTGAGAAAGATTTAAGTAGCCCACCGGCACCTCATCTTTCACCACCGGCATTTGAGTAATCTGCTTTTCAGTAAGAATCCTTGCCACTTCATCTACCGGTGTATCCTGAAACGCAACGACTAACTTCGAACGCGGCGTCATGATATCTACCGCAGTTAGGCCATTCTTGCTTTCCGCCACCGCCCGGCGCAAATCAAACCCAGATACAAGCCCAATCAACTTCCCCTCGCCATTGGTGACCATAACGTGAGACGCACTTCTTTTTAACATCTCCTGCGCTATCTCAACCGGTCCCGCATCAGACATCACAACGGGAAGTTCAGCATTCATGATCTCACTGGCTCGCACGACCACACCTCCACAATCTAAACAAAAAAATAAACAGTATATAATGGCACTGTCTCCAAAATTTACTCAATATCTTGCAATTCGACAAAAAACAGAATTGCCCTGCCAACCAAGCTAGGAATCCTGTTTTTTTTACGGCGGTTCCGAATCTATACGCACCCTCCCCGTCACGGGAGTGACAATTACATATAAACGATTCCCCTTTTGATCCTTTAATACCACATGCCCGCCCTGGTTCGGGGCCCCGGTATACCGGAAAGACAATGTCGGACGGTTATCCTTTAACGGAAAATTATTCCCCGCATAATTTACCCCTTCCGGCAACCAAACCCAGGTAATCCCCTCGGGGTAATCCAACTTGTATCGCCCACTAAACTCATAAAAAACAATAGTGCATGTCTGTCCGCTACTAATCGCCGTATGCCGGGTCTCCCGGATTCTCACCGCCAGTTCCGCCGCCGCCGTCCGCAGCGACCACCGCCCCATATGCTGATACAGTGGCACTACCGTCGCCGTAATCATCGCCATCACAACCAGCACCACAATCAGTTCTACAAGTACAATTCCCCGCACAGTCTTCATCCTGTCACCTTCTCGGCGAAAGATCAACCCAAGTCAGCACAAATTCAGTAAACGGCAGGAACAAGTCCTCCGGCAGTTCCCAAAACCACTCAGAAACCGCACCCCCGTCAAACACCAGATCAAACTCACCCAGTTCCACATCCCCCGCCGCCATCATCGCCCCATGGAACAAGAACCGCGGTTTCAGGCCACTGCGCCTGTCCACAATACTTCCGCCACTGTAAAAGAAACAACTGCCCCCCGCAATATGTTCCCCCTGAGAACCGTCCACGGTAAAAGAAATATCATCCTCCGCCAATAACACAAAATTCCCGCCAAAATCACCGCTATTCACATCCACACTCCCCCGGACCACCACCAACCCCTCAAAATCAAACACTCCATGAATCACTAAATCCCCGGCTATAAAAATCTTTTGGTATATAAACTCGTCCACAAAATCATGGAAGACGAAAGGTGCTTCCCCGCCCCCGGCGAATAACCAATCCCCCTCCTCCGCCACCCGCTTTTCGTATTCCTCAAAGTCAATTACAATCTCCGGCAGCTCACCAAGCTTTGCCTCTTTTCCTCCGTAAAGATATGACCCTCCGTTTACACAACGAACAGAAGTATGGTACAAAATATCACCGGCAACTTCACTTTTACTGCAGCAAAAAGCAATCTCATCGGCCAAAATGTTCCCCTCAAGAATAACATCTGCCAACAATACCTCCCCACCGGAAATCAGCACATGTCCTCCCAGATGACAAATCTCTGCCACCACATCCAGCACCCTGGTTTTACCATTCGCTTTGCCCACCGAATGAATCCGCTTCCGTATACCGTCACAACGAACATCCACTGTGAAATACGGCGGTTCTCCATCCCTCACCAATGTATCTTCAAACACAAGATACTCTCCATACGCTTTCGGCAAAAGTGCCACCGCCAGTTGCACCCCCGCCTCCGCCGCATAATATGCTTTGTCCGAATCAGCCAAATGCCGGCTGACCCGGTAATCGGACAGTGTAATACTAAGCAGGGCAAAACCCAATCCTGTAAACAGCAGCATCATCATCACCACAAACAGCAGAGCCAACCCTTTTTCTCCCTGCCTCATTTTACATTCCTCGGCCTGACTGTCACACGCAATTCACTCCGCCTCCCCTGATCCTCCACCGTAACCGTAACCGTCAGCGTATCCCCCCGACCCAATTTCCCTTCCGGCTCCAAAACAAGATCCTCAATATACCCGGCCACCGGCACAGACACCCCTGCCGGCAGCCTCAGCAACAATTGCCTGTTAAGCTGGTAAAACCGGTAGCTTCGACAAACCCCGTCCACTTCTTTTTTGTACTCCACCGATCTCCCTGCCCCGTCAACCGTTACTTCACAAGCATACGTCAGTTCATTAACAAGTTCATCCGCAGCAACACGGGCGTGCTGCAGAATTTCCGTCTGCCAGGAGCCATCCTCCCAGTTCTTCACTCCCAGTGAATAAAATGATGTTGTCACTGTTAATACCAGGGCCATCAGCGACAGCCCAACCAGCAGTTCCATCAGCGTTACCCCCCTGTCCACGCCCTCACCTCCCTGCCAAAAAAGAAATCAACTCGCAGCTGCATTGCCTCTCATTCACCGACCATGTTACTTCCACAGTTATCTGCTTCACAGGCACTCCTTCAAGCAACGTCACAACCACCCGCCTGCTAAACGCCTCAAAACCACCCACCGCTGCCTCGTACTCTTCACCGGCAAAATCATATCCCGCACTCATAATTTCTTCCATCTTCTCCCTGGCCAGATATGCTGCCGTCGTATGCTTCCTGGCACTGACATGATTTTGCCTGCCCCCGTGAAATAAATGTAACAAAGGCCCGGTAAGAATCGCCAACAGCAAAAAAGCCATCAATACTTCCAACAACAAATGCCCGCGCTCTTTTTTTAACTCTATCCACAAATCCATTGGCACACCTCACCATAAAACGACAGGAAAACGCAAAAAAGCACCCGACTGTGTCTGGCGCCTATCTACCTCATTACTGCAACTAAAGGCCGCTTATCCTAAAATACCAATCCAGCAACGGTTTGCCCCACATACTTACCACAAACGAAGCCAGCACCAGAAACGGTCCAAAAGCAATGCCATCCTTCCGCTTTTTTAATCCCGTCAAAAGCAAGACACTGCCTATCAAACCACCCACAAAAAAAGCTAAAAACATCATTAAAAGCAATTGTACCCAGCCAAACCAAAAGCCAAGCACAGTCACCAGTTTAATATCCCCGCCGCCCATGCCGCCCCGGCTGACCAGTGCCAACCCGAGAAACACACCGCCGCCCAGCAACCCGCCAATAAGTGCCGTACCCCAAGGCTGCACTGGCCAGAAAACCTGCACCACCAAAGCAAAAACCAGAAGAACCAAAACCAACCTGTTCGGAATAATCTGCTTCTCCAGATCAATGAAAAAAATGACAATCATCACTCCGTAGAAAAAAGCCTGCAGATAAAAGCCAACCCCAGTAAACCGTCCAAACAACAACACAAAAACCACAGCCGTCAACAGTTCCACAACGGGGTAACGCCACGACACTTCCCCGCCGCACCCCCGGCACTTACCCCGTTGCATAATAAAACTAACAACAGGAAGCAACTCTACCGCAGTCAAACAACGACCACACCCGGGACAATGGGAACGGGGAAAAACAACAGACTCCCCTTCTGGAATACGACCAATACACACGTTTAAGAAAGACCCAATAAACAGGCCTACAATAAAAACCATAATCATCTAACGCAACGCCCTCTCCAACTCGACCCTGTTCACACTCCGGCTCAACGCTTCATCCCGGGAAACGATTCCCCGCAAACACAAATCAGCCAACGCACTATCCATGGTCTGCATACCAAAACTGCGCCCTGTCTGCATCGCCGTATACAAATGATGCTCATTGCCTTCCCGAATCATGTTACTCACAGCAGGCGTGTTCATCAGCACTTCAATCGCTGCTACCCGCCCCTTGCCGTCCGCTCTTGGCAGAATCTGCTGAGCCAGTACAGCCTGCAGTGAACCAGCCAGTTGTAAGCGAATATAATTACGCAACGAGTCAGGGAATACATCAACAATGCGGTTAATCGCCAGCGGCGCCGTCTGGGTATGCAACGTGGAGAAAACCAAGTGGCCCGTCTCTGCCGCCGTCAGCGCAATGGCGACACTCTCCTGATCCCGCATCTCACCAATCAGAATCACATCCGGGTCATGCCGCAGCATATGCTTGAGCGCTTCCCCAAATGAATGGGTATCACTCCCCACCTCACGCTGCCGGATAATAGATTTATTATGACTATGTAAAAATTCAATCGGATGCTCAATAGTAATAATATTCAACGCCCGCTCCTGGTTGATTAAGCCAATTATGGACGCCAGCGTCGTACTTTTACCGCTCCCCGTCGGACCGGTCACCAACACCAGACCCCGCGGCAAGCGAGCAAGATCCTTCACCACTGCCGGCAAACCCAAAGACTCCATCTTTGGAATATCCCAGGGCACCACCCGTAAGACCACATCCAGGGAACCGCGCTGAATCATAGCGCTGCCACGGAAACGACTTAACCCCGGAACTGAATATGAGAAATCCAATTCCCAATCTCGTTCAATTTCCTCCCGCTGACGTTCTTCAAGAATCGGGTACACTAACTCTTTAATATCTTCTCTTCTAAGTACCGGGTAATCTAAAGGCATCAATGTACCATACACTCTGACCATGGGGGGTTGCCCCACCGTCAGGTGCAAGTCCGAAGCTTCCGCCTTCACCGTTTTTTCCAGCAACTCCATCATAGTAAACGCACTACTCATACAATCACCCTCAATACTTCTTCGATTGACGTCATTCCTTGCCGGACTTTCGTCAAGCCGTCCTGTCGCAAGGTGACCATCCCCTGTGCCACAGCCATCCGCTTAATTTCCCGGGCCGAGGCCCTCTCCAGCGTCAGCTTCTGAATTTCCTCCGTCACCACCAGAAACTCATAAATCCCAAACCGCCCGGAATACCCAGTATTACTACAACGCATACACCCACCACTTTTGGGCCTATACAACTTTATCTTCTCTTCACCGGGCTTAAGTGGAAACTCAGGAATCTTCTGCGCCATTTCCCTGGTAATCGTATACTCTTCCGTACACTGCGGGCAAAGCCTCCGCGTTAACCGCTGAGCCAATATCCCCACCACAGAAGATGCAGTCAAATAAGGCTCCACACCCATCTCCGTCAAACGGCTAATAGCACCCGCCGCATCGTTGGTATGCAGCGTAGTAAACACCATATGCCCCGTCAGCGCCGACTCAATGGCAATCCTGGCCGTCTCTTTATCCCGGATCTCTCCCACCATAACCACATCGGGGTCACTCCGCAAAATAGACCGCAATCCGGAAGCAAACGTCAACCCCGCCTTAGGATTAATCTGAATCTGGTTAATCCCCTCCATCCGGTACTCCACCGGATCTTCCACGGTAATCACGTTCTTAACAACCCGGTCCACTTCCGCCAAACTGGCGTAAAGCGTAGTACTTTTCCCACTCCCCGTGGGCCCGGTCACAGGAATAAACCCATACGGCAGGTTAATCATCCCTTTAAACTTCTTTAAAATCTCCGGTGCCACACCCAGTTCTTCCAGGGTAATCGTCCTCGCCGTCCGCTCCAGTAACCTCAACGTCAGCCTCTCCCCGAAACTGGCCGGCAAAGAAGCCACCCGCACATCAATGGTCTTCCCCTCAATCTTCAACGTCATCCGACCATCCTGGGGAATCCGCCGCTCCGCAATATTAATATTGGACATAATCTTAATTCTGGAAACCAACGCCCCGTGCATTTGCTTCGGCGGCGTCATAATATCATGCAGCACACCGTCAATCCGAAACCGAACCCGCAAATTCTTTTCATACACCTCAATATGCACATCACTGGCCTTAGCCGTTACGGCCTGCGCCAAAATCACATTGGCCAACTGCACCGCGGGCCTGTCCGAACCCACATCATAAGAGGTCTCACCGGGATCCTGCCCCTCCTCAACCTCACTTTCATCCAGACTGTGCTCCACCCCAACACTGGACTGGCTGTAATTCTTAATGGCCGCTTCCAGTTCACTATCCGTAGCCACAACCGGCTTAATATTATACCCCGTTAATACCCGTAAATCATCCAACGCCAAAATATCCAAAGGCTGCTCCATGGCAACAACTAACCTGTCATCACTAAAGTCAATGGGCAGCGCCCTGTACCTCCGCGCCGACTCCGCCGAAACGGTAACCATGGCCGCCGCATCCACCGGATAGTTCTCCAGGGAAATAAAAGGCACTCCTGCCCGTTCAGCAACCACCTTAGCCACATCTTCCTCGGTACAATAGCCCAGAGTAACAAGAACCCTCCCCAAAAGCCCTCTTTCACCCTTCTTCAGATCCTTATGCTGAAGAGCCTCATCCAACTGCTCCTGGGAAATAACTCCTTCCAAAACCAACCGTTTCCCCATCAGCTCATGCATTTTTCTCTGCTTCACAACAGCACTCCCCTAATTATCTCCATTTAGCGCCGTAAACCGTAATCCCACTAACACGCCTCCAGGATACCGCCTCTCCAAGCTCACCCGCACACCAGCCTCCCGGTCCTCATACGGACCGTTCTCCAGCCTCTGCACCAACTCTAAAAGCCTCCCCAGATCCTTACCATTCACAGTCACACTAACCGCCTGCTCCCGGCCAACCTGCTCCAGCCTAACCTCAGAATCACCATAAAAGTCCAACGTCCGCCCACCCGGCACATTATCCCTTAAAACCCTTACGCCATCCTCAAAAATATCCAACCAACAACGCTCAGTCGTTACAATCCGCAGCTGTACACCATCAGTAATGTTCGGCTCCCCAGGTTCCGGGTCTACAGGAATTTCACCCGGATCCACAGGTTCCTCCGGCTCTACCGGAATCTCCGGCACAATCACCTCATTAGGAACCACTGCGAACGGATTCCGGCCTCCCGATTCCACCTCACCAGCTAAACGTTCCCTATCCGAACCATCTGCAACAACAAACGGATTCCGACCTTCCGCCTCCACAGCACTTACCACAACTTCGCTGCCCGATTCAGAAACAGAACCAGTCGCAAACGGATCTCTCTCCGGTGCCTGCAATTCCCGAATCTCAACTTCAACGGGCTCTGTTTGTTCTTCCACAGGAGCAGGCGTCAATATACCAGGTTCAACAACCTGCTTAGTAGTACACCCAACCAGCAGAAGTGTACATATTAAAATGAGAAACGCCACATTTCGTTTCATCACAGTCTCCTTACTTAGCAGCATAAAAGGCACTGGCTCTGAGATTCACCGACATCTTCGCACTCTCCGCCCTAGGCGGGTCCAATCTTAGCTCATCCACACGAATCGCCCGCTCATAAGCATTTAGGTAATCGAGCAAATGAAGAATCTCATGGTAACTCCCTTCAAACACCAAATTGAGCGGCATTTCCTGGTATCCCTCTTTACTAACCCGCTCCCCAAACCGTATCTGAAACAAACCCATATCCGACAAATCCGCACCAGACTGTAAATCCACAATCAAATCATCTTCCGCCGGACTCCCAGGTAAAAGTTGCGTTAACAATTCCAATTTCTCTTCCATCTCATCACTTTGCTCTTTTAGCTGAATCATAGACTGCAGACGGGTTTGAGCCAAAGCAAGTAGCTGTTCCTCTTCCGCCAACCTGGCTTTTCCCTCATTTAACGAATTAAACTGCATCAGGATAAGCATCAGGCCAACAACAAAAATAACCACAAAGAACAATATTAAAAGGGTGCTGTTCTGTTTCTTTTTCCCGGCCATTACTCATCCCCCCTTGCAAACGGGTCAAATTCTTCCCCGGTAATAACACCAGCCCTAATTTCAAACCGAACCAATTCATTACCATCCACAGTCTCCACAGCAGAAAAAACACTCCGAATGTTTGTCAGTCCCGGAATATCATGCAACGTTGCCACCCAACGCGCCGTTGAAGGATGATCATATGTAACTCCCCGCATAGTCAACTGACCTTCTTCACCTGAAGAAACTAACGAAAAGTTAGTCAACCAAACGTTTGAGGGAATAAAGCTACCCATATCACTCAACACTTCACTCCACCCCATGGGTTTACCCATGGCTTTTTTAACCAATCCGTCTCTAACATTCAAACTGGCCTGCAATTCCACATATGGTGCATACGTGGCCACCTCAGCTTCCACAACAGCCCGCTGTGCCGCCAAATCCATAACCCTTTTATTAACCTGTAGCGTGGCCACAAGAAGCCCAGCCAAACCCACCACCAGCAAAACCACAATAATGCAAAACCCTTTAATCAACTGAACCTGTGCCGCTTTTCGTTTCCGTTCCGCCAATATCTCAGGAGGCAGTAAGTTAATTTTAATCACTGCTTACACCTCCAAGCCGCGAAGAGCCAACCCCACGCTCACTGCGTAGTTCGGTCCTTCCAGATCCCAATTTATTCCCAAGTTACCCGATACTACCACATTAGAAACCGGATTTATCAGTTCCACAGCAACACCCAAATCTTCTGCCAGCAGTTCAGGCAACCCAATCACCTGGGCACCCCTCCCGCTCAGAATAATTCTGTCCACTTCACTGAAGTTATCCTGCTTCACATAATAACTAATGGAAGCGCGAATCTCTGCCGCCACCGACAGACCCCACCTCCGGAAAATCTCATCCCCACTTCCCGTCTCTTTTGTAGCAGCCACAGCATCCTCACTGCCTACCATAAGCGAAGCTCCCAATCGACTCAAATACTGCTTTAACGCAACCGGCATCACCCTGGCAAAACGGGGTACCCCATCCAAAGATAACAATAAACTGCTCAATCCATTAGATAACGCCACAATCACCGTCGTTCCCACCAGCTTATCCTCCGGCAGTGTCCTCAGCAACGCCAACGGAGTAGCATCTACAATCCTTGGTTTTAATTTGCTATCCAATATAGCCTTCAAACTTTGCTCCAATTGAGCCTTTTTTGCCGCCACCAAAAGCACTTCATACTGCGGCCCATCTTCCCCGTCTATCTCACCCACCACAGCAAAGTCCAATACCATTTGAGACAACGGAATAGGAAAAAACTCCCCCGCCTGCAATCGCAGCGCCTGCTCCAGTTTATCCTTCGGAACCTTTGGGAAGTTAATTAGTCTCATCAGAACACTTTGATTAAATGTACCCAATACAACATTTTTACTACCCAGCCCAGCACCGGACCACAGTTGCTTTAATGCCTGACTGACAGTCTCCACATCCAAAACAGCACCGTCACTCACAGCGCTTTCCGGTATTTCAACCTGCCCCGCAGCAACAATCCTGGCACTACCGTTTTTCCCCCGAACCTCCACCGCCCGGATCACACCAGTATCTATTTCCAAACCCACAACACCTGAATCCCCAAACACACCCATACTCAGCCCCCCCGTTCCGTCTTATCCAACCCCAACCATTTATACATCTGCTGTAAACTCTTATGTAATATCCTGGACACTTTCCTTTGACTAATCCCTAATTCATCCGCAGCCTCATTCTGTGTCATATCCTTATAAAAAAGCAGGTAAACCACTCTCTTCTGCAGCTCACTCAACCTATTAATGGCCTGTTCCAAAACTATCTTATCTTCAATAGGCAACCGAAACGTCTCATATTTTAAATTCTTAATCTTCGTAACATCCAAGTCATCCAGCGACACCAACCCAGCCCGCATCGCCTGTACAATCCCCTCTTCCTTTACATTCAAAGTGGCCGCAATCTCACTCAAAGCCGGCGGCTCCCCCGTCACCTTCATTCCCTCTTCAATCAACCGCTCTACCCGACTCTGTAAGTCCACCACACTCCCCGGCTTATAATACGAAGCTTCCTTCCGGATAAAGTGCCGAATCTCCCCCATAATACAATGACTGGCATATGTAACAAAAGCATTCCCGCTCTCAGAATCAAATCTGCTAACAGCCTTTAAAAGCCCTTCCATCCCCGCCTGCAGCACATCTTCCCCAGGCTTACCCGTATACAAACGAGCAAAATGATACACCAGCTTTCGGCCAGCATTCACAACACTCTCTAAATCATCTTCCCTACCGCTACTTCGATAAGCTAAAAAAAGATTCTCTATATTATCTGCCCGCTGTCGCGTCTCTATCATTTTCTACCCCTATCCAATCTGTGTAATCACACCAAATATGGGTAAATACAAAGATATAACCATCACTGCAACAATGGCACCCACAAATATAATCATCAACGGTTCAATTAAACTCGTCAGACCCTTTGTCATCGTAGCAACTTCCGCCTCATAAAATTCGGAAATCCGATTCAAAAGCGAAGGCATATCCCCCGTCTCCTCCCCAACAGATATCATCAATGTCACCATGGGTGGAAACAAGCCGCTTTCTTTCAATGGCTCCGAAATACCTAGCCCTTCCTGAATTCTCTCTCCAGCCTTACGTACCGCATCAGCAACAAGACTGCTTCCTGCCGCAGGACCTGCCGTCTCTAAAGCCTGCAGGACAGGAATCCCTCCCATCATTAACGTAGATAATGTCCTGGAAAAACGGGCAATCGCCGTCTTTTGCACTAAACTCCCAAATAAAGGTACACGAAACTTAATTCTGTCCCAAACTCTTTGACCCGCTTCACTAGCTATATAAAAACGGATACCCAAAACAAACACAATAAAAAACAGAATATATAAGTACCAATGGCTACGCATGGAATTGCTTAACCCAACAATAATTGATGTTAAAAAAGGTAATTTCGCACCCGGCGGGTAGAAACCCATAAATACCGGCACGATGAAAAGCAACATGCCAATCAACACTAAACAAGCAAAAGCAAGCACAACCGAAGGGTAAAACATTGCTGTACGAATATTATCTTTTAGTACTTTTTCACTATCCAGTTGCTGAGACAAGCGCATCAGTACTTCCTCTAAGGTACCGCCCACTTCCCCAGCCTTCACCAAATCCACATACAATTTAGTAAATATTTCAGGATAAGCTCGTAAAGATTCTGAAAAACTCATCCCACCTTCAACATTTCGACCAGTCTCAGCAATAACATTAGCCAGTGTCGGATTATCCGCCTGTTCCCCCAACGCATGAAGACAGCGTGTCAGTGGAATCCCGGCGTTTAGCATGGCCGCCAACTGCCGGCTAAATAAGCTTAACTCTCCCAAGCTAACTTTCCGCTTCAAAGAAAAAACCTGCTTTAACTGAGAGGTCTTCACCTCCCCCACATCCATCGGAGTGTACCCCAGCTTTTTCAACCGGGCAGCAGCCGCTATTTCATTTTCCGCCTCCAGCTTACCCGTAGAAATAACGCCCTGTTTGTTTAACACCTGATATGCATAAAGCGGCACGTAATACCCTCCCACCATTAAAAATTGCAAATGTACATATTTATGGATGATTATACAATATTCTAGTTAATTTTCTCTACAAATAACATAGTTCCTTCCCATAAAAATATTTTAATTCATATTAATAATTTATTAGCTTTTACTGTCTAAAAAATAATTCATCCGGTATAACAAAAATATAAGGCGCTTTAAGGCAGCGATTCTGCCATGCAACTTAATTAACCTAATAAGGAGGAAAAAAATGTTTAAACTTATTGGAAAAGCTAAGAAGAATCAAAAAGGCTTCACGTTGGTTGAACTGATGGTGGTTGTGGTTATTATTGGTGTTTTGGTGGCGATTGCGGTGCCAATTTATGCAAATATTCAAGAGAGTGCCGCACAAAAAGCACATGACGCAAACCTAAGAACAATTGATGGTGCAATTGCCATGTATCAAGCAAATAACGGAGAAGCCCCAACCACAATGGCTCAGTTAACGGCAGTTGCAGCTGGTGGACCTTATTTGCAATCCACTCCCAAAATCCCCACTTATCTTTTAGGTAAATATGGAATAAATACGGATGCAGTGTATGGTATCACCTTAGGTCGTGCTACACCAAAAGGAAACTGGACTGGCGCTTATGGTGGCAGTTAATACAACAATGGAGAGAGTACACAGCCAATGTGTACTCTCTTACTTTAATTAACTTGCTAGTTTTAATATTCTTCAAAGGGAAGGTCACTATGAATAACAATACTAAACTTGTATCAATCTTTGCTTTGTTATTTCCTTTAATAGTTGTACCAAATCCCAGTGACTACTACGCTTTACCCAGATATATTTTCTTGCTGATTTTCTCAGCTATCGCTTTTTTCTTATTATTCAGATATAGATACTATTTATCCCATGACAGTATCTATAATCTTTTATTTATTTGGATTAGTGTCATTATCATATCATCGATCTTTTCAACTAATCCCCTAACAGCAACAATTGGACGAACATACAGACATACTGGAACGAGTACATATGTTGCACTGTCTATCTTACTTGTTTATTGCTCGCAGTTAATTCCCAAACAGCATGTCTCTATTTTGGTGAAACAGATGATACTTTCTGCAGTTATTGTAGCAATACTGTCCATACTTCAGCATTTCGGCTTCAACCTAGTACCTGATGATTCGTATAGGGTAGCAAGGAGTTATGGAACATTGGGCAACCCAAATTGGTTGGCAACATACCTTGTATTCATCATCCCTGCATCAATTTATTTCTATATATCAGAAAAAAATAGAAATTACTATTTCGCCTCGGTTTTAATGTTTTCTGGCCTGATTGTATCTGGTACACGTGGTTGTCTAATTTCATTTGTCGTTTTATTTACCATAATAAGCTTTATGTACAATAAGCAGAAAAAAATGTTAGCATACTTAGTTACAGGCTTCATGATTTCAACACTTGTTTTACTACCAACAAACAACAACATCATTCAGAAGCGAATCGGCAGTATCCCTCAGGAAATAACTGCTGCGGCCAGACTTCAGGATAATGCAGGTTCAAAACGTGTATACATTTGGAAAGAAACTGCGAAAATTATTACTGAATATCCTATACTCGGTGTTGGCCTTGATAATTTAAATATTAATATGCCTAATAATGTTGTCATGGATAAGGCTCATAATATTTTTCTCGAAATATTGTCAACATCTGGTATTTTTAGCTTCTTATTGTACGCATCCATTTTGCTCATTATTATTGCCAGAAGTCGTACGTATCCTGTATTATTCTTAATGATATTTTCATATCTTCTACAGGGATTATTTAACAATGATGTCATCATGATTCTACCCCTATTTTGGATCGTGCTCGGGCTTTCACTGACTAATATGCAAAATGACGAAGGTATGTGGTCTACGCAACATCCCCGTAGGGCCATCTAAACACTGCTGGCTTTGGCACATTTGACATCCGACACGCACCCGCACGGAAAGCTAGAAATCCAAAAACAGGAGAAACACTCCAGGTTCCAGCCACGCCCTACCCTACCTTTCGTGCAGGAAAAACCCTGAAAGAAATTGCTGCTGCCTTCCAGGACGAAAAAAATAACGTCAAAATGCAGTTTGCTGGAAACAGATAAAAAGCAAGGACAAAAACAAAAGCAGAAAAGCACTGCAGCAGGAGCTGTCAAAAAAGACTAACCCTGGTTTTGGTTGCACCAACCAAAAAAGGCCGTAGCAGCCCCTCAGTGAGCGTTTTCCGTCCTTGTCTGGCCCAAACTACTCCCCCTCAAAAAGTGCTCCAGAAAGGTCAAACGTGCGCCGCAAAATTTTGCCAGCCAGTCCCATTCTTTCGGAACCACTCACGGCAAAAAAAATAGTAATCTGAGTCCTAGAAAAAAGGCATACAAACCAAGCATTTACGAAAAAAACATCTTAGAAAACTCACTGCATAATGTTAATTCGGCAGTGAGTGCAAAGGTAAATATGTTTCACAAAATGATGGGGCAAGGACACGCTTCCTTGGCTCAAAATCTTTTAGAAAGGAGCAACGACGTGTTAGCCAATGATATTGTCACCGAATATAAGCAATACCTTCTAAATGACGGCAAGGCCCAGAAAACGCTTAATTAATACGTTGGGGATGTATTCGGCTTTCTAAAATAGCTTGAGTCCAAGGGAGTAAGCTCTAAGACCGATTTCTCACATTTTCACATGAGCAACTATAAGAAGTACCTCCTGGACAATGGGTTTAAGGACAACACTATCAACGATAAAATTAACAGCTTACAATCTTTTAACCATTTTCTAAATTACGACATAGCGAATGAACACACTGGCTGTAAGCTTAAAATGCCACCCTGGTGCTACGGGTCCACTCTACAGTTCTATTGACTAAACGGCCTAAGACAGGGTTGATGAGTCAAATATCATGATTTTAAACAGTGCCACCTTGCAGTGGGTATTACAAGACAGTAACGGTGAAACAACAGCCTCATTAAAAACTGAGCTCAAATACTATCTTGTAAGTTGGCCTGTCTCGCCCAACGGAAATAACTATGTGCTAACCAAGGATCTTAGGTTATATAATGACATTGTACGGCGCGTATCTTAATCCTTCCGTAAGGCAATATACTAGGTTTCCGGAAGTGAATATACTAGGTTTATACTAGGTTTTTCTTGATAATAATTACTCTATAATGTACAATTATAGGAAGAATATGCTATTCAGGAGGAATCTATATGATTTTTCGATGCAATAAGGGAATGGCGTTACCAGCGGTTTTAGTCGCTGTTTTGGTGCTTTCTTTGTTAGGCACCGTCCTTTGGCAGGTCAGTATGTCTGAAACTGTTCAAGCAGCCAATGAAGAAAAAAGGATGCAGGCACATTACATAGCAAGGTCAGGGGTAGATGCTGTCGGTGAATATATCCTTCGCAACCCTAACAACCTGGAATCGGCAGAATTGGGCGATTTTATTGACGGTTTGGTAAATGCGCCTGTCTCAGATTATGTGTATTTTGGGCAGGGAAAATTGAACGTAGAAGTAAAAAAACAGGGAGCTCAGATATTGATTATCGGCACAGGATATGTGGATCATATAAACGATACTGTTACATTAAGCCTACTCGGTAACAGCATATTTGATCACGTTATTCACACAAATTCTTTTACCGAACCTCTTGATGTAACACCTCTTGCTAACATTACCGGTCCTCTTTCTGCTAACGCAGATATTATTCATGATCCCGATTATCCTTACGATATAAATAAATATGCAAACGTTATTTACGAAACAGCCACCGCACCTGAATGGGACGTTTGGCGTGGTAGCACACCTCACAATCAAAATGTTACTGTAGGTTTCGATGCCTCTGATACAGGGAAAAATTTGGTTTACGGCTATGATCATTTACAAATTGGTTCCGGGGCTGTAAGAGTACTAACATTTGAGACCGAAGGACACGACATGATTATTGTGGCGAATGCTTTTACAGTGGGTTCTTCCGCTAAAGTAAGAATTAACGGCGGAGGTAGGGTACTGCTCTTTGTAGAAGGAAACGTAAATATCCATACAGGTCAGGCAAACTTTGAAAATGATCCCAACCAGTTAATAATGTTTTTATCGGAGAACAGCACTGCTTCATTTTTATCAAATGCCGGGTTTAAAGGGTTTATCTATGGTCCTGATGCAACTGTACACATTGCCCAGCCAGGGACCGAAATTACCGGGGCTATGATAATTGATACCCTCTCTACTGGCATGAGTGTAAACAGTGGCAGTATTTATTTGGAGTCGTTAGGATTTACCGGCTTTGATTTAATTGAGCCTTATATCAACACCAGCTTACGGAAAGGTTTTTATCAATAATGAAAGATATTAGAGGCCTTTTTCGTAACCAAATTGGTCTGACACTCGTTGAGGTTATAATCGCCTTTACGATATTAACTGTCGTCATATTTGCGTTCATTACCTTGCTAACATCAAGTTTTACGGGAATTATTTCGGCGGGAGAAAAAAGCTTCTTAAACTTTGACGCGCAGCAGCAGATGGAAAACCGAATCGCTGACAATGATGCTTATTTCACTCCTAATTTAACACTGGAGTTCTCTGATACACTTCAGGTAGCTGTACCGGGCGGTATTGTCGAAGTTGAAGTGCAAGACGGTAAAAGAAAATCTACCTTAACCACATTTTTGCCGTTTACACCAACTCTTGTATTAAACGTCAATAGTCTTACTGTAGGCTATCAGAGCCTGACAGTGGATGGAATCGGGAATAATACAGATTTTCGTGATGACACCACCCTTTCCATAATGCGATCTGACGGAATAGATATTTATGTGTCCCCGTTATCAGTTAGTTACTCTAATGATACCGTCTATGATGAAATAACCGGCAATGTTTCCTTTACGATTCCAGCAGGACTACCCGTTGAATACAGTCCTTATACCATTACGCTTACCACATCTTATGATGACAAACCTACTGAAACGGTGAAGGCCATGTTAACGGTTAAGCGGATTCGCTTTATTGCTGTGGGAAACAGTGGCACAGTGCTGGTTTCACCGGACGGTTACTCCTGGGAAACCCGAGATGTAAGTATTTACACAGATCTCCAGGGTGTAACTTGGGGTAATAACAGTTTTGTTGCTGTAGGCGACCAGACGACATTATTTCTTAATGATGTATACAATTATGAAAATAACTATGTGGCAGATAATTTAAATGATGTAATCTGGGGCGGAGGTATATTTATCGCTGTAGGAAACGGTGGAGCCGCGCAAAGTTCCATCAACGGTAAGGACTGGACCCCTATAAATACTGGAACAACAAAGAATCTATACGCCATTGATTATAGTGGCTCATTGTTCGTAGCTGTCGGTGAAGATGGCACAATCATTTATTCCACAAATGGTACTGCCTGGTCTGAATCCAACAATACAGGTGCAACACTCTACGATATTGTTTGGGATGGCGAAGAACGCTTCACGGCTGTGGGCGACTCTGGTACGGTTTTAATTACAACAGAAGCTGACCTAAACAACTGGCAGATTTGGTCAACAGGTAGTACCGCGAACTTAAAAGGCGTCAGTTGGGGAGATTTACGTTTTGTTACCGTTGGCATGTCGGGCGTCGGCCTTATCTCTAATTTTGATAACACTTGGTCGCCTGCATCACTTACTTTTAATGATCTTTATGGCCTAACTTGGGGATTTAACTTATTTGTTGCTGTAGGTGATAATTCTATTTATACGTTGCTTCATGGTGAGGATGAATGGATTGAGCAAGAATACGATGCAGTCGGTAGCATTTATCTAAATGCCGCCGCAGCAAGGCAATAAATTAAATTAAGGTGGTTTGGCGTGTTCAATCTCAGTCGTATACGTTGCAATAACAAGGGGTTAACTGTAATAGAGTTCATTATTGCGTTCGCATTACTGAATTTTGTTTTGATGCTCGTTTATTCTTCTTACTTTGTTGGTTTTAGAAGCTTCCAGTCCGGAGAAGAAAAGTCAAATGTCCAAAGAAATATTCGTATTGCGGTAACATTCATCACTAAAGAAATTCGTAATGCCACAGAACTTGTCCTTGTAGATGCGCCTCCGTCAACATCTGTTGGTGACGGCTATCACTATATTTATCTAGCTGAAGAAAAACCCGGACTGTATTCAATTCTTCACCGGACACCAGACGGAGAAATCATATCCCGCATACAACCTGTTTTATCGGCTATAACTCCAATGTTTGAATTGAGCCAACTTGAAAATGGCGCCAATATCATCGCTCTTACACTTCAGGCGGCAAATTCAAATTATTACCTAGAGACTACTATAAATCTTAGAAACATATCAGGAATAACTGATGCGGGTGATCAGGTGATTAAATACCGAAAACCATAAACTGTAGTACATAAACAAAAACCGGCGAAATAAGCACAAGGGTTTTAATATTTGTAGCTTTTGTGCTGATTTCTGCATATAAAAACGTCTGGAGTTTTTTACCATTTCAGGTTTAAAATGTCACCAAAGGAAATCGCCCTGCTGGGCGTATCAATACTACTGCTATCGCTGAGAATACGGGGTTAGTGTACGGGACATGGGACAGGTTATTAGTCCCACTCAGTTCCTGCGTATTTCCGGGCAAATCCGGCATTCGGGAAAAAGCGGTCACCCTGCATATTTCGGTGCGGCAAGGACGATATGTTAATGTAAACTGTACCACGCTACTAATGGGGAGAGGCTCACTGGCTTCTTCCGGAATTTTAGGAGTTCTAAAAATCTCCTGTTGACAAACGATCTTATTATCTGTAAGATAATAAAAAAGAAAATACTAAACTGTTGAATGAGAGTAGTAGCATAAATCACTTATCTTCAGAGAGCCGCAGGTGGTGGGATTGCGGTGGTAAACGTTTATTGCGAATGGACTCATGAAGGCGATGCAGAAACTCTATCGAGTAGTATGCGAGCCGGGAATTCCACCCGTTATCCATGGAACATGTATGTTTGTACATGAAGCGAGCGGCGTTTTACGCAACTTGGGTGGTACCGCAGAGACTAATGTCTTTGTCCCTTTGAGGACAAAGGCTTTTTTATTTTAAAAAAAGAAAGGACTGACGATTATGACAAACATCCCGTACAAAATTTATTTAACCGAAGAAGAGATGCCTAGGAACTGGTACAACTTGAAAGCTGTGATGAAGGAACTTCCTACTCCCTTTATCCATCCTGGTACACTGAAACCCTGTACCGCAGATGATCTCAGGCCCGTATTCTGTGACGAGTTGGTTAAGCAGGAACTGAACAAAACGGATAAATATATTGAAATTCCGGAGGGAATCAGAGACTTCTATAAGATGTTTCGTCCTTCCCCTCTCGTCCGTGCTTATTGCCTGGAGAAATTACTGGATACACCGGCTGAAATTTACTATAAATTTGAGGGCAATAACACTTCCGGGTCTCACAAGCTTAACTCGGCAGCTGCACAAGTCTATTACGCTCAAAAGCAGGGATTGACATCGTTAACCACCGAAACCGGAGCCGGTCAATGGGGCACTGCACTTTCCATGGCTTGCGCCTATTATAACCTGGCGTTAACTGTCTTTATGGTGAAGATATCATCCGAACAGAAACCGTATCGGAAAGCTGTTATGGAAACCTATGGGGCAAAAGTGATTGCCTCACCTTCCAACACTACGGAAGCAGGTAAAAAGATTTTAGCAGAAAGCCCTGAAACCGGCGGATCACTGGGGTGTGCTATATCTGAAGCTTTGGAAGTAGCTGTTAAGAGCGACAACTGCCGTTATGTGCTTGGTAGTGTTCTGGATCACGTTCTCTTGCATCAGTCCATCATTGGTGAAGAAACTAAGATAGCCTGCGATAAATACAACATTCAACCTGACATCATCATTGGCTGCGCCGGAGGTGGTTCTAACTTGGGTGGCTTAATCGCCCCGTTTATGGGCGACACGATTGACGGGAAAAATAATATTCAATATATTGCTGTAGAGCCTGCATCCTGTCCGTCTATGACAAGAGGGAAATATGCATTAGACTTTGGTGATACTGGAAAAACTACCCCGCTGATCAGAATGTACACGTTAGGCTCAGGGTTTATGCCAGCGCCAAACCATGCAGGTGGGCTAAGATACCACGGTATGAGTCCGATCATCTCTAAGCTGTACCACGACGGTTATCTGGAAGCCCGTTCCGTAGAACAAACAAAAGTGTTTGATGCGGCTACCATGTTTGCCCGCAGCGAAGGCATCCTTCCGGCTCCTGAATCTGCACATGCTTTACGGGTTGCTATGGACGAAGCACTCAAGTGCAAAGAAACCGGTGAAAAGAAGACGATTATATTCGGCCTAACCGGTACAGGCTACTTCGATCTGGGTGCTTATATGAGCTACAACGAAGGCACAATTAAAGATTACATTCCCACTGATGAAGATCTGGAAAAAGGCTTCGCCACCCTGCCAAACGTTAACGTCGAATTATAATCGAGTAATGGTCCAATCCTTGATAGGTAGTTCTTTGCATTATTAAACTACCAGTGTTATACAATTTGTGATAGTGTTAGTACACCGCCAGCATAGTGATATGCTCCCTTTATGGTAGACAGTTGAAATAATAAAACTGTTACCATGAAGGGAGCATTTTTGTGAGAAGGAAAAGAATAAAACGCCAGGAGTTGAGACAATTTTGTCTCAACTCCTGTTTGTTTAACAGAAATATCTTTGTGACCCTGAATGGGTCCTCTACTCTGATTATATTGAACCGTTAAGCAGATAATAGAGGACAATAATCAGCAATCCGCCACCGATATATAGTAGTGCTTTTGAAGGTTTACCGGAACCACAACATCCTCCCATGATTTAGGCACCTCCCTTCTGTGATACAAGAGAAGCTTTCCCTATTGAAAACAGAAGCAGGAGACCAGCCGTTGCCGCGAATATGCTGATATACTGTGCATTGGAAAATAAGGAGCCAGATGACCGGAAAAATTCAATGATAAACCTGTAGACGGAGTAGGCTACCACAAACAGCAAGAATATTTCACCAGTAAAACGCTGGTTCTTGCTTCTTTCTAATAGCAGAATGAAGATCAGATAACCTGCTAGAGCGGAGTAAAGCTGTACAGGATGTCTGATTACGCCACCCACTGATACCCCCCAAGGGATGCTTGTAATATTACCAAAGATATCGCAGCCTATACGACCAATTGCATAGCCAATCGCTAAGCCGGGAACAAGGGCGTCTGCAAGTTTAAGGAAAGAAATCCTGCACATTCGGGAGTAAAATAATACAACGGTCGCACCGCCAATGATAGCACCGTGGATAGAGAGACCGCCTTGGTGAAGATATAGTATACTTATCGGGTTTTGCCCATAAATACGAATGTTTTGCAGAACATATAAAATTCTAGCACCAATGACGCCCCCTAAAAGCAAGTAAAGCATTAAATCCATAACGATTTCTTCACGTATACCTTTTTTTTCTGCCATTCTAACTGCGGTATATGCTCCGGAAAGAATGCCCAGAGCCACCATCACCCCGAACAGGTGAACAGAAAAGCCACCAATACTAAACAATTCTCTTGATATGGACATAATTAATTATCCCTTTCGTCTTTTTTGTGATGATGGTCTTTGTGCATACCACGCATCATGACAAAGTGCATAAGCGGGCAAAGCAAAAATATCAGATAGGGTAAATAGCGTGCCATATTATTACCTCCTACATGCTGTAGTATTTGTGGGTAAAAAAAATTAGCTTGTTTTGTTATGCTCGGAGTTATTAGGTCGCTGGGGAGTTTGCTCAGGCTTATTGATGGTGCAGCAATCCGGGTTTTGTCCCTGGAATTCTTTTTCGTTTGACTTTGCTAATTTCTCAAGAAAACGCATTAAAAATTTAAACATGTCGAAACCTCCTAGCATAGTTTCAATTATGATAATATCACAGTAATCCCATATAAACAATATGAATAAAGGGGATAGATGTGGAGAAGTTATGGAATCGGCAAGGCTAAGTCCGATTCATGAATGACGATGCTATTGTAGTCGGCATCAAAATTGTTACGACGCAACCGCAGAGAGTTCCAAACTACATTAACGGAACTCATACTCATGGCAGCCATACCGATCATTGGATGTAATAACCCCATGGCTGCAAAGGGAATTGCAATGGCATTATAGATCCAGGCCCAGAAATAATTTTGGCGGATTTTCTTGAATGTAGCGCGTGAAAGTTTAATGGCAGTTATTAGGCCGGCTAGATCACCACGAATGAGTGTGATGTCTGCTGCTTCAATGGCTATGTCTGTCCCTGTGCCAATCGCAATCCCTACATTAGCTTGTTTCAGCGCAGGTGCATCATTAATGCCGTCCCCAACCATGCCCACCATACCCAGCTTCTCTTGTAATCGTTTTATTTCTTCCACTTTGCCATCGGGCATAACTTCTGACACAACATGGTCAATGCCAAGAAGCTTCCCGATTGCAGCTGCTGTCCGCTTATTATCACCTGTAATCATCACTGTCTCTAGTCCTAATGATTTTAATTCGGACACAGCTAATTTTGCTTCTTCCTTTAGTGTGTCTGCAATGGCGATAATACCCGCAACTTTCTGATCTACAGCCACGATAACAACTGTTTTACCTTGTTCTTCAAGTTGCTCCATCCGCTCACCCAGCGCTCCGACCTCAATCCCATTATCCTGCATCAGACGACGATTACCGACCAGTACGTGGTGTCCATCCACTTTTCCACCCACACCTTTACCAGTATGGGATGTAAATTCCAAGACTTCTTCGGGTTTAACGCCTTGTTCCTTAATCGCTTCCACCACAGCATGGGCAAGTGGATGTTCTGAGGCGGATTCCACGCTGGCTGCATAACTGAGCAGCTGTTTGTCCTCTAACCCACTAGTGACTTCCACTTCAGTCACAGCTGGTTTACCCTTCGTGAGAGTACCCGTCTTATCAAATGCAATGACTTTAATATCTTTCATCGTCTGAATTGCTTCACCGCGACGAATCAGCACGCCTTTTTCTGCGCCGATTCCACTCCCCACCATGAGTGCTGTTGGTGTAGCAAGACCTAATGCGCACGGACAGGATATTACCAGCACCGCAGCTGAAGCTAGATAAGCCAAGGTGAAGCGACCCACAGTTGGGTTTACCCAAGGTAGATAAGGTGCTGCGATAACGAGTACATTACGCATGGAGTCGCCAAATAAGGCCCATGTTGTAAACGTGAGGATGGATAACACAATAATAGCCGGCACAAAGTAACCCGTAACTCGGTCAGCAAACTCCTGAATAGGAACTTTCGTTCCTTGCGCTTCCTCCACCATTTTAATTATCTGGGAGAGGAAGGTATCTTTGCCTACCTTTGTTGCCTCTACGTGTAAGAGACCTTGCTTATTGATGGTGGCACCAATCACTTCACTGCCGTTTTTCTTTTCAACGGGCAGGGACTCCCCTGTTGCCATGGACTCATCCACGGCACTATGCCCTTTAATTACGATACCGTCTGTCGGTATTTTCTCGCCAGGGCGAATAACCATCACATCGCCGGGTTGCAAATCTTCGATTGCAAGTTCCACTTCTTCGCCATCACGTAGAACCTGCGCAGTTTTTGCTCCCATCTGTAAGAGCTTTTTAATGGCCTGGGAAGCTTGACCCTTGGCTCGAGCTTCCAGGTAACGCCCAATCAAATGGAAGAACATAATGTTAGCACCCATCTCGATAAACGTAGTTACAGGGATGATAAAAGATGCCAGCCCGATTAGAAACGGTGGAATCGAACCCAGTGTCACTAATACGTCCATATTTGCACTACGGTGCCGTACTGCATTGAAACTGGATCTATGTGTTTTAGACCCGGCTACAAAGATGACGGGAAATGCTAAAATTGCTATGATCGTTGTATAGAGATTAAAATTAATCATATACACAAACATATTAATAATCATCAATGTTATTATAGTAAGAGCAGGTACCCCAGCTATGATCATTCGTCTGCGGGCTTCCTTGACCTCTTTTTCTTCATCCTCTTCGGCTGCAGCAGCAGAAGAGTCCGCGGTTACATCCATTTTATAGCCTGCTGCGTCAACGAGTGCGTGTAATGCATTCAAATCCACTTTACCTGGGATATACGTGAGTGTTAGCTTATTAATGGCAAAGTTAACGTTTGCAGTAACTACGCCTTCTGCACCAGTAAGAATTTTTTCAATTGACTGAGCACAACTAGCACAAGACATTCCAGTGACACGAAAAACCTCTGTTATTGGCCCTGCTGTACCACTGGCACGCCGCTTTTTGCCAGCATCTACACCGTCCACTTCTATTACGGTAGCAGAATAGCCAGCACTTTCCACTGCCCTCATCAATGCTTCGGGGCCTGTTACACCGGTATCAAAAGTTACATATGCTTTTTGAGCGGGAAAATTAACGCTCGCCTCATTTACACCTTCTGTACTTTTTAATGCTTTTTCCACAGATTGAGCACAAGAGGTACATGTCATATCCCCAATTTTTAAAATAGCCTTACTCATGGTATCACCTTCTCCAATATATTCTAGTACCCCTCCCCCGGGGGGTTGGGTATACTAGAAGCATATCATACTAATACTATTAAAACAATAGCTGACATCGTGATTAAAAATGGAGTAATAAATGTCGCTGCGTTCACTGAGAACCAATAAAACTGTCCAAGAAATAATCCTAATGTCACTGCGATCAATATAAAAAGTGATTGAAGCACGTTGGGCTCAGACGGTGCTTGCATATATCATGTTATTATGATATATTTTCGTCATGGAGGTGGGCTTACTTGCAGGTAAAACAGCAGCAATTAATGAAGGCAGAAATCATTGCAAAGTTTTTTTCGGGTTTCTCCAATCCTGTTCGTTACAGGGTAATCGAAGCATTATGCGAGAAAGAAATGACGGTAAATGAGTTGGTTTCGCAGCTTGAGTGTTCACAAAGCCAAATCTCCAACCATTTAAACTGCTTGCGGTGGTGCGGATTTGTATCAAACCGTCAGGAAGGTCGACATGTTTATTATCAGGTTACCAATCATAGGATTCATGAGATTCTTATTCTCGCCAAATCAGTTGTCTCAGAGAACAGCGCACAAATAAGTTCATGTACTAGAATGTAGCAAGGAGAGAATTCTATGAGAGAAAAGTTGTCCGGGCTTAGTTCAGTTATCGCCTCTTTTTTTGCCTCTATATGTTGACTGGGTCCACTGATTTTTATACCGCTAGGTCTTAGTGGTATCAGCGGCGTCTTAGCGGCATCCTTATCAAGGTACAGAAGTTTCTTTATCCTGTTTGCTGTCCTATTACTTAGTCTTGCTCACTGGCAAATGAGCACAAATGCCAGGCCAAGTAAAAGCAGCAAAATTGTGGTATGGGTATCCACGGTTCTCACTATTTTTATCTTGCTTTATAATCGCTTCCAGGGAGGTTTTTAAATGTCCGACTGCTGTAATGTAAAAAAATTAAATGCAACGGAAACGTTTTACTGTCCAAGGTGCAATAAAGCAGGCAAACCAGTGCAGATAATTACTTTAAAAAGCTTGTTGGTTCCGACAGCATGGACAGACTGACCGAATACTGATCACCTGTTTTGTTCTGAGGCTAAATGCGAGACTGTGTATTTTGGCAGAAACGGCGATATTTTTTCTGTAACAGACATCAAAGTTGCCGTTTTCCAGAAAACAACGGGGGATGATTATCCCGTTTGTTATTGTTTCGGTTGGACAAATAAAAGAATACAAGATGAACTCAAAACGTCAAATGTTTCTCTTCACGCTTAGCACCGCCTTGTATAATATTTCACGAGGAAGCGGGATTTCGTGAGGTAAAGTATGTGATTCTGCACGTTTTGTTATTTCCCTGCCATGTTTGGGGTATTAGAGGATACGCTGCCAGTCGCGTCTTGCGTAAAGGATTCTCTCCACATCAACAACGTTTGACTTTTCGTCTATCGTAAAAAAGACAATATAGTTCTTTACGGGTAGCTTGCGATATCCTAACATTGCAAGTCTTTCATCCGTCACATAAGAGCATTTTTGCGGCATAAGCGCCAGTCCCGCTATCGCTTCGTCCATGGCATCCATCATCTTAATTGCCGTCATAGGTGCTGACAGTTGCGCGGAGATATATCGGACAATGTCGCGAAGGTCGTTTTCGGCAGGTTCAGATATGTCAACCCTATATCTTGCCATCTGTTATTTCCTGCCGGATGTCGCGCATGACATCTTCTAGCGGACGCTTCCTGCCCTCTTTTACCGCCGTCATTCCCTCATCAAGCAAACGGTAAAGTTCAAGCTTCCCGCTTAGCATCTCATAAACCTCCATGCTCATAACAGCCAAATCACCCTGTCCGTTTTTAGTAATAAAGACAGGCTCCCTGCTTTCACGGCAGAATGTCGAGATTTCATTATAGTTATTCCTTAAGTCCGTACTGGATTTAATGTTTGGCATAAAACCATCCTCCTCGCCTTATCTAAAGATATTATACACGAATTTCTTTAGGACAGCAAGCCTGATGGTATAGCAAGCTACTATTGTTGTGGTATCTATCATAGCCGTATCATTGCATGAAAAAACACAGAAAAGTTATCAACAAGCATCTGACGTAGTCCCAGTGCACATAGTTCCTCAGAATGTATTAACTTAATACGTTCCGGGAATGTATTAAGGGTTTCGATAGCGTCAGCTATTCCGTTATACTGCACCATGGCCGCTTCAGGTGCCTGCAGTACGCTTTTGTCGTTACTATTCAATAGGGATTTAGATATTTCCACAAGCCTGCCTGCCAATCACTAGATGTTTTCATAGGAGTACCTCCAGATAACTTCGGAGTAGTTTTGTGATGCGGAAGGTTTCGGCCATCTGCATAAGCAAGTTCAGATTCTTGTCGCTTCTCCTTGCGTATGGATGAAATGCTTAAAAATATCATGCCACTCCTGAAAAAGTTACAGGTTGCTGAATACTGGAAGCAATTTTTGAAAGTGTAGAACAAAAAGGGGAAATACAAAAAGGTTTATTTTACGGTGGGTGGTAAGAAAAAGAAATCGATATTGCCCTTAGATGCTGTTCCAAGGGCGATTGTAAACCGTGACACAACGGGCGTATTTAAGTTAGTGGCCGATGCAAAAACATCAAAACTATTGGGTGTTCATATTAGCAGAAAATGCAGGAGATGTAATTTATGCGGCAACATTAGCGGTTAAATTTGGCTTAACAGTTGGGGTCGGTTCCTCACATCTTTAAAGCATTAAAGCACATGCCAGTCCTCAATTGAGGGCTGGTTTTTCATGCCCAAAAACAATCCAATAAATCTGATTGGTAATATAGTTTTTACCGTGCTGCCTTATCTCAATCCTTTTAGATGAAAGAGCTGCCAGCTGACGGATACCTCATTATTAGTCATCTGCCACATTGTATATGCTGTGCCTACTCATGTTCAGAAATCTTAAACAAAGACTGCAACCAATTTTGACGTCCGTGGAGTACGCGGGCAATAACTATTTTGTCATCCAGCACCCGATAGAAAATGATATAGGGATTTTGCACAATTCGCCTGTAGCCGCGCTCAGCGCCGGGAGCATCTTCCTCAGGCAAAACAGCACCTTTCTCCGGGAAATCACCAAGCTGAGCAATAGCATTGTAAAGACGCGACCGCAGCATTTCCGCCGCTTTTTTATTATCCTGTGAGATATAAGAGAAGATGCTGTCTATGTCATAGTAGGCAGCTTCAGAAAGAAGGATTTTTTTATGCATCTTCTATTCTCTTTTTTAGCGTCACAAAGGTTTCTTCAAAATCTCTTAGCTGCTTTCCTTCAGAGATTTCCCGGTCAACATCTGCCAACATCCTGCCTAATTGTTGCCTTGCGAGCATTTTTTGAAAAGCCTCATAACTCATCACCACCAAATCAGCCTCACCGTTCTTCGTAACAATTATCGGGGCTTGTGTTTCATGGCAGAGTTTGGAAAATGTGTTATAGTCATGGCGTATCGTGCTGGATGGCTTTATGTCCATAGCGAACGGTTCATATGGTTTCATTTTACCCACGTCCTTTGGTATTATTATGACAATATTATACCATTCCTGCTTTATGTGATTCAAGAGGGTGCTGCGGATTTAAGGTAAGCAAAGTGCCAAAACTGTCCAAGGACATCGGGTTTTTGTACCCCAGTTTCTCTGCTATCTCCTCCCGTTCGGTTCCATCTATCGTTTTTCCCGGTGAAGGAGTGTATGTAGGACAACTAAGAGGTTCTCATAGCCTCACCCATTATATTCTTATTTTTATTACCGCCTAAGTCAGGGTACTTCTTACATTACCACTGGTTAAACTTACTCCCAGTGGTGGTTGTTGCTCGTCAAGGTTAGGATGTAGTACTTCGCTTACCAAATACCGGTAATTTCCAACTTCGCTCGCCGCCTACCCGAATATCACGACGTAGGAAGAGCAGCCAAGCAACCGCGATTGCGAGTAGTACACATAACAGGAGACCTAGAAGCCAAGTTCCATTGAGCCCTTCGACAGCCAAGCCGCCCTGGTAGTAATATAGTGGGGTTAACTTCATGAGTGGCTTCAGTTTGTCATTAATATTGGACAATCCTAGCAGCAAAAAGTTTCCTACCAAAATTGCCCCGGTGAGCATGCCTGCAATGCGTGCCGCAGGCATTATCATACTTAGTAAAACAGCTATTGCCGTAAAAAGCAGTAATACCACGAACAGAGGAAGAAATGGTAGTAATAACTGCAGCCAACTCAATTCGAGGCCTACGCTGCCAGCGGGTATTGACCAGCTGAGCCACCCCGCCACCAGGATAGCAGCCAACGCAGCAGCAAGGCCTAAGAAACGGCCAAAAAACAAACTTGTCCGGCTCACCGGTTGCGCTAGCACGAGATCAAGAACGCCTTTTTCCTCGTCGCCAACGAGTAAACCAGCCCCTGTACCAATGGCCAGAATACCGATAATCATGTGCATATAGGAAAAGAAGTAGACATCCATATATCCCATGGGCGTTCCGATAAGATAAATATTTTCAAAGAAAGCCATCATTGCCTCGGGGAACATGTTGATATATTCATACATCACATCACCCATGTCTGCGATGCTTGGAAATAAGTATGCCATCATCAAGCCATAGGCCGCTACACCGCCAGCCCAACCGACAATCTGCCAGCGCAGGCGACGTAGAGTGTGTTTAAATTCAGCCCACATTATTGTGTCCCCCCCTCTTTGTCTTCTTTATAATACGCCAAGAAAACTTCTTCCAACGACAAGTGATCGGATTGAAGGTCACTTACCGGGAAGGCACCCAAGGCTTTGACTAAGTGGTCCACGTCCCCCTCCACTTGCAGTATAATGTCCAAGTCACTTGTCTGTTGAACTAGCGATACTCCAGCTAACGAAGTTAATGATGATAGGTTTACCGGCTCTCGAAACCGTAGTCGGAAGCGTCGCACAGACATGTTGAGCAAACGGTCGGGTTCAGCTTCTTCGACAATAACGCCCTGGCGGATAATTGCCACACGTTCAGCGATGGCCTCTACTACACGGGCACGAACGCCAACGGGATCTTTTCTCGGATCGATGCCCAGAACCTGCATATTTCCGGCTTGGGGTCTAATTAGATCCAGCAAGCACCGGATGGTTGTCGTTTTCCCCGCACCATTGGGACCAAGAAAGCCCAGCATCTCACCTCTCCTTACGTTCAGATTTACACCTCGCAGTGCTTGCATTGAACCATAGGTTTTGGTTAAGCCTTCTATTTCAATTGCCAAAGCACAAACCATTGTTCTGCTCCTTTCAGTGCTAATTAATTACCAACCAAAGCGATGCTTTCAAGCCAGACCACTGATTTGAACGTTTTAATTCCATAGATTGATAATGGATGGGTGGAATTTACTTTTGCATTTCAAGAGTATATTACTTTCGGCCGCTCTAATTTAGTTCCGCTTGTATTTTCTGCTCGTTTGACATATAATAAAGTAAGGAATACATGGAATTCCAATCAAATGGAGGTGTCAAAATGGAATTGGCTAAAATTACGGGCAAAGGGCAAATCACACTGCCGATCAATATCCGCAGAGCATTAAACTTAAAAGACGGCGATAAGGTAGCGTTTATCGAAAAAGATGGTCAATATGTCCTTGCCAACCCGGTTTCCCTTGCCATCCGTGATGTCCAAAAAGGCTTTGAAGGCGAAGCGGAGCGTCTTGGCTTGAAGGATATAGACGATGTTGTGGGATTGGTGAAAGAAATACGCAGAAGCAGGGAAAATAAGTAAATGCGTATAATGCTTGACACCAATGTCCTAATCTCCGTATTCATATTTA
>JAGXRM010000012.1 GCA_018335855.1 Clostridiales bacterium
CCCGGAACAACAGGTATGGATACCACACAATCCAGATACATAGAAGCCTCCTTTTCAGAGCCTTTTTGAGCGTCACTTTACACTCATAATTATACTATATATCCAGTATTTTTGCAATTGTTTTCGCGAGAAAAGTCAGTATTTTCAGTGGTTTTTAATGGCCTAAGAGCTTTTTTTCATGCACGGAGATATTGAGTGAGAAATATCACAGGAAGTTAAGGCATATACAGGACCTCAGGCAATTGGAAGAGATATTCCAGCATTTAGCACTGGATGGAACCAGAAAGAATGTTGCAACCACTGTTTTGTGTAGAATCGTAACCAGTATTGAGGAATTGAGAGAAGCAAGGGAAGATAGAACGGTGATTGATGCCGTCCTTGCCCAAGTGAAGGAGCAAACCATCAGTAGAGCATCGGAGCTACGTGACAGAGATGACTACAATCAAATGAATCGGGTGTTTAGGGCCTCACAGCAAAACTTCTCTAAGTTAAATCAAAATTACCCTGATGCGAATGTGTCGGATATATTAGACGAGATAAGAAGCATTGTTTCGTTGTATACATCCAGAAAGACTTCAAAATCAGTTGTCAAAGAAATGTATGCGAGCAGTTATATGAATGCAAAAGGGGTAAATAGGAGAGGAGACGATGACGAAGTGGGCAAACGGCAGCAGGTGTTGAAGTTGTTGCTTGACTATGCTGGCGCGAGGGTTACGGACAATACAATTCCTTATCCCACATATCATCAGGTAGCTGCTTCCCAGTATAACGACGAAGTTTTTCATACCTATCAGGAGTTGGGAGGAATTCTCCAAGCTTATCCGTTAAATATCCGTTCCTGGGACCTTGAAGTGAATGGTGTGGCCGTAGAACTGGATGAGGAACTGCACTTTAATCGGTATAGGGCAATATCTCTGCAATCTCCATTATACAAGTTGCTCCCCCATTTCGGTTTGCAAGAATACCGCAGCTATTGTGAGTTGTATGAGAATGAGTGCCTGAGGGCGGGTAGCTATGGTAAGAAATGGGCCAGCCCCAGCACAGAGGTACAGTTCGGTCATGCAGGCCAACCGCGAGACCTTGCAGGCAATGGTTCCCCACGCTGGAAGCAAAGGGCTTTCTATGATTTCGTGAAGGATTTGTCTCCGCTTGTCATCAGCGTGCCTGTGGCTAGAATTTCTGTTTGGGATAAAGTTGATGTTGGTAGAGAAAAAGTATCCGTGGCAAAAATCTTAGATAGTAAAATGTATGATGCGGCAAATGAACTCCTACGCATTGTTCGATTCCGTGCAGGAGTATAAGCGAAAAGCCCCAATGTGTGTTGGGGCTTTTCTGTAAACAAAGTAGGAATATGGAAATATTTGTGGAATTGGAAAAAGAGCAAGGTAACTTGGTCTTCCCTATGATGCTTTGCTTGATATTTCTTTCATGCACTCATTACACACAATTCTTTATGCTGATGCACATTATCTGCGCTTTGACAGAAAATGCAGGCTGGCTTATGCTTTCTCAGTATGATCAATGGGATAGAGGTTCCGTCATGTAGTCGAACAAGTAACAGAGGGCCTAAATATGTTTTCTATGATGAATTAGAACCTTACTATAAGAGAGGTCAAGCCTAATCATTTACAATCATAAGAGTAGACAACCCGAAGAAGATTATCTTGAGCGGTTTAGAATGTTACGCGATTTCCTGAAACCAGAAGATGATATCTTTTATCTCCGTTTTAACCGCTTCTCAGTACGTGATTTTGTTTTTGTATTGCAACCTTCACACATTAAGCTTCGCGAGCGAGTAGGGTGTCGCCACAGACATCGTGGTCAACTCCTTTCAATATTTTGCAAATAAAAATGAGGTCTAGGAACCGTAGTCCCTAGACCTCACTATTGTTATAATATATATTCTATTATTCAAACTAAACACTAGTTGCACTCTCGGAGAGAAAGTGGGGAGTCGGAAATTGCGTTTTTACTATATAATAAATCCGCTTCTAGTTGATAGAACTTATAACCTCCTCCTCCGGTCCAATTAGCTTCTTTAGATATCCCCCCTGGTTCACCTTGTATAACCTTAACCATTCTAGAAACTGCAAGGTCTACGATATGTTTTCCAACTTCGATACCGATGTATTGTCTATTTAGCTTTTGTGCTACTGCTGAGGTAGTACCTGAACCGAGAAATGCATCTAGAACAATATCTCCTTCATTAGTTGATATTTCTAAAATTCGCTGTATCAGCTGTTCTGGTTTTGGTGTATCAAAAACGGGTTCTTCTGGAAATAACGAGAGCAAATGCTTTTTTGCCATTTTGTTAGAACCAACTTCATTACAAAGCCAAAGAGTTTCAGGTGTTACCCCTAGTGTTGCCTGAGATAAAAACTTTTTAATTCTAGGAACACCATTTCCATCTTTGCCGAACCATATATTATTCTTAGCAATTTCTTGATTCATGCGTTGTTTGTTATATGCCCAACACCTACCGTTAGGCAATCTATGTATCTTTCCATTCGGAGCAATAAGCTCATAGAATTGGTTACTTACAGCGTGACCTGCTTGAACATTAGCAGATACAGACTGCCAAGGTCCTCTGGGATCATTATCGGGATTTTTATATCTGGCCAATATCTCAGGAGTTGCGGGAAGAAGGTTTCTAGATAATTTAAAAGCCTTAGGATTGCGAGCATAAACTAAGATATACTCATGATTATTAGAGAAAACTTTACGGTTTTCTCTTGAAGTTCTTTGCTGCCAAATAACTGTTGTAATGAAGTTCTTTCTTCCAAACACCTTATCAGCAGCGACCTTAAGGTAATGCACTTCATTATCATCAATCGATATCCACAAGCTTCCATCTTCGCTTAAAAGTTGCTTTAGTTTTAATAGAGTTTTAGATATATTTTGAAGCCAAATATCATGGTTTGTATCGTCATGATAATGAGTATATTTTTCTTGATTATTGTAGGGAGGATCAATATATATGCATTTGATTTTCCCTAAAAGCTTATCTTTTAATATGTCTAGAACTAAATGATTGTCTCCCCGAATAAGCATATTTTCCGTATTGGAATCGCCATATGAATGCTCAGTTACATGATTAAGCTTAGCCATCTAATAATCAACTCCAATACTATTTTTTACATACTATTAGTAGTTCTGCTTGTTCTGAAGCTTTAAAGTTTTTGTCTGAGTGATTTAACTTACTGTGTGAAAATTGACCAGCTGAAATAATTTCTACCTGTTTAAAATACCTATTTGCCATTAATCCTAACTGTTCAATGGAAAGTAATCTAGGTGTAGATTTTGATGCCTTATCATATGGTGAATAAGATAAAACTAACGAGGCTCCTAGTTCGCTTACCTTATCAAATAAAACATCAAATGCTTTGGGAGCTTTGCTTTTAATACAAAACGGAGACTGATGTCTATCTGACCTATATACACCCCTGCTAATCTTACCATTTGCAAATGTTTTTGAAACTGTAGGATTGTCTCGTAAACATATTGTTTCAAGCACATGATAGTACCGACTATAATGATATCTAGTATATGGCGGATCTGCATATACAACCTTAACACTGTGGTTAAAAGAATTTAAAGCATCTACATAATCCATTTTGTAGCTAACATGATCAGATTTCGGTATTTCTTGTGTCAAGTATCGCTCTAGCCATACTTCATAATTAGTAAATACATTATGGTTTCTATCATTTAATATCTTTTTTACTAAACTAATTTTGGGTTTACCGCTAGCATTTCTAGGTTTAATAGGCTGGGCAAATTGTTTCCCCACTGTGTTCACTATATCGCTTGCTGTACTTAATGTAGCTGCTAGATAAGTATCTTTAGCATCTTTAGGCAATTTTGAAATCTGCTCTAATAAGGAATCCATCTGAATAGATTGTAAGTAGGAAAAGTAGAGACCACCAAAGTACCGCCCTACTAGAGCCCCTGAATTAGTTAAGAGGTTATACTGTTGTAAACGCTTAACCGTTTCTTCCAAAGCATTTAATAGTTCAGTAGAGCAATTTGATATAAAGCCTTGCTCATAACTAATTACTGAACCACTTTCAATTAGCTCACATAATGGGAAATAATTTCCTGCATAAGCTTGTTTAATAGACTCTAGCTCGTAATAAATCATCGGTTCAAAACACCATTGTAAAGTTTCATAATGTTTAGAAGTCTTACAATGATTAATAAATGTGCTTGTTTTATAATTATTTAGAGCAGGCCTTAACAGCGCTGTACATATAACTCTTGAATATTCCTGAATATCTACTGATATTACTTTTCTTCTTTGAGCTAGGTAGGCTGAGACAGTTCCCGAACCAGCAAATAAATCGCAAATACACCCACGGCTAGGATCCACCATATCAACTGTGTTTTCTATGAAGTCAAGAAATCTCAGCTTGCTACCCAGGTAGTGGATAGGTCTAAATGGTTTTTGCATTTTTTTCTCCTACTGGGTTTGGATTCTAATCTTTTATTTCCCAAAATGGCAAATGATCACAATGTTTCCTTAATTCCTTAACTACAGAATGTATTCTTTGCATTCTATCCTGACGACCAGTATAGTTTCTATCTGCAAACCTTTTTATTTCTGAATAGATAGTATCTGTCGGCATTGCAAGAATATATAGGAACATCCTAGTAGACACACGGATAAAAACTGCAATTGGGCGGCCATTATCAGGATATGTTTTGCCTGCTGCGGCTTGCAACTCAAATCGATAGTTTTGACTCCTTACTGATACACTTGGTCTAATCTCTATTTCTCCCAGGGTGCCATCTAAATGAACATTCCTTAAAAGAATTCTTAGACTATTATCCCCTACTCGTGCACCAAAGAAGTGGGTAAAAGAGAATTTATCAAAATTGGCCTGATTCCATCGGACATCCCCTCTTGGAATTTCCGCTATAAGGACAGCATCTTCTTCACTAAAGTTCCATGCATCCAAATCATGATCTTCTGCCGATTCCTCAGAAACGAGTTCTACTTCCTCTTCAGCTTCACATGCATCTTTAACTAATTTTTTCACCTTTCTGTACGTTCTAGAGTTTTCCTTAGCTTTTTCTAAAACTTCAGTATCTTCAAGCTGAAACAAATTAACATCATTATGTTTCAACCAGTTATTCCAAAAAGATTCAATCTCGTTTATTTCACGGCTTCCAACACTAATAATACTAAAAGCTTCCCAGTTTCGTCTTAAACCTTTTTCAGTTAAATTAGCAGAGCCAAGTATCAATATTCCACCATCTTTATTTTTAAACCAGCTAAACTTTGGATGAAATAATGATCCATTTACTGTATGCATAAATATCAAAACTTCTAAGCCGGGATATAACTGGTTGAGTTCTATTAACCGTATAAGCGTTTTTTCATTTGTGATTTCATCAATACCTACTATTAATTTGTAACTACCAGTTGAAACAAGCTTTATAAAAATATCATCTTCCAAAAAAAGCCGAACGCCACCTGCTGTAACAAAAGCATAGACTCCGCCACCACCACGTGCTTCTTCACAAGCCTTTAATAATGCTTCGTGAAATGAATACGAGTCAGGATATGTTGGATCTTGAATATGTAGACTCATTTTATCCCTACCTTTCGTAGCCCAACTATCAATGTATACATTAATTAGACATCACAGGTAGTTTCCCCTTTTTTTATACGTCCTGACAATCGTTAATTGAATTACAAACATATGTTCTACATAATGTTTAAATTTCCTTCCTAGATGAAAAATATTAAAGGGGGCCAACGATGAGGAGACTGGAGATGCTGAAAGCAAGAGAAATACTGCGACTGAAATTCGAAGCAGGATTATCTGTACGTGATATCGGTAACGCCTGCAATTGCGGCAAGAGCACGGTGTCGGATCTGCTTAAAAGGGCTCAAAAGGCCAAAATAACGTGGCCCATTGAGCTTACGGACAAGCAGTTAATGTCGGCACTATACCCGCCAACAGAAAGCCCGACATCGCATCCTGAGCCCGATATGGAGTACACCTTCCACGAGATGAAGAAAAAGAATGTAACCCTTATGCTCCTTTGGGAGGAATACAACCTGAGTTCCCGAAAAGTATAACGATGAATTCTTGAAAAAACGCGTAACTATTCAGGGGTAATAATTAAATAAACACAGGAAAGCGCTAGGAAGATTATAAAAAAATGAGTACAAGGAAAAAAGGCACGAAAAAAGAGAACCTATATCAAGCTTACAGGCTCTTGAGGTTTCTGTTTTATGATAGTGCGGAAAATATTACAGATGTTCCGATTACCCATCGCCGCCGGGGTGTTCAAAATCAAATGTGGGAAGGATTCCATTAAAAATATCATTAATCGTCACATAAACATTGGCGCCCTGTTTTTTCAGTGTTGAGATAAGGCTGGCAATTTTCGCGTAATTTTTGGCACCTTCCTCGGAGCGAAAACAACCCGCAACCTATCCGTCCCCACATTGAATCATTCCGCCGCACGAGCATACGGATTCCGGTTTCTTTTCAATGATTTTAGTGGGGTTCTGGAAAAGCTCAATGGTGCGACCGGGATGACCCCATTGCCCGCCGGGCTTTTTGCCGCTTTGCTGGCGGAGGCTTTTTGCCTTCGCTTTCCGAAACCCGTCTGTCGATGGCGGCTTGCTGGAATTGGCGCTGTTCTTGCTGAGCATGGCCTTAAATTTATCTCTCTGATCACGCAGCGCCGCAACTTCATCCGTGAGTCTTTCGATCTCCTTGTGGTCGAGTTTCATGAAAGGCCTCCTGTCTGATACGTTCTTGAAAAATCTACTGTGTTAATGCCGCCTTAAAATTCTTTGCCAGAGGATAAAGATAAATGTCTTTGATGGGTAAAATGGCATCCTTATGCCCACCGTCACGGCCGCGCCCCGTTGTATTTCCTACATGGATCCAATTTGCAGCCCGGTAAGAAATGCCCCGGAAGCGACCTGCTTCCACAAAGGTTTCAAGACAGTAAACAGGGTGACCGTACTTGGATTGCCAGTCATCCGCAACCCTGCGCACGACCAGCGACAATATGTGGCTTGCCAGATATGCAACCTTGACCCATGGAAAGATTAGAAACCTTGTGTTATTCGTCATGTTATTGAGCCCGCGTACCCTTTGTCTTTTGTCCCAGCCGATAAAATCGTCCCTCTCCCGGCACGACCACGCTGCCGACCCAAACAGCAAGCAGGATAGCGACTGTCCATCACGGCTATATACCATATACTTCATATTCTCACCAATTGTCCGATCAAATCCAAGATAGTGGTATTGGTCTATGTATGATTTGAATGTAGTTAAATCTCTACCTGAACTCACGTTTTCTATGCGTAAGGGACGCAGCTCCGGCAATTTTCTAATGATAGGCGTCGTGTCATGCTCAATATGTTTGATTACGTCAGACCCGCCCCCTGAACGTGATGGCTTCAGTGGTGCAGGAAGTCTTATCCTGTCCGCTTTGTCGAGCTCGCGTAGCAGATCCCTGCATGATATGTCTTTCAACTTCCCGTTTGGACCCTGCCAGCGCCACATTCGACAAATATGTTGCGATATCTGTGTACGGTTCCATTCAGGGTTCTCCCTGATGACATTCCGAATTTGCTCAACTCTATTTTCCGTTATTTCCGGTCTTGTGCGACTCAACATTTGTTCTCCTTTGATCAAAATCTTTTAACTGATAATATATTCGACGCAGACCGGTTAGAGTTCTGCTTTTGAATGAAATTTTGTTGCAATTAAAATAAAATGTGGGAAATAAGTTGGCTGTGGAGCACAGGACGACTAAATAAAAAAGGAACCGATATTCGATTCCTAAATTATTTCTTGCTTTCAGTTGAACTGGTACCCCTGAATAGTTACCATTAATCATGCGTCAGCTCTGTTTATAGCCCTTTTTGCTGGACTTAATCCTTATTACATAGTATAATAGAGTAGTAAAAGGAGGAATACCTTGTTTTACGAAGTCTTGTCTGCCCACTATGACACTGTATTCCCGTTGGAACCGGGGAAAGTTACGTTTCTTGAGAAAGAGTTTCAGGCAAAGAATGCCCGTCGGATCTTGGATTTAGCATGCGGAACGGGTACCTATACTTTGGAACTGGCTAAACTGGGTTTTGAAACATGGGGAACAGACTTGGAGCCTGGGATGATCGAACTGGCCCAACGCAAGGCAACCCTAGAACAATCTGCGGCGAAGTTTGCTGTTGGTGATATGCGTGAACCGGAAGGTCTGGGGATAAAGTTTGACGGCCTTTTATGTATAGGCAATTCACTGGCCCATCTTCTTGACATCAATGATGTCACGCAGGCTCTGCGTGGTATGTATAACGTTTTGCATGTTGGAGGTGTAGCCGTTTTACAGACAGTAAACTTTGACAGGATTCTTGCCGCGGGTGATACACAATTACCTCTGATAGAACGGGAAGGATTGCGCTTTGTTCGGACTTATCGGCCACGCAGTGAAGAGCGTCTGGTCTTTGACTCGGTACTCGAGGTAAGCGAGCACGGCAAACCCAGGCGCTATGAAAACAGTGTCGAGCTGCGGCCAATTCGTTGCCATGATTTAGAACAGTGGCTACATCAGGCTGGGTTCTCTACAGTGAGAACCTACGGAGATTTTAAGTACAGTGAGTTTACAGCGAAATCACAGGCTACGGTGATGATAGCGGAGAAATAGAAAAAGCGAAAGGCACCTTGTATACAGGTGCCTTTGTTGTATTATCCGGCTCTATGATGAAACTTTGTTAAATGTTTTCTTCAAGTGCACAACTGAAGGTTTCTGTGTAAAAAGAGAAACAGTTACGAGGACTATGGCTGCTGCAGGTAGCGAGTAAATAAGCGGGTCAATGTGTGTCCAAGGAAACGGCAGTAAGGTGGCTCTCCCGAAAATGCGGCTTACCAGGCCTACAGCGACGGCCTCTTGCTCATGCAGCAAGATATAACCCAGGCCACTGACAATACTGCCGGTAACAGTACTGGCCAAAGCGCCAGCCTTGGTGGCCGCTGGCCAGAACAGAGTAGCAATGAGTGTGGGTAGGAAGCTGGCGGCGCAAATCCCGAACCAAAAGGCTGTAGCCCGGGCAATTATGCCTGCGGGGAGGATATATGCTAAAATGATGGCTGCTCCCAGTGATAAAAGTATCCCCAGTTTCGCCCAAAAACGGGTGGATGCGCCGGGAATAAGCCGGTCCACTCCCAATGTTTCCACGATATCACGGGCGAAGGCTGCTCCCTGGACATGGAGCAGGGATGAGAGGGTAGAAATCGCAGCGGAGAGCAATGTTAACATGAAAAAGTAAAGAAACCATGACGGCATAATCTGCAGAGCAAGGCAAACAACTGATAACCATAGATAAATGGTACCCCTCAAGTAAGCTTTGCCATTGTTGCGGCAAAAAAATAACCAGTTATCTCTTAGATAAAGGACATGGACATGTCAACGATGTGGAACCACCTTAGATCGGGACGTAAACGCCGCCATCAATATAAAGCTTGAAGGATGCAGAATACTTGGTATTACCTAGTGTGATAAGAACCGTTGGGCGAACGGGGATAGCTTGGTAATAATATCAGCACTAGCTGATACGTCCCAAGAAGCCCCCACCTCTTATAGGTGGTGGGAGTACGTCACAAACAAAAACTCCCCTGTCCAGAAAGGACGGGGGAGAATCCCGCGGTACCACCTTAGTTGAATGCAAACGCATTCCGGCTTTAATCGGGTACGGAAGTTATCGATACCCTATTCATATAACGGTGAAAACCGCCGCCACCTACTCAGTTTCAGTGCGGAGCTCAGGGGTGAACCTCGATAAACCGTAACCGCCGGGCTTACACCATTCCCGGCTCGCTGAATGTTCGTGTTTTATCCAACTTCCCCATCATTGCCTGTTAAACCATGTATTGTTTATTTTTATTAAAATAACGGTGATAACATGTCAAAAAATGTTCTAGTATCTGTTCTGGAAACAGCTGCGACAATATACAGGACGATCGTTGGTGGGATTGAAGGGAACTTCAGTTTCCACACCGCAGGCCGAACAAGTTACAGTATACATGCGACGCTCCGAGCGTCCACCACCACCACCGTTACCGCGTTGTTTGCGGGCGGAGCGGCAGGAAGGGCAACGGACGGGTTCATTTTCAAACCCTTTTTCTGCATAAAATTCCTGTTCACCTGTTGTAAATACAAAATCCTCGTTGCAATCGCGACAGCTTAAAGTCTTGTCCTCAAAAGCCATAAAAAAACCTCCTTTGTTTTGGCACCCTGTTCCCCGGACCGTGGCACTGAAATCTAACCAACCAACAAAGGAGTATAGATTCCCATTAACCTTTCTGAGAAAACAGTGGTAAATACATTATACACTCTCAGCATAAAAAAATGCAAACAAAAAATCCTCGATATTACAGGGATTTCGAGTATAATAGTCCTGTATGGTATTTTTGCGAAACGGGGGAAGAACATGAACAATCAAATGAAAGGTTTTCTGTTAGTGTTCCTCTCCGCGGCAGGGTTTGGTTCCATGCCTGTGTTAGCCCGTGTTGCGTACCAGGACGGTGCAAATATGTACGAACTTCTAACCGCGCGTTTTGTTGTGGCCTGGGCTGTACTGGCTGTTTATCTCTGGATTAAAAAACCCCGCAGGATACTCACGAAAAAAGAACGGGGTGGAGCAATCCTTATGGGGCTTTGCGGCTATTCAGTCGCATCACTCTGTTTTTTTAGTGCTCTGCAACGTATTTCAGCACCACTTGCGTCCATTTTTCTATATACATATCCTACATTTGTTACCGGCCTCTCTGCTCTGATCGGTATGGAAAAAATGGACCGTGTAAAGGCCGGAGCTTTGCTCATTTCTTTTTTGGGAATTTTTCTCATACTGGGCTCTTCGTTTTCCTCGATTGATATAGGGGGAGTCGCTTTGGCAATTGCAGCGGCTATCCTTTATTCTGCCTATGTATTGCTGGGCAACTGGACTCTCCGTGACGCTCCGCTCACAGCGGCCACAATGTGGATTTCTCTGGCGGCCGCGTCCGGAATCGGCGGATATGGTTTCCTTTCCGGCCAATTATCATTTCAGTTTGGAATGAACGCCTGGCTTGCCATAGCCGGACTCGCTATATTTTCCACCGTTGCCGCTATTGTGGCTTTTCTTCGCGGCATTGTCTTGGTGGGAGCATCACGTGCCAGCATTATCAGTACATTTGAGCCACTAATTACAGTGGTTCTGGCGGCCGTTTTTCTTTCCGAAGTTCTAGGGGTCGTACAACTCCTGGGGGGATTTTTAATTTTGGCATCTGCTATTTTAGTCAATAGAACAAAAAAAGAAGATGTTAAAAAAGTAGCTACCAATATATCCATATAAGAGAAAGACGCTTCACGGAGCAATGCGTTGAGGAGAATATCAATAGTTTCCTGTACACCATTGTTGAAAACATAAGTGATTTTGGGCTATAATGAGACTAAATCATTTTTATATAGGAAGTGTTTTTATGCATGTCCGTAGCATTCTGGATGAAATCATCACGCATCGTCCGGCACATCTGACTCTCATTGATCCTGTCAAGCAGTCTCCGGCCAGAGCCAGCGAGATTGCAGAAAATGCCGATAAGTTCGGAACCGACGGTTTCCTTGTAGGTGGTTCAAGCGGCGTTTATCAGGCAAATCTTTCTGAAACTGTCGATGCTGTTAAACGTGTCAGTAAAAAGCCGGTTATATTTTTTCCCGGCCAGGATAAAGCGTACAGTCTAAGTTTTGATGCCATGCTTTACCTGTCCCTTTTAAATTCAAGAAACGTAAAGTACGTAATCCGTTCACAGGCAGAAAGTGCCCTTCTTTTAAAAAAATTAAATGTAGAAGTCCTTTCCACAGGATATATAATCGTCTCTCCAGGCATGCGTGCCGGGGATGTGGGAGAAGTGGACCTTATCAGACGTGAAGATATCTGGGTTGCCAACGGATATGCAGCCGCCGCCGAAATGTTAGGCTTCAACTATCTTTATCTGGAATGTGGCAGCGGGTCTCCCGTTACCGTACCTCCGGAAATGGTGCGAGCAGTGAAAAAAACAGTAGATATGCCTGTGATTGTCGGCGGTGGAATCCGGACTGCAGGTGTTGCCAGGCAATTGATTGCAGCCGGTGCCGATATCCTTGTTACCGGTACGGTGGTAGAAAGGCACGAGTATAAGCAGCGGTTGTCTGAAATTATAACAGCGGTACATTCTGCATGAGGAACATCACAAAACATTCACTGCCCGGTCCGAAAAACTCCCTATGCTACTGGACTCAACTCGTTTCCCCGCTACGGGTATACTTTAATTTTTTTGTTATTTATACGTGTCGCATTATTCCATCGTTGCGCTTAAAGAATATGCTATACCGCCTGGTGGGAATTAAAATAGGTAAAAACGCCCGCGTTGGTCTGATGGCGTTTTTTGACCCGTTCTTTCCCCACTTGATTACCGTGGGCGACAATGCCATCATTGGCTTCCAGACCACCATCCTCGCTCATGAATTTCTTATTAACGAATGGGCTACCGGCGAAGTCATCATCGGCCAAGATGTCATGATCGGTGCCAATTCCACTATCCTAGCCGGCGTGGAAATCGGCGACGGTGCCATCGTCTCCGCCTGCTCCCTGGTTAACCAACATGTACCCCCCAACACATTCGTCTGCGGCGTCCCCGCCAAACCCCGGTTAGAGGTAGATGATGATGCCAGCTGCGGCGGAGAGTAACAGGACAACAATGGGGTGGAGGCGGGTTTTGAGTAGTATTATGAACACTACGGTTCCGATAGCGATGGAAGTTGGATCGAGTAGGGATGCGCGGCCGACGAAGACGGCGGCCCCGATGATTAGTGCAACAACCGCCGGACGAAGGCCGCTGAAGGCAGCCTTGACCCAGTTATTTTCATAAAAACGGGCCAACAGGCTGGCGGCTATAACCATCAGCACCAACGAAGGGGTAACAACGCCAGCTGTGGCCAGCACGGCTCCTAAGAACCCTCCGGTACGGAAGCCGATAAATGTAGCAGAGTTGATTGCTACCGGGCCCGGCGTCATCTCCGCGACAGCCAGAATATCCACAAACTCCGGTAAGGTTAACCAGCCGTGATTCTCGATGATTTCTTTTTGAATCAACGGAAGCATCACATAGCCGCCGCCGATACTAAAAAGACCGATTTTAAGAAATGCCAGGTAAAGTTCGAAGAGAATCATTGTTTTTCCTCCTCCGGTGCGACCTGGCGGCAGGCAAGCCAGTGAAACAGGAGACCGAGCCCTGCGCCTAATAGAATAATAGCTACGGGATGAAAATCCAGAAACAGGGACAGAAGCAGGAAAGACACCATAAGTATGACGTTGCGGCGACGGGTAAATACCGGTTTGCCTATTTTTATTACGGCAGCTGCTATGAGGGCGGCGATGGCCGGCCGGATACCGGCGAAGGCGGCCACAGCCACGGGGTGTTCTGTAAAGCGGGTAAAGAACATCGCTATGGTGAGGATGACAATAAATGAGGGTAACACCGCGCCTAGGAGCGCGGCAATCGCTCCCGGGAACCCCTGCAGTTTTTGACCGATAAAGACAGCTGAGTTAACAGCAACAGCTCCGGGAGAGGACTGGGCTACTGCCAGCACGTCAATGAACTCTTCATCATTGAGCCAATCCCGGTTTTCCACCACTTCTCTTTTGATGATAGGAAGCATGGCATATCCGCCCCCAAAAGTGGTTGCGCCGATTTTGAAAAAAGTTATAAATAACTCCCAATGCGCTTTATTATTCAAATGGAAAGGCCTCCTGTACATATCCCCATCAGAGCGGACATAATTATTATGGGGAGGTATGTGTATGCGCGTTGTCTTTGTTAGTTCACCGGCGCTGATAAAAACAATACGAATATCCTGTGTTGCTCTGGTTCTGCTTGGCGCACTCTTCTTTGCCGGCATTTTTACAGCGAACTCCCGGGCTGTAACATCTACGGGGTTGCCTCTGTCCGGGATAACAGTAGTAATAGACCCGGGCCACGGAGGATATGATCCCGGCGTTACTCGAGATAATATCGAAGAAAAAAATGTGGTGCTGGGGATTTCTTATGCATTGCGAGACTACCTCCAGACCGGTGGGGCAAGAGTTGTGATGACCCGTGAATCGGACCGGGATTTACTGGTGCTTCCCACCGCCGGGCCGAAAAAAAAGCAGGATATGAAGCACCGGTTATTTATTATTCATAGCGCGTCTCCCGATTTAGTCGTTAGTATTCACGCCAACGCTATTTCTGCCCCGCGTTGGCGGGGTGCCCAGGTTTTTTATAATGCTGACTGTGAGACAGGAAAGCGTTTGGCGGAATTGATTCAGACGGAGCTTGCTAACGTATTAAAAAATACTGACCGGCAGGCGAAGCCGGGGAATTACCTCATATTAAACGAAGCCGGTGTGCCCGCGGTATTAGTGGAGAGCGGATTTCTCTCCAATCCGGCAGAGCGGGAACTTCTCAGCGACGAGGAGTACCAGTCTCAACTGGCCTGGGCTGTTTATCTGGGGATTACACGCTTCCTGAATACTCCATCGTCATGATTGATGCAGCTATATTATAGTATTCAATTCTCCCCGTGCAAGCAAAATCCTACAATTAAAAATAAACTCCCGCGGGAGTTTATTTTTGTTTCGCCATTCGGCGCAGACCTTTTTCCAGCTCTTCTCCGACAATTACCAGTGAAGCCGCTGCTATAATAGCAATCCAATGCGTTGCGTTAAGCGCCGTTGTACGGAAAATAGCCTGGAGAGGAGGGAGGTAAATCACGGAAATATGGGCGGTAAACGCGGCTATTACGCTATAAAAAAGAAATTTATTGGATAGCACCGGAACGCGGAAGACAGAAGTCAACTCCGAACGGGCGTTAAAAACATGAAACATCTGAAACACCACCATGGTAGTTAATGCCACGGTACGGGCCTGGTCAATGTTTGCCCCGATACGGAGTTGCCAGAGAAATGTTGCCAAAGTGCCACCCATCATTATAAACCCGACAAAGACCAGCCTACCCATCATGAGCCGGGAGATAATGGGTTCCTTGGGAGAACGGGGTGGCAGATCAAGGATACCATCTTCCTTGGGTTCAAAAGCCAACGCTACATCCTGCAGTCCGTTAGTAACCAGGTTGAGCCATAGGATCTGCGCCGGACGGAAGGGGAGTGGCAATCCTAACCCCAAGATTAACAGGATTAGCAAAATCACACCGCTGCCGGTGGAAAGCAGGAAAAATGTCGCTTTTCTTAAATTGGAAAACACGACACGCCCTTCTTCCACAGCAGCAAAAATACTGGCAAAGTTGTCGTCTGTAACAATAATATCAGATGTTTCTTTCGCTACGTCTGTGCCTGACTTGCCCATAGCAACACCGATATGGGCGGCTTTCAACGCCGGAGCGTCATTGACACCATCGCCGGTAACAGCCACCACTTCTCCGCGCCGTAGCAATTGCTCTACGATTTGCAGCTTATTAAAAGGGGAGACACGGGCGTAAATCGAGACTTTGCCTACCTGTTCGTAAAGTTCATCGTCTGACAAATTATCGATGTCCCGGCCTGTCAGCACAGGAATATCGTCGCCATCTGTGATGCCGATTTTTTTAGCAATGGTTACTGCGGTTACCTGATGATCCCCGGTAACCATCAAAACCCGAATTCCCGCCTTTTTACATTTGCGAATCGCCTCCATCGCTTCCTCCCGCGGCGGGTCGAGCAACCCTTGCAGTCCGGCAAAGATAAGTTCTGATTCAACGGTCTCTTTTTCTAATTTTTCCATGCCAGGGTCAACAGGTTTATACGCCATGGCTAACACACGTAACCCTTCTTCCCCCATTTCCCGGTATAGCTTTAAAACTTCGTCTTTATTCAGGTCAATTTTATCACCCGTAGCGTTGATTTGAGTATCAGCGCACATTTCCAGTAACCGTTCCGGTGCCCCTTTCACCCAGACCATATTTTTGCCCAGCGCCGGTGTAGTTGTCAACACTGCCATATAAAAATTCTCAGATTCGAAGGGAATTTCATCCAATTTGGAGAACTCTTTCTTTATGGTTTCACGGTTCAGGCCACCTTTAAGCGCAGAAACAATTAACGCCGTTTCTGTCGGGTCACCGGCTGCGGAGAATTCGTTATCTTTTTCCACTAAGTCTGATTCATTGGCTAGCAGTCCGGTGAGCAGGCAACAGCGTAGTGCCACATTTTCTCCGGCAGTTACTTCGCTTGTTTGTTCATTGCCGTCAAAAACTTTACCTGCCGGCGCATACCCCGTACCGCTTACTGAAAAGTGTTTGTTCCCGGCGTAAATTCTTTGTACGGTCATTTGATTTTTTGTCAGAGTGCCTGTTTTGTCCGAGGCGATTATACTACAACTGCCTAGTGTCTCAACCGATGGCAGATGCCGTACAATCGCATTCCTTTCTGCCATACGGCTGACCCCTACGGCCAATGTTAGTGTAAAGACGATGGGAAGCCCCTCGGGTATTGCTGCTACGGCCAGGGCTATTGCCGTTAAGAGAATTTCAGTTAACTCCCGCCCGGTCAAAAACCCGATAATAAAAGCCACCGCAGAAAGGGCAACAATAAGGGCACCAATCAGTTTCCCAAGCTTTGCGAATTGCAGCTGCAGCGGTGTTAATAGTTTATCAATTTGTTTTACTTTTTCTGAAATCATACCGATCTGGGTTCTCGCACCGGTGGCATAGACCAATCCCGTCCCGCGACCGGATAGCACCACAGTACCCATGTATGCCAGATTTTTTCTGTCAGCGACGGCAAGATCCTCTTCTTTTAGTGCCTGCGACATTTTCCGCACACCGGTAGATTCCCCGGTAAGCGGTGACTCGTCTACATCCAGTTGGATGGTGTCCACCAACCGCATGTCTGCAGGGGTACGACTTCCTGATGACAGCAAAACCACGTCTCCCGGTACCAACTCCCGGCTGTCAATCTCCACCGTTTTACCGTCCCGTACGACCAGGCTTCGTGGCGAAGCCAGTTCTGCCAATGCCCGGATTGCCTGTTCCGCTTTATATTCCTGAGTAAAGCCGATAATTGCATTTACCAGAACGACCGCCAAAATAACATACGTATCAATAAATTCTCCTAAGGCGGTAGTAACTACGGCGGCAATGAGCAGGATATAAATAAGCGGATCTTTAAATTGATCGAGAATAACTTGCCAAAGGCTGATTTTATCAATGTCCTCAATTTCGTTTGGTCCGACACTTTCCAGCTTTTCTGTTACTTGCGACTGTGTCAGGCCGTCGGGGCTACTGTTCAACTCTTCAAAAGCCTGCTTGATCTCTAGCTGATACCATAACGGTTCCTGTATCGTCATTATCATGACTCCTTTTTCGGGATGGTCAACTTACTTCTTCATTTTGCCTTAAAAACAGTTTCTTATAACATTAATTATAGATGAACGTTTATGGAAAGAAAACATTTCCGTTTAAAATTAATCTGACTGTAAGAAAATACGGAGGGAGGCTTAAAAAATGAACAGTATTATTCAGGCGGGGATTTATCCCCATCCCCCGATCATAGTTCCGGAGGTTGGAGGCGGGGAAGAAAAGAAGATTAGTGCCACAGCGGCAGCGATGGAAAAACTGGCCGGCCGTGTCAGAGACAGCAATGCTGATACACTGGTCATTATCTCACCGCACGGCACAGTATTTCGCGACGCCGTATCTCTTCTTGACCATGAAGAGATACGCGGTTCTTTGGCAAGGTTTGGTGCTCCGTCGGTAGCCCTTCGCTTTTCGGCGGACCGGGAAGCTGTAGGAGCCATTGGAATAGAAGCGGGGCGGCAGGGGATTCCTACGATGCCCCTTGACATGAAAAGTGCCGCCTCATTCGGGGTCTTACCGGAACTGGATCACGGCGCTCTTGTCCCGCTGTATTTTTTGGATAAAGCCGGTGTACACCTGCCCATCGTTCACATCACCTTCGGGCTGTTGACGCCGGGGCAATTGTACAAGTTTGGGATGGCCGTTACCAAAGCGCTGTCGGGCTTACACCGACGTGCTGCCGTTGTGGCCAGCGGAGATCTTTCCCACAGGCTGACCCGCGATGCTCCGGCTGGCTTCTCTCCGGAGGGAGAAAAATTTGACAGCCGTATCGTCGAGCTGATTGAAACGTATGACGTGCCATCTATTCTTTCTTTGGATAAGAGCCTTCTTGACAAGGCCGGCGAATGTGGATACCGTTCTTTCCTCATCTGCTTTGGCATGTTGGACGGCTATAGCATCTCCCCGGAAATTCTTTCTTATGAAGGGCCATTCGGGGTGGGTTATCTGGTTGCTGATCTATCTCCTGACAGGGAATCAGTGAATCAACCCGCCATTTCAGAAAGTGAACATGTGCGTTTAGCACGGCAGACACTGGAGTCCTATGTAAAAACAGGTAAAACAGGGGAACTCCCTGCCAACTCAACACTGACCAAACAAAAAGCGGCAACATTTGTTTCGTTAAAAATTGATGGCCATCTGCGGGGTTGTATTGGCACACTGGAGCCGGTACGGGAAAGTATTGCACAGGAAATTATGGAGAATGCTATTTCCGCCGGCATGCACGATCCCCGCTTTCGCCCGGTTACGGAAGAAGAACTTCCTATGCTTACTTATTCTGTTGATGTCCTGTCCGAGGCAGAAGAAGTATCGGGTCCGGCAGACCTGGACCCTCGTGAATACGGCGTTATCGTTAAAAGTGGCAATCGCAGGGGAGTACTTCTGCCCGACCTGGAAGGGGTCGATACCGTGGAAGAACAACTATCGATCGCTCTGCAAAAGGCGGGCATTTCACCACAAGAGCCATATAAAATATTCCGCTTTCTAGTGCAGCGCTATTACTAAAACCGGAGGAACGCTATGCATGAAGCGCGCTATTATCATCAAAAGGATCCCGGCGTACATTGCCACCTTTGCCCCCAGTTTTGCCGGTTAAAAAACGGCGAAAAAGGACTTTGTGGCGTAAGGGAAGAGTCCAAAGGAAAGCTGTATTCTCTCAATTACGGGATTTGCGCTGCCTTGGCCATGGATCCGGTGGAGAAAAAACCTCTTTACCACTTTTACCCGGGCCGTGAAATTTTCTCCACAGGGACATTCGGGTGTAATTTAAGTTGCGGCTTTTGCCAAAACTGGCATCTGGCGGGAAAATCTCCTGATACCAATTCGGTTCGTGTAAGTCCGGCTGAACTGGTGGACATGCTGGAAAAGCAAGGAGCCAAAAATCCCGTCGGAATCGCCTACACCTATTCGGAGCCGGGAATGTGGTATGAATATGTGCTTGATACGGCACAAATCGTACGGGACAGAGGATTTAAAAATGTCATGGTAACGAACGGTTTTCTGAACCAGGAACCTTTAAGAGAATTGCTTCCTCTAATTAACGCCTTTAATATTGACGTTAAGTCTTTTCAGGATGAGTATTACCGCCGGTATTGTGAAGGTCGCCTGGAACCTGTGCTGCGTTATGTCGAAACAGCCGTAGCGCAGTCCCACGTGGAAATTACCTATCTGGTTGTCCCCACCCTCAATGACAGTGAGGATGACATTCGTCGCTTTGCCTCTTGGGTTGCTTCCATGAATCCTGCTATTCCCGTTCACCTTTCACGCTATTTTCCCCAGCACCGCTTCACGTTACCTCCTACTCCTGTTACGGTAATGGAGACATTACGGGAAATTGCGCGGGAGACGCTCCACTATGTGTATTTAGGCAATATCCCCGGCAGCGACGCTGCCCACACCGTCTGTCCCGACTGCGGTAAAGATCAGGTAACCAGAGACGGCTACCGGACGCTAAACCTGCTTAAAGATAAAGCCTGTCCCCATTGCGGACGATATGCAGATTTTATTTTATAAGATTTTCTAACATGAAATCCCCTGTCTGCGGCATACTATTTGGTAGGGAAAAGGACGGAGGAGTCGCTGGCAAATGGAGATTTTACAACAGATTAATAATTTGCTCCATGACTTTGTGGGTGGCCCGGTGCTGATTATTGCGATTTTATCTACCGGGTTTTACCTGACGTGGCGCAGTAACTTTCTGCAAATAAGACGGTTCCCCCTAGTCCTTCAGGAAACAATTTTTAGTATTCTCCGGTCCAACACCGGCGCAAAAGGTGAAATCAGCCCGTTTCAGGCGCTTACCACGGCGTTGGCTGCCACCATCGGCACCGGCAATATCGCAGGCGTCGCCACAGCCATTACCCTTGGGGGCCCCGGCGCCGTATTTTGGATGTGGTTTTCCGCCTTTTTCGGGATGATGACAAAGTATGCCGAAGTAGTGCTAGCCGTTCACTTCAGGCAGACCCGTCAAGATGGTTCTGTCGTAGGCGGACCGATGTATTTCCTGGAACATGGTTTAAACCAAAAGTTTCTTGCAGTATTATTTGCCATCTTCGGTTCACTGGCAGCCTTTGGTATCGGTAATATGGTTCAGGCCAATTCTGTAGCCGACGCAGTCAGGCAGGCATTTAACATTCCGCCCCTTCTGACCGGACTGGTCCTGGCTGTAGCGACCGGGGTAGTTATCCTCGGCGGGATTCGAAGAGTGGCCGCAATCACAGCAAAGCTCGTTCCTCTTATGGCGGGATTTTACATGGTTGGAGCGTTGATTATTATTTTAACGTCTCTGAATCAGGTGCCCGCTGCATTCGCCACCATCATCGGCAACGCCTTTACCGGCCGGGCGGCTATCGGCGGCTTTGCCGGTGCCGGAGTACTTCAAGCTGTTCGGTTCGGTGTGGCCCGCGGTATTTTTACGAATGAAGCTGGCTTGGGCAGTGCCTCCATTGCCCACGCTGCAGCTCGGACCGATCATCCTGCCAGGCAGGGCCTTTGGGGAATTTTTGAAGTCTTTTTTGACACCCATGTTGTTTGCACACTGACAGCATTAGCCATTATGGTTACCGGCGTTTGGACCGAGGGTCTGGAAGGTGCTGCACTGACGACGGCCGCGTTCAACGTGGGACTGCCCGGCCCCGGGGGATATATTGTCGCCATAGGCCTGGTATTCTTCTCATTTTCAACGCTGGTTGCCTGGTCATTCTATGGTGAAAAGTGTTTTGAATATCTGGCAGGGACACGATCAGCCCTGCTGTATCGCCTTGTCTGGATTCCGCTGATTCCCATTGGTGCCGTCGGTGGGCTGCGTACCGTTTGGGCGTTAGCCGACACATTGAACGGGTTGATGGCTATACCAAACCTCATCGGCTTATGGGGGTTAAGCGGGATTATTATCAAGCTTACCAGGGAGTTCTTCAAAAAACGGTAAGCTTTTTTTTAATTCTTTAAAAAAGGCCGGTTAAATCTAAGTGTAGCAGGTTTTTCTGTATTGCTTCACGAATAAAATATAAATGCATAAGGCTTGATTACAAACATTGAAGAGGAGGTGCGGTTCATGGCTCAATTACTCCAGGTGCTTAACGTGCTTAGCTGGCGCAGCATCCTGGATATTACTATTGTTACGTATGTATTTTATAAAACAATCATCCTCATCCGTGGCACACGTGCGGAACAGATAGTCAAAGGCTTGGCCGTTCTTCTCATCGCTACGGTCGTTAGCGGTCAAGCCGGGCTGGTCGTTATCCACTGGCTCCTCAGACAGATTATGACCCTGGGTTTTGTCGCTATCCTTATTGTATTTCATCCGGAATTGCGTCGTGCACTGGAGTCCCTGGGACGCGGTAAACTTTTTACCCGCACCAGTGCTATCTATGGTGATATTGATGTTGAACAAATGCTGGAAGAACTGATTAAAGCAATCCAGGTATTGGTTAAAAAAAGGCTGGGCGCGCTCATTGTCATTGAGCGGGAGACCGGCCTAAAGGAATTGATTCAAACAGGAATCTCCATTGACGGTCAGGTTTCCGCTGAACTTTTAATTAATATTTTTCTATCCCGCAGCCCGCTTCATGACGGTGCCGTCATCATCCGCGGCAACAGAATCATGGCTGCCGGATGTTACCTCCCCCTGACCGAAAACCCTAACCTTAGCAAAGAATTAGGTACCAGACACCGCGCTGCTCTGGGAGTATCCGAGCAGTCGGACGCCGTGGCTCTCATCGTTTCAGAGGAAACCGGCGTCGTTTCCCTGACGACTAACGGTAAGCTTACCCGTTACCTTGATGAAAAGACTCTCAAGCAGATGTTGCTCAGCTTGCTTAAACCCCCTGTGAATACTCTGAGCTTCAGGCAATGGAGGTCGAACTAATGATGGAGCGGCTTCTTAAAAACAACAATGTCGTTAAGGTGGTTGCCTTTTTTCTTGCCCTGACACTCTGGGTATATGTAACGGGAGATGCGCTACGTCCCAGTGAAGACATTACCCGCACCTTTCGTAATGTACCGCTGTCCTGGCTGAATTTAAACGATGAACTGGCTATCATGAATATCCCTTCGGAAATTGATGTGGATTTAAGAGGCAGAGCAGACATCCTGGACAATATCACGCCCCAAAACTTAAAAGTGTTTGTCGATATGAAAAATTTGGGTGAAGGACAGCATCTCCTGACACCTAACGCTGAAGTCCCCCGCGGCGTCAGATTACTTTCCTACCGTCCGCAGCAGGTTACCATTGAGTTGGAGGAAATAGAAGCTCCGCAAAAAACGGTGAACCTGGAAATTATCGGAGAATCCAAAGAGGGCCTGGTTATGGGCGAACCACGCATTCTGCCTAATTCCGTTTTCGTCCGGGGCCCCCGCTCTATCCTTGCCAATGTTTTTCAGGTGAAAGCAGTGGTCAATGTTCATCAGGCTGACGGTGACCGGGTACAAGTGGTACCGGTGGTGGCTGTCACCGAAGACGGTCGGGAAGTTAAGGGCGTTGTTGTTAACCCTGCAATGGTTGAAGTACTCATTCCTTTTACCCAACCCCAAAAGACGGTGCCAGTCCGCGTGCCGCTGGAAGGTGATCCGGCCGAAGGTTACCAGATTCGCCAGATTGATATTCATCCGGCAACGGTAACCATTCAGGGGAAAGTAGAATTATTAGATACAATTACCGAAGTGATTACCGCCCCTGTTAACGTCAGCGAGGCTATGGAAACGATTGCAACAGAACTAACATTGATTGTTCCATCTGGAGTAGAACTTTTGTCCATGGACAAAGTAACTGTGGACGTACTTATTGGCCCTCTGTAAGATTGTCAGAACGGCAAAGGTATGCTATACTAAAGTGGTTTGCGGGAGGACACAAGATGGGTAAACTTTTCGGCACAGATGGAATACGCGGCGTGGCCAACCAGGAATTAACGCCGGAATTGGCTTTTAAAATCGGCCGTATCGGCGCCTACGTACTTTCCCGTGCCAGTGGTGTTGCACCAAAGTTTCTGGTTGCCAGGGATACCCGTATTTCCGGCGCTATGTTGGAAGGTGCCCTTATTGCCGGCCTCACTTCAACCGGCGTCGATGTCTATACTGCGGGTATCATTTCCACCCCGGCCATCGCCTATCTCACCAGGGAACTGGCAGGCTGCGGCGGTGTGATGATCTCCGCCTCCCACAACGCTTATCCCGACAACGGGATTAAATTCTTTAACAACCAGGGGTTCAAACTGTCTGATGACGTGGAAGCCGAAATGGAGCGCCTTTACTTCTCAGAGGAAGACGAGATTCCCCGCGCCACTGCCGGCCAGATCGGCCGCGTTCAACCCTTTAGCGACGGCGTCTCCCGTTACCTGGATTTTTTACTCGCCACCGTACCAATCCGCTTTGATGGCTTTAAAGTCGCACTCGACTGCGCAAACGGTGCCGCCTACCAGTTGGCTCCTCAGGCATTTCGCTCATTGGGGGCAGAAGTTATCACCATGAATGACCAGCCAGACGGTATCAATATTAACGACAACTGCGGCTCCACCCATCCGGCAGAAGTTGCCCGCATTGTCGTGGAAACAGGTGCCCACCTTGGCTTTACTTTTGACGGCGATGCCGACAGAGTACTCGCCGTTGATGAGCACGGTCAATTAGTAGACGGCGATGCGGTCATGGCCATCTGTGCCACGTTCCTCAAAGAGGAAGGCCGCTTAAAAAATAATACACTGGTCGCCACGGTCATGAGTAATATTGGACTGGAAAAAGCTGCTGCCAAGCAAGGCTTTCAACTCATCCGTACCAAAGTGGGCGACCGCTATGTCCTGGAAACGATGTTGGCTGAAGGGTACAATTTAGGCGGTGAACAATCCGGCCATATCATCATGCTCGATTACAACACCACAGGAGACGGCCTCTTAACCGCCCTCCAAATCATGCAAACTATGGTCAAAAAAAATCAATCCCTTTCAAAACTCGCTTCATTGATGACCCGTTACCCCCAGGTTTTGATTAACTGTACTGTACGTAGCCGGGACGGCTGGGATACTAATACCCGAATACAACAGGCTACCGCTGACGTAGAAAAAGCGCTGGCAGGCCAGGGACGAGTGCTTGTGCGCCCCTCAGGAACAGAACCGTTAATCCGGGTGATGCTTGAGGGACCGAATGAGGAAGAACTGCATACAATGGCTAATGAGCTTGCCGATGTGATCCGGGAAGAATTGAAATAGGGAGGTGTGCCTGTTTACAACTGAATAGAAGCGCCAGAACACGCGAAGCGTGTTGACGAGGAGGAGGTTTATCGATTTTTCGGCGGATGCCTCCCGGCCGGGCCACGGCCGTAAGGGACTTTACAAAACCGGCAAGTAATTGCCGGCACAAAAAAGTTTCCGTGGCTTATTAGTGTTCTTATAGAAATAGAAAGAAAGGGGACTTAAATATGTGTGGTATTGTTGGTTATATCGGGGGGCAACAAGCCTACCCAATTTTGATAGAAGGTTTAAGTAAATTAGAATACCGGGGTTACGACTCCGCCGGGGTCGCACTCCTTTGTGAAGATCATCTGGAAATGGTCAAATCTGTAGGCCGCCTCCGCGCCCTGGAAGAAAAGGTTGGAGCGACGGATCTGGTCGGTACCATCGGCATCGGTCATACCCGCTGGGCCACCCACGGGCGCCCCTGTGACGAGAATGCCCATCCTCACAGTGACTGTACCAACGAGTTTGTAGTTATCCACAACGGCATTATTGAGAACTACCAATCCCTGCGGGAATGGCTTCAAAGTGAAGGCCACACTTTTCGTTCTGAAACAGATACGGAGGTACTGGCCCATCTCATCGAGCATTTTTACGAAGGTGACTTAAAAGAAGCCGTCCGCCTTGTGATTGACAAGGTAAAAGGCTCCTACGGCATGGTGGCGATGAGCCGTTACGAGCCGGACCGGCTCATCTGTGCCCGTAAAGACAGCCCCCTGGTAATCGGTCTGGGCGAAGGGGAAAACTTTATCGCCTCTGACATCCCCGCTTTACTCAAATACACCCGTCAGACCTTTATTCTTAACGACGGCGAACTGGCCGATGTAACCCGGGACAGCGTCATCATTGAAAATGGTAATGGCGTGCCTATCGACAAAGAAATCATCCACATCGAGTGGGATGTACTCGCCGCAGAAAAAGACGGATATGAGCATTTCATGCTCAAGGAGATTCACGAACAACCCAAAGCAATCCGAGATACCCTCCGCAGCCGCATCACCGCAGACGGCCTTGTAAACTTAGACGAAGTTAAATTAACAGCGGAGCAGACAAAGAACTTGCTCAAAGTGGTGATGGTTGCCTGCGGCACCGCGTACCACGCCGGTCTGGTTGGCAAATATGTCTTTGAAAAACTACTCCGTTTACCGGTTGAAGTAGACGTGGCGTCAGAATTCCGTTACCGTGATCCTCTCCTGGGTGAAGATACTCTGGTTGTCGTTATCAGCCAATCCGGCGAAACCGCCGATACTCTGGCGGCCCTCCGCCTTGCTAAAGAAAAAGGCAGTCCAGTAGTGGCCGTGACGAACGTAGTAGGAAGCACTGTATCCCGCGAAGCAGACCAGGTTATTTACACCTGGGCAGGTCCGGAAATTGCCGTCGCTTCCACCAAGGCATACACCACCCAGCTAATCGTACTCTATCTCCTAGCACTTCACCTTGGCCAACTTATGGAAGCCATCCCCAACGAAGAGGTAGTCCTTCTCACCCAGGAATTAACCCAACTACCCTCCCACGTGGATCAGATTCTGCGCCAGGCAAATGAACTCACCGAATTCACCAGTCGTCTCAGCCAGTGGGAAGATACCTTCTTCATCGGCCGCGGCCTGGATTACGCTGTAGCCCTGGAAGGCTCCCTGAAACTCAAAGAAATCTCCTATATCCACGCCGAAGCCTACGCCGCCGGCGAACTCAAGCACGGCACCCTGGCGCTGATTACCGAAAACATCCCGGTCATCGCTCTGGCAACCCAACCCCAGCTCTATGAAAAAATGTGGAGCAACATTAAAGAAGTGAAAGCCCGGGACGCCTACGTCCTAGCCATCGTTATGGAAGGGGACCGGGAAACCGGCAAAGAAGTGGACGCTGTGATTACTATCCCGGCTACAATCCCACTGCTTTCTCCGGTACTGTCCGTCATCCCCCTGCAACTGCTGTCCTACTATGCCGCTGTACAGCGTGGTTGTGACGTTGATAAGCCAAGGAATCTGGCAAAAAGCGTAACTGTGGAATAGTTAGCAGGCAGCCAATCAAAAAAAATGATACTTTAAAATAAAGTTTTATCAATTAAAATATAGTTATATCATTTAAAAAAAAGTTCTATCAAAAAGAGGTACTACTTCACTTGCTGAAGTAGTACCTCTTCTATTGCATCATACTATTAAATTAACTTTATTTTCGTTTTAATAAAGGATGTTGAACGTATATATAGAAATATGGAAATTAATACCTAATACCTAATACCTAACACCTAACACCTAATAAATAATTAAAATGGTTCATAAAATCCATGCTTTAAGGAGGGAAGGGTCAGTGTTTAATTTTTTTAGAAGACAATCATATAAAGGTACTAGTATTAAAAATGAAGCCGTAACAATAGAAGAAAATTTACAATGCGAAGTAATTGCAGTTGAACCCGAGCATCTTGAACCTGAAATGCTGAAGAAAGAATTCACAGATAATTACATAACGCATCATCATTGTCTTAAGACTATCAATGTTGCATTTTCTATGTATCGGAAATTTTATTTCTATGAAGACATCGAGGATAGTACACTATATAAATTATTTGAATACTTATATTCATTAACTAGTGGTATTGATAGTATAGCTGAATATGAAAAGTTTATTGCGTCCGAGATTAAGCCGCTTTTCATGAATTTCTTTGGAAGCATTTACAATATCGAAGATAATTGGAATGTATTAGAATCATTATATAGGAGCACCAATAATGGAAGTTATATACTAGAATATGCAACCTTTCAAAAATCTATATTAGATTTATACTCAGAAATAGAGGAAGCTCAAAACGATATAATTGACCTAACCTTTCTCAGGAACCTCGTATTAGTTAAACTATTTGCTTGTGTTGTTGCACTTAATAGATTGTTTGTTATTTCCCGCAATCAAGATAAATTATTGAACCATGATGAATTAAATACTATAAGAGTTAATTTGCATGAACAGTTTAACGATGATTATAACATAATATTTGAAAAAATATCGCCTCTATATAATAAGTTTTATAACAAGGTTTTTGATGACCGCTTTACATGTTCTGATTTAATATGCCTTATCAGAATTATCAATGAAAAAGACCATAAGGGAGCATTTCCATTTCTACATGAAGATTGTGACAGAATAATTATGCACCTACGAAAAACACATGACCAACTGGATTATGATATCATCGTTAAAGGATTACTAGAATTTATACCTGAATATGATTGGAGCGGTCTTGCAAGAAAATTAGGAGTAGATATGACGGTAACATTTTATGTTTTTTATTCAACACTAATAGAAAAAGCAGTGCCGCTACTAAGTTTGGATGGATTGTATAAATCAATTTACTGTGATAATGATATAGCAAAAAAGTTTAAAGAATTTTATGAGGAACTCGAATTAATTCAAGAAAAAGAGCGTTACCTAAAAGGTGATTTTACAAAAGAGCATAATGAACTGGCATTTAATCTGGCTCGTAGTAATATTATAACTGGTGAGGAATTTGAACTTTATATTAAATTTATTTTTGAGAAACTAGGTTATAACGTTGAGTTAACCAAAGCGACAGGTGACCAGGGCGCTGATTTAGTTCTCATGAAAGATAACGTTAAAACAGTTGTGCAAGCAAAATTTTATAATAATAGCGTAGGAAATAAGGCAGTTCAAGAAGTAGTAGCAGCTTTAAAAATTTACGATGCACAAATCGGAATTGTAGTAACTAATAATCGCTTTACAAAGGCCGCCATAGAACTTGCAGAGGCAAATAATATATATCTTATCGATTGTGACGGACTGGATTCATTGGTAAAAAGCATTTTAGATTTATCGACTACTTAATCCCTTTACGCTAATGCAAGTATCGTAGTGTATTTTTGTTCTTGAACTTGGCCACATTTGCATTTAGACCTATACATTAGGCAATTACTTCTTTGTAATCTAAATATTTAACGCATGATATTAATTAAGCTTTAAGAATAATAATGAAGGCCTGTTACGAATAGTAAATCGTACGGGCCTTTTCGACATTTTTAGATGGATTGGCACAACAAAAAAGGTAATATTTTCAAAGTGTTGAATCCTCTAACTATAATAATAGAAAAGAGGGGTAAGCCAGATGAGACTTAGCCAGGTAAGAATCGAAAATTATAGAAATTTAAGCGGTTTGTCAATGTCTTTTCACCCACTAGTTACATTTATTGTTGGAGAAAATAACCTAGGGAAAACAAATATTATTCATATGTTAGATATTTTATTTAATCAAACACGCTTTTATGAAGAAGATTTTTTTGACTCAACAAAGGCAATAGAAATTGAAATTCAATTTTTGATGTCAGAGATAGAAATTGGGTTATTTGAAGACCTATTCGACCCAGAGGGTGGGCATAGAATAAATATAGTTGCAAAACAGGAAAACCCTGATGAACCAATTGTATTTCATCATAAAGAGACAGGTACATACATTGAACAGAGTAGAGTTAAATGTATCAATTACGTACGGTATGATTCTTTAAGAAATCCAAGCCAAGAGCTTAACTTTAATAGTAGAAGAGGTGTTGGTAAAGTATTTGGTCATATTGTAAATGACTATATAAAGAAAAATGATTTGGATGGTACTGATTTAATAAATGCAACATCTGTTGATGGCTTATTGGAAGATATTAATAGTAAGCTGTCTAAAATAAAGACACTTAAGGATTTTGAAATTAGTGCAGTTTTAGAAAGCAAAATAGAAGATATTCTTGCCAAACTAGTTGTACTGCAAGATGATAAAGGCTTTAAACTTGAAAAAGCTGGATATGGTATCCAATTTTTATCTCTGTTTCCACTTGTAATACTGGAAAAAATCTTAAGTCTTAATAAAAAAAGATTTGCCAGAAGTTTATTTATTGATGAATCTAATAAAAGTTATATGCCGATGCTTCTAGGTTTAGATGAGCCAGAGGTTCATTTACACCCATATATGCAACGAGCCTTAGTGAGGTACTTAATTAAAGTATTAAACAATAAAGATGAACAATTTAGTGACTTGGTGAAAATACTATATGGAATCGATAATATATCAGGGCAATTACTAATTACAACTCATTCACCAAATATTATTCTCGATTCATATAAACATATAAACCATATCTACAAGGATACGGGGTTAAAGGTCAATTGCGGCACAGAGATACATTTGTCAGTAGCCGAAGAAAAACAATTATATATGAATATGCCGTATATTAAAGAAGCTTTCTTCTCTAAATGTGTATTTCTTGTAGAAGGACAAAGTGAATTAGGGGCAGTCCCTATATTCGCTGAGAGAGAACGTATAAATTTAGATGAATTAGGAATTAGCATTATACAGGCAGGAAGTGGAGATTCTATACCTCCTTTAGTTAGGTTGTTAAACCAATTTGGCATAAAAAATGTTTCAATAATAGATAAAGATAAGTTTGATGAAAAACCTGAACTATTTAAGGATATTACGAACTTATATCATACCGATGGAATTGACTTCGAGGAAGAAATATTTAATCACTTTTCGTTAACTGAGTATGTAAAATTTGTAGAAAATACAGAACCTGCACGGAGATGTTTTTTAGCTGGTGATGCTAAAAAACTTAATATTGAGATTGATTACAGTCAAGAAACTCTTCATACGCAATTAGACCATGTAGACTCAGCTCTGATAAATCAGCTTAGGGAGTCATTAAAAGCAAAATGTATTAGCAATCTCAGGAATAAGAAAAGTATTATATTTGGTAGGATTTTAGCGGAGAGCGTAACTAATATACCCAGTACATACATGCAAGCTCTTAGTAAAGCCAAGGAGATGGCACAAAATGTTTGATAATCAAGAACAAGTAAAAAAGAAAATTGAGGAGTTACATTCTGGTGATATTAAGCAGCTAGAGGCTATTTTTTCTGAAGCAAAAAAGCTAATTATTGAGGCACCAGCAGGTTACGGAAAAACAAAAACAATGATAAGTACAATTGCATACTTAATAGCATCAAAACAATTACTTTATCCCAAAAAAGTCCTAGCTTTAACTTTTAGCGTTAATTCAGCAATTAAAATTAAAAATGATATCGCACTTTATTTGCCAAATATGTTAGGGGTAGATATAAATTCTACGATAAAATTAAATGAAAAAGTTTTTATATCTAACTATCACGGATTCTGTAGGCATTTTCTCAAACTATATGGTTACTTAATGCATGAAAACCTAGTATCCATAAATTCTCTGTCTTCTGTAGATGATAGTAGCGCCCAACACTTGAACTCATTAGATATTGGACTAAGTCTTGATGAAATAAATCTTTTAACTAGAATAAGTGAAGCAATTAAGAGCTATGATATTGATATTCTAAATAAAGAATGGCTGGAATATACAAATATAGTTTTGAACAAGTTTATAACTAATAATTTCATTACTTATAATGCAATCATTCTTTTAGTCATAAAATGCTTAGTTGAACATCCGACTATCAAAGAGTTTTATCAAAAGTTTTTTCCAATAATTATAGTTGATGAATTTCAAGATACTAACGCAATTAGTTGGAGGTTGCTACGGGAATTAACTAATGAGAAGACTCGGCTAATACTTATGGGTGACTCTTTACAACGAATATATGGCTTTATCGGAGCAATACCAAGCCTATTAAGTAAAGCACAAAAAATATATGAAGCAGAAAAAATACAGCTTGAAAAAAATTATCGATTTAAGGACAATCCACAAATGTTATTGCTTGATAAAAATATCAGAGCAAATGCTGAAAATCCATCAAATCCAGAAATTAATGAGTCAGCTAGAATTCCATACAGGCTGTTCCAAACTCAGATAGAAGAGTCTTCTTGGGTTGCAGAAAAGATATGGGAATTAATTCGCTCAGGTGATAATGTAAGAATAGCTATCTTAGTTCAACAACGGAGTAGTAACATTGAAGTAATTATGGATACTTTAAGTTCCAGTGGGGTTGATTATTTTTTTGGACTTTTCAGGGATGATGACAGTGAATATATAAGATTCCATATGCAGAGTTTACTATTATTTAGAGACATTATAAAAAATAAGGCGACTATTTCTAAAGTCTTATTATCAAAATTTTATAAGATGGTTAAAGATGAACTTAAAGACCAGGACTCCCCAACATATAACTCTTTATTAGCATTATTGCAGATTTTTATAAATAAGATTGGTGAATTAGTTTTTCTTACATCCGAAGAAAAAACTACACTAATCATAGAAACTCTTGAAAATAGAGCGTTAAAGCAAAATATGGAGCATGTTAGCAGCAATGTTTTGATTTCCACCGTTCATGGTGCCAAAGGGCTTGAATGGGACTATGTTATTCTGCCAGACATGGAGCAGTTTCTTTTCCCGAACTATCCGAGTCTATGTGGAATGTGTCGCTCTCGTTTTACAAATCCTTGCGAGTTTATTCTTACGCCATCACTTGAAGATACCTTTCTTGCCGAATTAAGTGTCTTCTATGTAGCAGTAACAAGAGCAAGGAAACAAGTGTTCTTTTCAGGAAGTAAATATAGATTGGATAGGGATGGCAATGAACAACAAGCAAAGCCGAGTTGTTTAGTTCGGCTACCTGGAATCGTGTTGGATGAAGAAGAATAACTGCAACTTAAGCGAGGAAAGTGGGTGATAGTAATGAGTTTTCCTAGTGAAACATTAAAACCAAAAGATTATTGTACAGCAATTAGCAATCTTCCATTGCAAATTGGTAAAATAATGGTGATTCATAGTGGGAACTTATATACTTGCGTTGCTAGGTTGGACTGTTTAAGTAGTACACCGAATACAATTGGATTAATTCTACATAACGAAGAGTATGGGGACCTTGAGTTTGAATTTAATCAGAATCAGGAGCCGATAATCTATTCTCAACCCAATAAAATATGGCCCGACAGAGAAAGTATTTTTATAAATTGCTGGGGGCGTCACTTTCTTCTCTATGTAACACAAGACCAAGTTAAGATAATAATGAACTACTTGGGATGTGTAAAAGAGTATGTGGCAACTAATAATAAATAGCTTACTAGAGATGACTTCTTTGAGTTCTCAAAAATTTATTTATGTTCAGGCTCTTGACAGTCCCCTCTTACATGTTTCATCCTATAACCTGTTAATAGCTTCTAATAATTAGCTTTAAAGGTACAACCATATGGCCACTTGTCAGGTCATATGGTTGTATTTTTTACACTTCATTAATTGTGTTTGTGAGACTGAAAGTAATTTATTTGAAGCTAGAAAGTACTCCCAATTAACACGCGCACCATTTTTTGCCTTAGGAACGTTTTTATACAGAGCTACATGATTTATTAATATACTAATGACAGTTAAAGGGAATACGCAACTTTAAGTGGAATAAATGTTACATCTCACTCAAGATGTAGTAATCTGATGATGAAGAATAAGTATGGTGGTGATAAAGTTGAAAATCCCTAAAGTATTAGACAACAAGAAAGACAAAGTAGTTGATGAACTAAGAGCGGAACTAACGAAAGGCTCTAAGCTATCAGTTATTTCAGCGTATTTTACCATATATGCATATGCTGAGCTTAAAAGGGAGTTAAGTAAGATTGATAATATGCGGTTTATATTTACAGAACCAACCTTTGTTAAGAAAGACAGAGAGTTGATTCGTGAGTTCTATATAGAGCACACAAATGAAAAAATAGTATCAGGCAATGAGTTTGAAATCAAATTAAGGAATGAAATGAAACAAGCTTTCATTGCAAGAGAGTGTGCAGCATGGCTTACGGAAAAAGCAGAGATAAAATCATTAAAGAAATCTAATCCAGCTCAACCCAGGTTGGTTTACATAGAAAATAGTGATGAGAATATATCAATAAATGGTACTGTTGATTTCACTTCTGACGGGTTGGGTATTACACCTTCCAACAGATTGGACAGCAATATGTGTTTATATGGCAAGGAGTATACCATTGGTTTTTTGCAGGCTTTTAATGAGCTTTGGGATGATGCAACGACTGTAGAAGATGTAAAACAAAAAGTGCTTGAACAAATGCAAATTCTCTATAAAGAGAATACACCAGAGTTCATTTACTTTGTAACCCTATACAATATTTTTAATGATTACCTTGATGAGCTCACAGAGGACAATATTATTAAAAGCAGGACGGGTTTTAAGGAAACTATTATTTGGAACAAGTTATATAAGTTTCAGAAAGACGGAGTAATGGGTGCAATAGACAAAATAGAGAAATACAATGGATGTATTATTGCTGATAGTGTTGGTTTGGGTAAAACTTTTACTGCTTTGGCTGTGATAAAATACTATGAGCTTAGGAATGACAGGGTCCTTGTATTAGTACCAAAAAAGCTAAGTGAAAACTGGACTATCTATACACAAAATGACAAGAGAAATATATTTGTGCAGGATAGATTTAATTATGACGTACTTAATCATACCGACTTAAGCAGGACATCGGGTATGTCTGGGGTTATCAACCTTTCTACTATAAATTGGTCAAATTATGACCTAATAGTCATTGATGAGAGTCATAATTTCAGAAACAACCCGCCTGTAAAGGGCAGAGTAACCAGATACGAAAGGTTAATGAACGATATTATTAAATCAGGTGTAAAAACAAAGGTTTTAATGCTTTCTGCCACGCCTGTAAATAATCGTATGAATGATATAAAGAATCAGATAGCATTTATTACAGAAGGTACGAATAATGCTTTTGCGAGAGTAGGACTAAACAATTTAGAGCTAATCTTAAGACAAGCTCAAACTGTATTTAATAAATGGTCTATCCTACCTGATGCCGAAAGGACTACAGAATCCTTTGTCAACATGATGAATTTAGACTATTTCAAGCTTTTAGATACCGTCACCATTGCACGCTCAAGAAAGCACATTGAGAAGTACTATAATTTGGACGAGATAGGTAAGTTCCCAACAAGATTATCTCCAAAAAATATTTACCCAGAGATTGATACTAAAGGGGAATTCCCTCCTATTGGGAATATCAATAAACTTATTAAGAAGCTTACCCTCTGCGTTTATTCTCCTTTGGGATACGTTTTGCCTGAAAAGCGTTATGCATATGAACAAAAGTATGATATGGAAGTGGGGGTTAATAATAGCGTCTTCAGGCAGGTGGACCGTGAGCAAAGCTTGGTTGGCTTAATGCGTATCGGTATATTAAAACGTATGGAAAGCTCTATTCATTCTTTCGCCTTAACAGTTGACAAAGTCCTCTACAAGATAAATAAAACATTGGAAAAAATAGACCAGCACCAGTTTGAGTATGATGCTGAAACAGACATTAATGATATAGATATCGACGACCCTGAATTTGACAGTCTGATGTTTGGAAATAATGTCAAGGTTTTATTGCAGGATATGGATTTAATCAAATGGAAGCAAGACCTTCTATCTGATAAAGACAAGCTTGAAACCATATACCTTGAAGCAATTAATGTATCCCCTGACAGAGATGCAAAGCTAGTGAAATTAAAAGAACTGATACAGAATAAAATTCAGCATCCTATTAACCAATACAATCGAAAATTGCTAATTTTTACTGCTTTTGCGGATACTGCGGAATATTTGTATGCCAATATTGCAACTGAACTGAATAAAGCGGCGGTGTATACAGCATTGGTAACGGGTAGTGGGGAAAACCACTCTACCCTGCCAATAAGTAAAGACCAAAAAAAGAGCATCAGAATATCAGACCTAAATACTGTTCTGACGCTCTTCTCACCTGTTTCTAAAGAATGTGAAAAGATATTCCCTGAAGCTACGAATTATATTGATGTGATAATTGCTACTGACTGTATATCAGAAGGACAGAATCTACAGGACTGCGACTATCTTATCAACTACGATATTCATTGGAATCCCGTGCGCATTATTCAAAGATTTGGTCGTATTGACCGCATAGGCTCAAAAAATGAAGTTATACAATTAGTAAACTTCTGGGCTACCAAGGACCTGGATGAGTATATTAATCTACAGCAGCGTGTTCGTGGCAGGATGGTGCTGTTGGATGTATCTGCAACAGGTGAGGAAAATGTAATCGAGGCCGATGAAAGCAAAGAAATGAAAGACCTTGAGTATCGTAGAAAGCAACTAAAAAGGTTACAAGATGAAGTTGTGGATTTGGAAGAAATATCGGGAGGAATCTCTATTACCGACCTTACCTTCAACGACTTCAAGATAGACCTTATGGGGTACATGAAAGACAACAGAAAATCTTTGGATGAAGCTCCAAACGGTATGTATGCTGTGGTAGAAATAAGTGATAGCCTGCGTGATGAAATTAAGCCTGGGGTAATCTTTACATTAAGGCAGATAGAAGGCCATGAGCAGATAAAAGAACAAAATGCCCTATTCCCTTATTATATGGTATATGTGACGGATGATGAGGTTAGGTTCTCTTTTATTCATTCCAAAAAGATACTGGACTATTATAAAAAGCTTTGCTCTGGTTGCAATGAAATTTGCAGAGAGTTGGTTGACGAGTTTAATACGGAGACACAAAATGGCCTTAGCATGAAACGTTATTCTAATTTGCTGGAAACGTCCATTCAAAATCTGGTTGGAAAGAAACAAGAGATAGGCGTGGCCAGCTTATTCAGTAAGGGCGGGACTACAATGCTGAAGGAACTCTATGAGGGGATAGAGGACTTTGAGCTTGTCACGTTTTTGGTAATGAAATAACAGGGGTGATGTAATTGGATGATTATGGGTACTTCAATATCCCACAGTCTTGTGTGGTCAAGAACACTATCTTCAAAAGACTGTTCTATGAAAATACAGATTTAGGCCCTGCTGATAAGAAACTATTTACTGATGTCATAAACAAGATAACCTGGCTTTACTGCTTAAAACCTGAAACAGTTAATATACAATCCTACAAGGATGATATACGGGAGTACGTAGAAATAGAGTTTCTGGAAATTAAGCTTGAAGAAGATAAAAAGACAGACAGAATCGCAGAAATCATCATGAGAACTATACCCTACCCTATGGTACTGATATTTGAATTGCATGATAGGGTAAAGCTTAATGTAGCACATCAAAGGATGAGTTTAAACGACAGCAGTAAAAATACTATCGAAGAATTTATAAGTACCGACTGGATTGATAAAGGTGGCTCACTATTTGATAAATTGGACATTCGAAAAATGAGGTTTACAAACTTTTACGCACTATATAGCGATATAGTTGATACCATCAGTATTTATAATGCTTCCAATATACTTCCCGCTAAATCTGATTTAACAGGCGAAGAGGCTAGAGAATTATTAAGCAGTATTGAAGCTATAGAACAAGACATAACTTCTTTAAAAGCAAAATTAAAGAAAGAAACACAGTTCAATCGTAAGATGGAAATGAATATTGAGATTAAGAAGCTGGAGAAAGAAATGATAAATATCGCAGGAGGAGCTATAAAATGACAGATACTAATCTAAACGGAAAGACCCCTGACATTGCAGAGGAAAACATACAGAGGTTACGACAATTATTTCCAGATGTATTTACAGAGGCGAAGATTGATTTTGAGAAGTTACAGCAAGTTTTAGGTAATTATATAGAAACTAGTAATGAGAGATACAATTTTACTTGGAATGGTAAAGCAAAGGCTTTACGCCTAGCACAAACACCATCAATGGGAACATTACGTCCTTGTAAGGAAGAAAGTAAGGATTGGGATACAACACAAAACCTCTATATTGAGGGGGATAATCTTGAAGTATTAAAGCTATTACAAAAGAGTTATCATGGCAAAGTGAAAATGATTTATATTGACCCACCCTATAATACAGGTAGGGACTTTGTATATCCTGATAATTTTACTGACAGCATAGGGAACTATAAAGCTATTACAGGTCAAATGGATGCACACGGAAAAAATATAAGTAGCAATAGCGAAACAAGTGGTCGCTATCATACAGATTGGTTAAATATGATGTATCCACGATTAAGATTGGCTAGAAATTTACTGAAAGATAACGGTGCGATATTCATTTCGATTGATGATAATGAAATTGATAATCTAAAGAAATTATGCAATGAAGTCTATGGTGAGGAAAACTTTATTGCCCAATTTCCTTGGCAGTCAAGGCAATCTATTCAAAATGATACTGATATAAGTTATAGTCATGAATATGTTGTAGCGTATGCTAAGAATCGTAGACTTGAAAACAGAAGATTAAAAGAAACAAATGCTAATACTTGGTTTAAATTAGATAGTTTCGTATGCTTACCATTACCTTTAGATAAGGAAAAGTTTGAAAACAATGATAATGACCCCCGTGGATTATGGAAAGCAGACCCTTTTGATGCACCGAATGTAAGACCTAATTTGACATATGTAATTAAAAATCCCAGTACAGGTGAAGAGTATTTGCCTCCAAATGGTCGTTGTTGGAGAACTGAGCAAAGCTCTTATGAAAAATTATTAGCTGATAATCGTATAGTCTTTGGAAAGACAGGACAATCAAGACCTCAGCTTAAAGTTTTCTATGAAGAAAAGAAAATGTTTGGTTCGATAGACAATACTTGGTGGACAGGCGAAAAATGTGGAACATCTACACAAGGTACGAAAGAGATAATGAACATGTTTGATGGCAAGGCTCCTTTTGATACACCAAAACCAACTAAACTGTTATCGAAAATTATATCTTTGGTTTCGCTTCCATGTGATGGTGATATAATTTTAGATTTCTTTTCTGGTTCTGCAACTACCGCTCATGCAACAATGCTTATGAATGTATTAAATGGAGCAGAAGCAAATAGAAGATTCATTATGGTCCAATTACCTGAACCTACGGATGAAAAAAGTGAAGCCCACAAAGAAGGCTATATAAATATTTGCGAAATAGGCAAAGAACGCATCCGCAGGGCAGGAGAAAAAATAAGGGAAGAAAAAGGATTGGATGTACAAAATCTTGATATAGGATTTAAGGTATTAAAGCTGGATAGTAGTAATATTCGTAAATGGCAACCTGACTATAAAAATTTAGAAACTAGCTTAATGGAATACATTGATAACTATGTAGAGGGTAGAACAGAATTAGATGTTGTATATGAAATTATGGTTAAATATGGTCTTGACCTAACATATCCTGTAGATAAATTTGTAATAGCTAATAAAGAAGTTTATTCAATCGGTTTTGGGATGCTTATTATTTGTTTAGCTAATGAAATAACAATCGATATTGCAAAGGGTATTTTAGAAATTGTAAAAGAGTTAGAACCAGAAACCACAAGAATCGTATTTAAGGATAATGGATTTAAAACAGATAGTAATAAAACCAATATTAAAGAAATCTTAAAATGCGGCGGCATTGATGAATTTATTACTCTATAGGAGAGATAAATAAATGAATGATATTGTATATCATTATTGCAGTGTAGATACATTTTGATATATGATTTTAATCAAAAACCCACATATATATCATGTTTTTCTAAACATAGTGATAAATTAAGCCAATGGCGTGGATATGGGAATAATGGAACTGGAATAGCGATAGGATTTAAAAAAGAAGGTTAAATCCTCTATCAAAAATCTGCTTATTATTGAGGAAGTATTATATAAAAAAAATAAGCAGTTAGTGGCAATTCAGGCTGCAGTAAATAAAGCAGTTAGCTATATGCTTGCTATGTTCGAAGGTGATAAATTTAAAAATAGTAATGATTTCAATAGATACTTTGTTGAAGAGTTTGATGCCTTTTGTGAGGTCGTTTGTGATTACTTGAATCTTTTAAGTTGTTATATTAAAAATCCTGCATTTGCGGAGGAAGAAGAAGTGAGAATCTTTTATTCCCCAACTTTGTATATAGGTATGGATAAAGCAGATATTGATAGTACCTTTGTGGAAGAAAAAGATATAAATGGTTATGCTCTTCAGCCAGTAAAATTTCAAGTAAGGAATAATCAAATTGTAAGCTATACCGACTTGGTTTTTAAGAATTTTATTTCAGAGAACATTATTTCGGAGATTATAATTGGTCCAAGTTCAAAAGTGACTGAAGATGATATATTTTACTTGTTGCTTTCAAATGAGTATGATGCTAATAGTATTAGAGTGTTAAAATCAGAAGCAACATATAGATAGGGGGGGAGAAGGCCAATATGAAACTACAATTTAATGCAGATTTAGTACATCAAGCACGAGCAATATCTTCTATTGTTGATATATTCATAGGACAAACACCAATGCAGTCTAACTTTACTGTATCAGCCTATACAGGACAAATTGGGATGTACGACAGTGCTAACGGTATTGGTAACAGGCTTGAACTTGATGAAGACGAAATATTAGAAAATTTACAAGAAATTCAACTAAGAAATGGTCTTCCACAAACAAAAGCTTTAAAAGTCGGGCAATATGATTTCGATGTGGAAATGGAAACTGGAACGGGTAAAACCTATGTGTATCTCCGTACAATATTTGAACTTCATAAAAACTATGGGTTTTCGAAGTTTATTATTGTTGTACCTAGCATTGCGATTAAAGAAGGTGTTTACAAGTCTTTAGAGATTACAAATGAACATTTTAAAGGTTTATCCTTAACTTCCTGTGATATTTCTCACTCAATATCTCCGTGCATGAAAAAAAGCTCTTAGGCCATTAAAAACCACTGAAAATACTGACTTTTCTCGCGAAAACAATTGCAAAAATACTGGATATATAGTATAATTATGAGTGTAAAGTGACGCTCAAAAAGGCTCTGAAAAGGAGGCTTCTATGTATCTGGATTGTGTGGTATCCATACCTGTTGTTCCGGG
>JAGXRM010000013.1 GCA_018335855.1 Clostridiales bacterium
TGGAAGGATGCTTATTTAACTGCTCTGCAATCCTTCGGAAAGAAAAATCGCTATTGAGACTGGTTTGAATATAACTTCTGTCATCCAGGGTTAAATGCTTGTGGTTTGTCATGGCCAGGTGCTCCTTTCATCCACCGGCTGCCTGAGAACATCGCCCTACAAACATTATACCGGATAGAATGAAAGCCGTTTATGCATAATTAAATTCTACATGTTGATTTGTAAGATTAAATTCAATGGGTTGCTAATAGTAGGGTTGAATTTACTTTTGCAATTGAGGCCTTATTTTAGTTATCATGTTAAATGTGATCGATGGATGAATTAAAAAGGAGAAAATGCTATAATAAGTGTTGCCTTCTAATTTAGTAAGGCGTAAGAATTGTGAGAGGTGCGGTTTCTTTGATCTTATTATCATCAGAAAAAATCACTAAAAGCTATACCGAGAAAAAGCTACTCAACGATATTACCTTATATTTAAGTGAAGGGGATAAAGTCGGGTTAATCGGAATTAATGGCACCGGCAAATCTACCTTTTTGAAGATCATAGCAGAACTTGAGCTGCCTGACAGTGGAACGATTAGCAAGGCCACTGGGGTTAGGATAGGCTATTTACCACAAAACCCTGTTTATGGCGACCAGTTGACCGTTTTGGAGCAGGTATTTAAAGGCTCTGCCAGCGAAACTATAGATCTGAAGGAGTACGAGGCGAAATCGATTTTAACCAGACTGGGTATTACGGACTTTTCTATAGATGTAAGCCGTTTATCCGGGGGAGAGAAAAAAAAGGTAGCCATAGCGAGTGCCCTGATTAATCCATACGAAATCCTCATACTTGATGAGCCAACCAACCACTTGGATAACGACATGGTCTTGTGGCTTGAGAATTATCTCCGAATGTATCCGGGCGCTATTTTAATGGTTACCCATGATCGCTATTTTTTGGATAGAGTCACCAATCGAATCGTTGAAATTAGTAAGGGAAATCTCTACAATTATCAAGCAAACTATTCACAGTATCTGGAGCTGAAAGCCCAACGAGAGGAAATGGAAATCAGCACAGAACGGAAGAATAAGAGTTTGTACAGAAAAGAATTGGAATGGATTAGGCGTGGGCCGCGAGCCCGGGGAACGAAAAGTAAAGAACGAATAGAGCGGTTTGAAAAATTAAGTGCAAGGGAAAAGCCTACGGCAGGTGAGAAACTGCATCTTAGCTCAGTGACGACTCGCCTTGGGAAAAAGACTGTGGAGATTAACAATATATCCAAAAGCTTTGGGGCAAAGCAACTAATTAAAGACTTTGACCATATCATCCTGCGCGACGATAGAATAGGGATTATTGGCAAAAACGGGTGTGGAAAATCCACCTTATTGAAGATGATTACGGGTGAGGCCGTCCCTGACCGTGGTACAGTTGTTAAGGGGGATACTGTTAAGCTTGGTTATTTCTCACAAGAAAGTGAAGAGATGGACACAACGCTTCGGGTGATTGACTATATCCGGGGGATTGCCGAAAATATTGAGACTGTGGATGGTACTTTAACTGCTTCACAGATGTTGGAGAAGTTTCTTTTTCCTCCGGATTTACAGTGGAATAGCATTGACAGGCTTTCCGGGGGAGAGAGGAGAAGACTATTCTTACTAAAGGTTCTCATGGATGCTCCGAATATTTTACTGATGGACGAGCCTTCCAATGATCTGGATATTGAAACCCTGGTGATTCTGGAAGATTATTTGGAAAACTTCAATGGAGCTGTAGTCGTCGTATCCCATGATCGCTATTTCTTAGATAAGGTAGTCGACCGGATCTTTGAGTTTCAAAGTGACGGAACCTTGAAACAGTATGTAGGCGGTTATACCGATTATTTAGAGAACTGTACAGCACAAGCCAAACAGGAGAAGCAGGAAGCAGGAAAAGACCAACACTTGCCCAATGGAAAAGACAATAACAGTGGAAACGCGACCCGGACAACTGAAAGAAAACGTAAATTCTCCTATAAAGAACAACTGGAATTTGAAGAAATAGATGGTGTTATTGCTGACCTTGAAGAACAGCTTAAGGTAATAGAGAAGACGATTCAAAGCGAAGCCAGTAACTATTCCAGGCTAGGGGAATTATTGCCACAGAAAGAAGAACTCGAAAAAAAGTTAGCTTTAAAAATGGATCGCTGGATCTATCTTAACGATTTGGCAGAAAAAATTGCAGAGTCTAAATGAATGTCGGTCTCTATGATATCCCGCACGGAGCAGGGAACTCCATGTTTCTTCCATCAGTCACAGCTTACAATGCCGAAGCTGACCCGCAAAAGCATGCCCAAGTTGCTGCCGCCTGCGGACTCCCTGTGATTGGCCTAACCGATGAGAAAGCTTCCGTACTTTTGGTAACTGAACTGGCGAAGTTATCAAATGTCATATAGCCTTTCAACTGACATACTTACTCTATACTACAAAACCATCGGCTAAGGTGTTATAATGTAACGGTTGAAATAAATGGCCTCATCAATAGATTTGAAGCTATGTCAGCACGTGAAGGGGCAATTGGTAAAAGAAAGGACAGGAACATTGACTTTACTAACTAACAACGATATTGAAGAGATAAATAGCAGACGTACATTTGCGATTATTTCCCATCCTGATGCCGGAAAGACGACACTAACCGAGAAACTGTTGTTATTAGGGGGCGCGATTCGCCTGGCCGGTTCCATTAAGGGAAAAAAGACACAGAAATACGCGGCCTCTGACTGGATGGAGATGGAAAGACAGCGCGGGATCTCTATTACTTCCAGTGTCCTGCAGTTTTCTTACAGTGGGTATCGGATAAATATCCTGGATACACCTGGTCATCAGGACTTTAGTGAGGACACGTATCGTACGCTGACTGCAGCGGATAGTGCCCTCATGGTCATTGATATGGCAAAAGGAGTTGAGCCACAGACTGTAAAATTGTTTGAAGTATGCCGGAGACAGGGCATTCCCATTTTCACCTTTATTAATAAGCTTGACCGCCAAGGTAAAGACCCTTTTGACCTGCTGGATGAGCTTGAAAAAGTTCTCGGTATTGGTTCTTGTCCTTTCAACTGGCCAGTCAGGCTAACCTCCGGCAATTACGGTCTCTATGACAGAAGGTCGAAAACCATGGAACTGTACAGGGGATGGCAGAAGGGTGGCTTAACTCCTGGCGGTGGGCAAACTATGGATGAAGTTGAAATGAGACAAACTCTGGGAGTGGATCTTTATGAAAACTTCCGTAAAGAAATAGAACTTCTGGATGTTGCAGGGGAGCCGTTTGATGAAGAAAAAGTAAGGGCGGGGACTTTAACGCCGTTGTTTTTTGGCAGTGCCATCAACAGCTTTGGCCTTCCGTCATTTTTTCACGAATTTCTCAAACTAGCGGCATCTCCGGCACAAAAAAATAGCAGTGTTGGCTTAATTGACCCGCATTCAAGCAACTTTTCCGGGTTTATTTTCAAGATCCAGGCCAACATGAATCCTGCACACCGTGATCGCATCGCTTTTCTGAGAGTATGTTCCGGGAAATTTACACGGGATATGACCGTTGGCCATGTGCGGACCGGGAAAAAGATTCGTCTTTCTCAACCACAGCAATTCCTGGCACAGGATCGGCACATTGTTGAAGAAGCATATCCGGGAGACATTATTGGCATATATGACCCTGGTATTTATCAGATTGGAGATACTCTGTCCCAGGAGAATTCTTTCGAGTTTGAAAAGCCACCCCGGTTTTCTCCCGAACTTTTCTCCAGCGTGACTACCCGCGATGCGATGAAGTATAAGCAGTTTCATAAGGGCTTGTCCCAATTGGCAGAGGAAGGCGCAATCCAGGTTTATAAGGCTACAAACAGAGAGGAAATTATCCTGGGCGTTGTCGGCGAACTTCAGTTTGAAGTTTTCCAGTACCGACTCAAGTCAGAATATGGTGTGGATGTGGTCATGCAGCGACTACCATATCAACGAGCCCGCTGGGTAAAACAACCACCCTCAAGTTTGGGAGGCTTCCTGGTAAAAGATGAGGATGGTAATAGTGTAATTCTTTATGAGAACGATTTTGCATTAGAATGGGCAATCAGGAGAAATCCCTCTGTAACCTTTAATTCATTAGAAGAGCTCCCCAGTAGTTTCTAACGGCATACAAGGTCCTAGTTTGAGGGTTAGGCTGCAAAATGAATCAGTCTGTCCTGAGTACTGACTGTTGAAAAATTAAAGTGCGACCCAATCCATGCAATGGCTTTTTCATGATAGAAAAATACATGGGTTGGGTCGTTTTTATAATGCCACTTCTGAAACTCAATGTTTTCTGTATAAATTTTTGTCATGCAGTATAAAGATCCATTTGGTTTCAGCAGGGATCGTAGTAAGCCAAACTCTTTGAAAGGGTTACGAAAGTGTTCTATCACTTCGCAACAGGCAATATAGTCATATTTTTTATTAAGTAATGCGGGGTTATTCCAGAAAAACGGGTCATATAATTCGATATTAAATCCGCTATCGCGTAAAATCTTTGTAATAACGGGGCCGGTCCCTGCGCCGAAATCCAGCCCGGCATGTTCTTTGTTAAATTTATTTTGTATCACAGTTGTAATGGGTGCGACAAACTCCTGATATCGGATGTCATTTACGTTATTATTGTGCTCTTCATATTCTTTTTGTTCCAGTTCTTTGGAGAGGTACGCTTCGGCGTCTAAAAGTATCGATGAGCAGTTGCAGCATTTATAGTACTTCTTATGTTTTTCTTCATAAAAGAAACCAGTTTCCCCACTGCATAACGTACATTGCCCTTTGGATGCCAACGACTCCACCGTCCTTCGCAGTTCAACAATAACACAAATGACATCGATAATAAAGAAATGAAAAGAACTCCCGACGGGAGTCCTTAGAATGATTATAACATGAAACAGAAAAAAGACCTGTTTAAGTTTTGACTTAACCAGGTCTTTTTGATGAGATCAGGCAAATATTTTGTTTTTCATTCTCTACAGTATTTTACTTAAAAAGGCTTGGGTCCGTTTATTCTTAGGGGAATTAAACAATTCTTTTGGAGGAGCTTCTTCCACAATTAATCCTTCATCCATAAATAGTACCCGGTCGCCAACTTCTTTGGCGAAACCCATTTCGTGGGTTACAACGACCATGGTCATACCTTCCCGGGCAAGATCCTTGATAACTTCCAGAACCTCGCCTACCATTTCAGGGTCCAAAGCGGAGGTGGGTTCGTCAAACAGCATAATTTTCGGGTGCATGGCTAAGGCTCTGGCAATAGCAACTCTTTGCTGTTGCCCTCCGGAAAGTTTATCTGGATACTGATGGGCTTTATCTTCTAAGCCTACACGGACTAAAAGCTTCATCGCCAGTTCTTCCGCTTGTTGGGGCGACTGGTTTCTTACCTTCAAAGGCGCTAAGGCTACATTCTGCAGAGCAGTTTTATGAGGAAACAGGTTAAAGCGCTGAAAAACCATGCCTACTTCCTCACGCACCTTATTAATGTTTGTTTTGGGGTCAGTGATATTAACATCTTCAATAAATATTTCTCCCGCTGTGGCTTCCTCAAGTTGGTTTAGGCATCTGAGGAAGGTACTCTTTCCGGAACCAGAGGGACCGATTACGACAACAACTTCTTTATGTGCGATTTGGCAAGAAATACCTCGTAGCACTTCTAAGGCGCCAAAATTTTTCTTTAAATTATTGACAGTGATCACTCTTACCAAGCCTCCTTTCCATGTAAGAGACTAACTGGGAAATGGTCATTGTCATGATTAAATAAAATATTGCTATGCCGACAAATGTTTCAAAGGGGCGAAAGGATCTGCCGGCAATAATTCTTCCTACCATCATTAATTCTTGTAGCGCAATAACAGAGACGAGTGATGAATCTTTTAATATAGCTATAAACTCGTTTCCCAAAGGAGGTATGCTTCGTTTAAAGGCCTGAGGCAAGATAATATACCGCATAGCTTGTCCATATGTCATACCTAATGAGCGGGCGGCTTCCATCTGACCCCTCTCAATAGACTGAATTCCTCCCCGAAAAATTTCAGCGATGTAGGCACCGCTGTTTAGGCTTAGGGCGATAATGGCGGAAACAAAAACTGGAAATTTAATTGTTGTACCCAGGAGTTCTGTTAATATTTGTGGGAAACCCATATGAACTAAGAAAATTTGCACCAAAAGAGGAGTGCCCCGCAGGAAATCAATGTAGCTCATAGATAACCATAAAAACGGTTTAAACCGCGACACGCGCATGAGACTGACAAATAAGCCAATCACAGTACCGATAGCAACCGAGATGATGGTTAATTGGAGCGTGATACTTGCTCCTTTAAACAGAAAGGGGAGGTTATTCGTAATAATGTTCCAACGAAAATCCATTATACCACTTCTTTCCTAGCCTAGTTGTAAAAGATGCAATCAGTCGTCATTAACAAGAAAGGCGTGCTATTTATCTGTTTCACAGAGTATAAAATTAGCGGGCGTACCGAAGTATCACCCGCTAACGTTTTTAAGCTTCCTATATTCGATTAGTCTAAATTGAAATATTCAGTAACAGCAAAATCTCCGGTTGTGCCGTTTTGGACTCCGATTTTCTTTCCTTCCAAATCAGCAAGCTTTTTGATGGGAGCCCCTTTTTTTACAGCAATATACTGTGTAGCTTCAAAGTATGGGTCGGAAAATGTAACACTTTTTGACCTTTCTTCAGTAATCGTCATGGCAGAAATGATGATATCAGAATTGCCGGAAAGGAGGGAAGGAATAATACCATCCCAGTTGGTGTTAACTAAATTAACGGCAAAACCCATCTCAGCTGCGATAGCCCGGATCAGATCTACATCAAAACCTTCAGGCTTGCCGTCATCGTTAATGTACTCAAAAGGTGCATAAGCCATATCCTGAGCGACATTAAACGTTAATCCTAAAGCATTGCCGGATTCGGCAACCTGATAGTCACTTCCGTCACCGAAGTATTTATTGAAAATCTTATCATATACTCCGTTATCCTGCAGTGCTTTTAAACCATCATTAATTAATTGATGTGTTTCTGTGTCTTCCTGACGCATAGCCATGCCGTAAAATTCTTTTTCAAACTCTGGATCACCAAAAGCATCTAAGTTTGCAGTGGGGTTTTCTTTTAAAAACTCTAGAACAACAGGGGAATCTGCGACTACCGCATCTACGCCGCCGTTAATAAGCTCCATTAATGCCAGAGGCGTAGTCTCAAACCTCCGTGCTTCGGTTTTACTGCTGCCACCAGTATTATTACTGCCACCACATCCTGTTAATGCCAAAACCATTGTTAGTATTAAGGCACTAAATGCTATTACTTTACCAATCTTACTCAAAAAAATGACCTCCCTCTCTCTTATATATTTCGCTCTAAGTATATTTACTTAAAACAAGTATATTTCTTCTACCTTAATAGCCTTTTTTCCTGCTTAAAATACTAAACCCAGTATTTTCTTTATTTTTTTGGCACCACATGCTAAGGAACTACTGCTGACTGGTTGTTTAATCTTCCCCCTGCCCAGGCAAGGAAATCGCTGTTACATTCAACCCGGGAATCGACCTGAATTCTGATAGCAGCATACCTGCCAAAATTAAAGCTCCACCCCAGTAGGCCCTGATGTGCAGGGTTTCCTGCAGCAGCAAGACGGCAAATACAGCCGCAAAAACAGGCTCAGTGGTAAAAATGATGGCTGTATGGCTGGGAGAGGTAAAGCGCTGCATGTAGTTTTGCATAAAAAACGCCAGGCAGGTAGCAAGAAGTGCAGTAATTATAAGGGCAGGCCAGACAGCCGGAACGAACTGATTGACACCCGGCTCAAAGAATAAGGCCGAGATTCCGCTAAGTACTGCGACTGTTGCAATCTGCCAGGTAACAAGCCATACCGTGGAATGATGCCGCGAATATTTACCCACAAAAATAATATGAAGGGCAAAAGAGACGGCACAGAAAAGAATAAGAATATCTCCGGTGTTAAAACGATTTACATCACCGAGTGATAGAAATGCAAGGCCAACAGTGGCACATATTGCGCCAAAAATAACACCGGTGCCGGGAATCTGCCTGGATAAAAAGATGCCGAACAGCGGCACCAATACGACCGAAAGCCCTGTAATAAAACCTGCATTTGACGCGGATGTATAGAGCAGTCCCACAGTCTGAAAAGAATAACCGGCAAAAAGGAAAAACCCCAGTAACAGGCCGGCTTTGACCGTAGATTTGTCTATACTTTTCCACTGGGGGACAGCGAAGAGCAACATAACAAAGGCTGCCAGGCTAAACCGATAAAAATTGAAACTAAAAGGGGGCAATAATATGATGGCATTTTTTACTGTGACAAAAGTCAGACCCCAAATGGCGGCTACACCTATCAGTGCCCCATCTGCAAATAGGTATCTGCGCCATTCCCTCGACAATTGATCGGCCTCCTTTGAAACAACAATGATATTTTATCATGATATTTTACAAAATGAAATAGTTGTTGCTATTTTCAATGTACGCTAAAAATGTAGGACTACAATACATGTTGCTATTTTCAAGGTGCGCTAAATCGCAGTTGCAAAATTAATAGCGGTGATAAAGGTAAAATTGAGTTTCTGTCAAATTTTAAACGTAGAACATATAAGGGAAACAGCCGCCTCAGGCAATATATTCTAAGTTAGGTGATGAAATGCAATTTCATTTAGATATTGAAATGAAAGAAATCTGTAATCAGGAAATTCTGGTGATAAATAACTCTGTTGATCTTACTGAGGCAGAGAGTCTATTGCGTGAGGGAAATGAACAATTATTAGTCGTGTTAAAAAACAAAAAACCGCAGATGATTTATATGGTGATGGGAAATAAGGCGGGTAAATCTGCAAAGATTGAACAGATTCATGCTTATGAAATAATTGAGGGTACACAACCCCTGAAATCTGTCATTGATATGTTTACGCGTTGTTCTGTTGCCCTTGTTGTTGACAAAAAAAAAGGTCCCTGTGGGTTTTTAACACATGGGATGCTGACGAAACTTCTGGCAGTCAGGTTAGAGGAACTGAGGCAATATTTTTTAACCGTTCTGGAGGGATCAGGCGAGATCATTATTATTACGGATGATCAGCTTAAGGCTCTCTATTTAAACCAGAAAGCGGAGTCTTTTTATAATATCAAGAAAGAGGACGTAATCGGACATAATTTAATGTCGTTTTTCCCCAGCGTGGTTTTAAAGGATGTGCTGTTTTCGGGTGTGCCTGTCCAGGAGAGCTATCACCAGCCAAAACCCGGGCTTTATGTATTAATTAACTCGTTGCCGGTAAAGGCGGGGGACCGACTGGTAGGAGGAGTATCTCTTGAACAGGACATAACGAGAATGGTGAATTTAAATAAAGAAGTTACGAAGGCAAACAGCAAGTTAAGCTTCTTGCAGAAGGAAATAGATAAGATTCATAGCGATGAGGGAAAAGCCTTCAGTGGCATTCATGGCCATAGCCCCCGGCTAAAGGAAGTAGTCAGCGTAGCAAATAAGGTGGCTCTGACAAACGCAGCCGTTTTGATCAGGGGAGAAAGCGGTACGGGAAAAGAACTTTTTGCCAGGGCTATTCATAAAGTCAGCAGGAGAAGAGAATGCCCTTTTATTGCGATTAATTGTGGAGCCATTCCCCCTAATCTTTTTGAGAGTGAACTTTTTGGCTATGATGGGGGCGCTTTTACGGGCGCAGATAAAAAAGGCAAAAAAGGAGCCTTTGAACTGGCGGATGGCGGAACATTATTCTTAGATGAAATTGGCGAAATGCAATATACGATGCAGGTTAAATTATTAAGAGTTCTACAGGAGAATGTGTTCTTCCGGGTTGGCGGCGCTAAAGAAGTGAAAGTAAATGTCAGGATTGTTGCCGCGACCAATAAAGATCTGGAGAAGATGGTAGAAGAGGGTGTTTTTCGCCGGGATCTTTATTACAGGTTAAATGTGGTTTCCATGGAAATCCCTCCGTTACGTGAGCGTAAAGGTGATATTCCTGAACTGGTGTACGAGTTTATTAATGAATATTCTCAAAGTCACAACAAGAAAGTTGATGATATTTCGTCGGACTTGATGGCTGCCTTTCTTAAATACAACTGGCCGGGGAATGTCAGGGAGTTGAGAAATATCATTGAAAGACTGGTGATATTAACAGAAGGTAATTTAATTAATAAAGATTATTTACCCCCACTGCTGCTTGAGAAACTCAAACATAAAACAGCCCGGGAATCCCAAGACATACTTTTGGATACAGCCACAAAAAATGTGGAACGTGAAATCATTATGAAAACCCTTCGGGACGTTCGGGGAAATAAAACAAAAGCGGCTCAGGTTCTGGGAATCCCGAGAAGTACTCTTTATTATCGGCTCCATACGTTGGGTTTGCTGGGTGAAGAATAAAAGTGTCCAAAAAACTGACGGAATTCAGTGAATATCTTCAGAAAATTGCAACATTAATGATTATCGTGCGGTTTTATTAGGCTTTTGCTGTTGGAATGAATATTGCAATATAGGGAAGGAATGCATCTGTGAGAGGAATAGCTATGAAACTAACCAGATTTGAAGAAGATATGTTGGCCGGTAAAGAGGGTAAGGGAACTCAGGTGGCCATGGAGATCATTGTCAGGCTGGGAGAGCTATACGGGGCGAGTGAATTAATTCCTGTTTCCCAGGCGCACATTGATGGGTGTCTATATGCGGCAGTGGGAGAAGCCGGACTAATTTTTGCCGAAAAACTGCAGAGCTTAGATGCAAAGGTTCGTGTTCCCACAACCCTGAATGCAACTTCACGGGATATTGACGATTGGCAGGAGCATGGTGTTGACCCGGAATTTGCCGAAAAGAATACTCGCATGGAAAGCGCGTACCTGGCTATGGGGGCTATCCCTGTCTGGACGTGCGCTCCGTATCAGGCGGGATTGATACCCCGCTTTGGAGAGCAAATAGCCTGGGCCGAATCGAATGCTATCTTGTATGCTAATTCTGTCATAGGGGCCCGGACGGAGAGGTACGGTGACTACACGGATATCTGCTGTGCCATAACAGGCAGGGTGCCGTTTTTTGGCCTGCATAAGTCAGAGAACAGGGCAGGTCAGGTGCTGGTTGACTGCAGCAGTATATCTTTTGAGAATTCAGCAGATTATTTTGCCGTGCTGGGCTATCTTATCGGGGATTTGGTGAAGGACAAGATACCGGTTATTAAGGGTTTGCCCCAGTGGGTCACAGGAGATCATTTAAAGTCTTTCTGTGCGGCGGCAGCTTCTTCCGGCGCTGTGGCCTTATTTCATATGGTGGGCATTACTCCGGAAGCGCCCGATGAACAAACGGCCTTTCAGGGCCGTAAACCCGGTGAGGAGATTGAAATTACGGGAGAAATGATCAGCAAAAGCAGGGAGCAATTGTCCAGCGGTCAGGGGGGCCATGTCGATGCTGTCCTAATTGGTTGTCCCCATGCGTCGGTACCTGAAATTATGCAAATCGCGGCAATGCTGAGGGATAAAAAACTGAGAGGCGACAGAGAACTGTGGATTTACACAAGCAGGGCCGTCAATCACTGGCTCACTGTAAGCGGAGTTGTGCCGGAGTTAAAGGCTAAGGGTGTGAAAATTATTAAAGATACATGCTTTATTAATACAGATTTGCGCATGTGGAATTTTGCGACGGTCATGACAAATTCAGCAAAATATGCTCACTACATGACTGGACGGACAGGATTAAAAGCTGTTTTTGCAGGGTTGGATGAGTGCATGCATGCGGTTTATAAAGAATCAGAAAAGCCGGGGGTTTAACACATGTCCTGTATTATAAAAGCCAACACAGTTATAGAAGGAGACGCTGAGGGGGAATTGGTCGTTTCCAGGCAAACATTTAGTTTTTTCGGCGGGTTTGATTTTAACCTGGGTGAAGTGGTAGAGCCAAAAAGTGATATTTACGGTGCGGACTTAAAAGGAAAAATCTTTGCATACCCAAGGGGCAAGGGCTCCAGCAGTACTGCGGGAGTCATTTTGGAAGCGTTGAGGCAAGGAACAGCTCCTGTGGCCATCATTAATGTGGAGAGTGAAAAGATCCTTGCTGTAGGGGCTATTGTGGCCCAGGTGATGTTTGGCTGGAATATACCAATTATCAGCATCACGGATGAAGATTTCCAGAAACTTATCTCCGGAAGGCATGTAATAATTTCCAACGGGCAAATTCATCTCTTTTAACAGAAAAGACTGTGCTTTCAAAGAGGAAAAAAATAAACGTACAGAGAATGTAACGAGCTATTGATTGTCCATTTATGTTTTTTGAAAGGAACAAGCCATGATTGTAATATCTGAAAAAGATATGCTGAAATGTGTGACGTATGGCGATGTTATTGAAGCGATTGAAGAAAGTTTCCTGCTATATGAGAAAAAGGAATTTACCATGCCTCATCGGATGCATATCGACCAAGGGAAAAATACCTTGTTACTCATGCCATGCTTTGGCAAGGATTATTTCGGTACAAAGCTCGTTACGGTTTATCCGGAAAATGTGGGAACAGGCATACATGTTGTTAACGGAGTTGTTGTCTTAAACAATGCACATAATGGTGAGCCCCTTGCTTTAATCAATGGAAGGATTTTAACAGCACTGCGGACGGGAGCGGTGGGTGCTGTCAGCGTAAAGCACCTTTCACCGGATCACGCTTCAAAGCTGGGAATCATTGGCGCAGGTGTGCAGGCTTTTTATCAGGTCATGTCTGCTGCAACGGTGAGAAAACTGACGGACATTACGATTTTATCTACGAACAGCCAGACGGGTGCGGCATTCGAGCAAAAAATAAACGAACATCTTCCCGGAATCAACACATATGTGGCAAAATCTGCGGAGGAATTATTGGAGAATTCACAAATTGTGATTACGGCTACCACAGCAGTTCATCCTGTCTTACCTGAACGAGAAGACTTACTTAAAGGAAAACACTATGTTGGCATTGGTTCTTTCAAGCCTGATGTCAGGGAATTTCCTAAGAGCTTGTATAGCATTATCAATAAGGTGTATGTGGATACAGAACATGCAGTAACCGAATCAGGAGATGTATGTTATCCCCTGGAGCAAACGTGGATAACGAAGGAACAAATCCAGACTTTTGGCGGTTTTTTAATGCAGGACCAGGACAGGGATGCGGTAAAAAAAGAGACTACATTATTTAAGTCGGTGGGGATGGCTATTTTTGATTTGGTCGTCTCCCAGCTTATTTATGAAAAAGCTATGGAAAAGGGTTTCGGGAAAAAAATAGCTCTATAGTTTTGTTTACATTTCAGGGCGAGGTGAATGATTTGCTACAGTTTTCCCGCATGATTCATACCGTTGATGCGCATACGGCGGGGGAGCCTTTACGGATAATTACTTCAGGGTTTCCTCCGGTTAAAGGCAGTACAATCCTTGAGAAGCGGCGCTACGTCAAAGAAAACTATGACCATCTGCGCAGCTTTTTAATGCTGGAACCCCGGGGGCATAGCGGGATGTATGGCTGCCTGGTTACGCCTCCCGCCACGGACGATGGCGATTTTGGTGTGCTTTTTATGCATAATGAGGGCTATAGCACCATGTGCGGCCATGGTATCATTGCGGTCACAAAAGTGGCTGTGGAGACAGGCATGATAGAAGTACCTCCCGGAGTAACCAAGCAGGAAGTCAGGATTGACTCTCCTGCAGGCAGAATAACAGCGTTTGCTCATATGAAGGATGGTAAAGTTGGCAAGGTCAGCTTTTATAATGTACCATCGTTTGTGTATGCAGAAGGGCTAACCGTTCCGGTAAAAGGTATTGGTGACGTAATCGTGGATATTGCTTTTGGCGGCGCATTCTATGTTTTTGTTGAGGCCCAAAAGCTGGGATTGCAGGTAATTCCGGAGCAGACAGACATCCTTGTCAGGCTGGGGATGGAACTCAAGTATAGTGTTATGGACATGATGGATGTCGTACATCCCTTGGAGCCGGAGCTCCATGGCATATATGGAACGATCATAACCGGGGGTGTTGAGGGTGATAAAAGCGGTAATCTTGTGTCCAACAATGTGTGTATTTTTGCCGATGCCCAGATAGACCGCTCTCCTACAGGTACCGGAACTTCTGCCAGGGTAGCCCTTTTACACCAAAAGGGAGATTTAAAAGAAGGTGGGGTTCTTACTAATAAAAGTATTATAGATACTGTTTTTGAGGGTTCGATCAAAGAATTCACCAAGGTTGACCGGTTTGATGCTGTAATCTCTGAAGTTTCCGGGACAGCACAAATCATGGGCTTTAATCAACTTGTGCTTGAACTCGATGATCCGCTGCCGGGAGGCTTTAGGATTACCGGGGGTTAATAAGCAAAATAAAAAGAGGAGGTTGTTGAATGATCAAAAAGAGTTGGGTCTTAGTCATTGTTATTCTATTGTTGTCTGTAGCACTGGTTGCCTGCGGGAGCAAGCCACCTGCTACACAGCCACCGGTTACACCGGCACCGGGAACAGAAGGGCCGGCGTTTGACGGCGAACTGCTGATTGGCATCATGGTGCCGACAACAGGGTCAGAAGCTACTTATGGTAAGGATATGGAAAACGCCATCAATCTTGCTGTGGAAGAGATAAACGCCAAAGGCGGATTGCTTGGCAAGAAAGTCGTTACCACGACCGGTGATGACGGTTGTGACCCGCAGATGGCCAGTGCTGCTGCAAGCAAGCTGGTTTCCTCTGATGTTGTGGCTGTTGTGGGCGGATATTGCTCCGGCGCCACTCTGCCCACGCTGAAGATTTATGCAGATGCAAAAATTCCCATGGTCGTTCCCGCTGCAAACTCAACCAAGATCGCCGAAGAGAACCAGGGTTGGGCGTTCCAGGTAAACAGCCCCGGCTACCACCAGGCTGAAAAAGCCACACAGTGGTTTGCAACATTAGGCCACACCAAGGTAGCTTTGGTTCACCAGGGAGACGGTTTTTCCGAAGACCTGGCGAACCTGACCAAAGCAAACTGGGAAGACAAAGGCAATCAGGTTGTTGCGTATGAAGTAGTAAACAAAGGTGAACAGGACTACTCCGCACTGGTTACAAAAATCAAATCCTCAGGTGCTGAAGTAGTTTACTGGACTGCATACCATGCTGACGGCGCCCTCTTAATTATGCAGTTGAGGCAGGGCGGCTACACTGGTGATATCGTCGTAGGTGACGGTTCCAGTTCCGATCAACTCCTGGAAATTGCCGGACAGGCAGGCGAAGGTGTTTACTGTACGTCTCCTCCGATCGTCGATTTCTTGCCGGCAGCCAGTAGCTTTATCCAAAACTACACAGCGAAATGGAAGCAGTCACCGGGCCCTTATTCCGGACTGTCTTATGATTCTGCAAATCTGCTGTTTAGTGCCATTGAAAAGGCAAACAGTGTGGATGGAGACGCAATCCGCGCTATCCTGGTAGACACAAAGGATTTCCCAACCCTTTCAGGGAACATCACCTTCACACCGGAACTGACACTGGTGAACAGCAACTTTATTATGCTTAAAGGTGAAAACGGAAAATGGGTACTTGCTGAATAATGCATAAGAGGAAGCAGGTCAAGCAGCAATGCTTGACCTGCGTTTCCTTATAGTAGCTGATGAAAGGGTGGGCATATGTCTTTTCAGGAAATTTTCTTGCAGCAGTTATTCAACGGCCTATTGCTGGGCTCGTTTTACGGTCTGGTTGCGTTAGGTTATTCGATGGTTTACGGCATTATTAAACTCTTAAACTTTGCTCATGCTGATATTTATATGGTGGGTGGTTTTATCAGTCTTGCCATACTGAAATTTTTTGGCGGCACATTTCTGGGCAATGCCTGGCTGGGGATTGTCACAGCGATGATACTCACCATGATTATTGTGGGGCTGCTGGGGGTGGCGATTCAAAGAGTAGCCTACAGGCCCATGTTTAATGCGCCACGGCTATCCATCCTTATTACGGCACTTGGCGTATCGATGATTTTGTATAACGCTGTGATGGTAATTACCGGTGGTGAATACAGAGCTTACAAGACAGGGCTGGGATATGGCGGGTTTAATATGGGGAGCGTTTATGTGACGCATACCCAGGCCATTTTAATTGTGGCTTCGATGGCATTAATGCTTGTTTTGCACTTATTTATTACCAGAACCATGTACGGTAAGGCCATGAGAGGGATTGCCCTGGATCATGACACATGCAGACTTATGGGGATTAACGTCAATAAAATCATTGCACTTACTTTTTTCACCGGCTCCGCGTTAGCTGCTGCCGCCGGGATGATGGCTGGCGTATATTATGGCAGTCTCCACTTTTTTATGGGTTTTGTTATCGGCATTAAAGCATTTACTGCGGCTGTTATCGGTGGTATTGGGATCATTCCCGGCGCTATGCTGGGAGGCATACTTCTCGGCCTGCTGGAGTCATTCGGCACGCAAATTCCTTTTATCGGTTCGCAATGGAAGGATGTATTTTCCTTTTCAATCTTAATTCTAATCCTGATTTTTAAGCCCACAGGCCTGTTGGGTAAAAAAGAAAGCGAGAGGATGTAGCGCATATGACAGAGAAATTGGAAGCATGTGAAACTCAGCCCGTTGTACGCAAGAAAACTCCTCTGCAGGGCCTGTCAGACACGGTTTACGGCATTTTTGAAAACAAACGTGTCCGTTTTTCCTTTATCGTTTTAATCCTGGTATTGACGCTTTTGCTTCCGCAAATGAGCAGCAGGTATACTCAGGAGGTTTTGACAAACGCCTGGTTTTATATTGTGGTTTGTTTGGGCTTGAATATAATTGTGGGTTTTGCCGGTTTGCTCAGCCTGGGCTATGCGGCTTTCTTCGCTGTGGGCGCATACACAACCGGTATTTTAAGCTCACATTATGGTATAAACTTTTGGGCTACGTTACCATTTAGTGCGCTGGCTGCTATTATTGCAGGAATTGTTATCGGTGGTCCCACATTGCGACTCAGAAGTGACTATCTGGCCATTGTAACACTGGGTTTTGGTGAAATAACCAGGCTGGTAGTCAGGAACCTGCGGATAACCGGTGGGGCAAGCGGCCTGATTGGTATTGAAAGGCCGGTACTTTTTGGCGTTACACTTTACCAGATTCAACATTTTTATTACATGTTTTTTGTTTTGGCGGTATTGGCAATATTCGTGTCGTATCGGTTGTATGATTCGCGATTGGGCCGTGCCTGGCAGTATATCCGTGAAGACGAAGACGCCGCGGAAGCCATGGGCATCAATGTGGTGTCTGTACGCTTATATGCTTTTATTATTGGATCTGTATTTGCCGCCATTGCCGGTTCTGTTATGGCAGCCAAAATGACGGCAATTTCACCGGAAACCTTTGCGTTTATGCAGTCTATTATGATTCTTTTGGCTGTGGTCCTGGGAGGCATGGGGAAAATCCCCGGTGTGATCCTGGGAGCATTGGTGATGGTCTTATTTCCTGAGCTTTCCCGGGAAATTGGCCCATACAGGATGCTTATTTTCGGCGTATTATTGCTGTTCTTAATGATTTACCGCCCGCAGGGCCTGTGGCCGGACCATAGAACCTAGTCGAAACAGGATGCACAGTTGCCATGTTGCTTTCATGATGAATTCAAGAGCGATCTTTAGATAAAGGCGGGATGAATGTGGCGTTATTGGAAGTAAAAAATATTACGTTACGCTTTGGCGGTCTGACCGCCGTCAATAATCTCAGTTTTGATATTGAGGAAGGATCCATTAGAAGCCTTATAGGCCCCAACGGGGCAGGAAAAACGTCAGTTTTCAACTGCCTGACCGGTTTTTACAAGCCTACTCAGGGAGAGATATTGCTTGAAGGACAAAGCATTATGAATAAAAAGCCCCATAAAATTACGGCGATGAGTATGGCAAGGACCTTTCAAAACCTGAGATTGTTTAAGAACTTGCCTGTCCTGGAAAATGTGATGTCAGGTATGCACTGCCGTAGCAATGCAGGGTTTCTGGGAGCAGTACTCAGGACTCCCAAGCAAAGGCAGGAAGAGAAAAGAATTAGGGAAGTGGCGGAGGAATGCCTTGATTTTGTAGGTATCCTGCACCATAAAGACAGAATCGCTAAAAACTTGCCATATGGGGACCAAAGAAAGGTAGAGTGGGCCCGGGCTCTGGCTACGCAGCCGAAACTGTTGTTGCTGGACGAACCTGCTGCCGGTTTAAACTATGATGAAAAAGAAAAGTTAATTCAACTGATCAAACGCATCAGAGATGAAAGAAAGATTACCGTCTTTTTAATTGAACACGATATGGGTTTGGTCATGAAAATATCGGAAAAAATCTTTGTTTTGGATTATGGCCAAAAAATAGCAGAGGGTACAGCGACGGAAGTGCAAAATAATCCACGTGTTATCGAAGCGTATCTGGGGAAAGAGGAGGACGAGGAACTTGAGTGAGACAGTACTTTCCCTAAAAACCCTGGAAACCCGTTACGGCGCCGTTTACGCATTAAAAGGTATCAATCTGGAAGTGCGTAAAGGTGAAATTGTAACGCTCTTAGGTTCAAACGGCGCTGGCAAAAGTACCACTCTCAAGACCATCTCCAGTCTGATCCGGGCTTGTGGGGGCAGTGTAGAATTTATGGGCAAAAATATTACCCATGAGGAACCCCATGTAATTGTGCAGATGGGTGTAATCCACGTGCCGGAAGGCCGTAAAATATTAAAAGAGCTGACAGTTCTGGAAAATCTGGAACTGGCATCATTTACACTGAAGGATAATGTGGAAAGGCAGAAGCGGATTGAGCATGTATACGAGTTTTTCCCTGTGCTCAAAGAGCGGCAAAAGCAAATGGGCGGGCTCCTGTCGGGCGGGGAGCAGCAAATGCTGGCTATCGGCCGCGGCATGATGGTGAAGCCCAAAATTATGCTGCTAGATGAGCCTTCGATGGGACTTGCGCCCATTATCGTGCAAAGTATCATGAAAATTATTAAACAAATTAATGCAGAAGGCACCACCATTCTTCTGGTGGAACAAAATGCTAAAATCGCATTGAAACTGGCCACCAGAGGTTATGTTTTAGAGACGGGCAACATTGTAGCAGAAGGTGACGCAGCTACGCTAAGCAAAGACGAAAGCATCGTCAAGGCTTATCTGGGACATTAAGCTCGGCTGCCAGATAAATATTGGGGTGATTTTTTGACCACCGGAATGATTTTTAACATCATGAAGTATTCCGTGCATGACGGCCCGGGCATACGCACCACAGTTTTTTTAAAGGGGTGTCCCCTGAACTGCTGGTGGTGCCATAATCCGGAAAGCCAATGTGGTGAGCCTGAGTTAATGATCTGGGACAGCAAGTGCATAGGCTGCGACGACTGCTTGCAGGCCTGTCCTAATCATGTGACCACAGACATGGGTGATGAAGGCCAACACGCCCAAAGATGCAAAGCCTGTGGAATGTGTGTTGCCGTTTGCCACAGCGGAGCCAGGGAGATGGCCGGCAGACTGGTTACTGTATCTGAGGTCATGAAGGACATTGAAAAAGATATCATTTTTTATGATGAATCAGGGGGAGGGGTAACGTTTTCCGGAGGAGAACCGTTCATGCAGCCAGACTTCTTAGAGCACCTTCTGATGTCATGCAGGCAAAAATATATTCATACAGCGGTAGATACCTCAGGGTATACCTGCACGGAGACTCTGCTTCGCATCAGCAAGCTTACAGATTTATTTTTATATGATTTAAAAATTATGGACGAAGACCGGCATGTAAAATATACGGGCGTTTCAAATGCACTCATTTTAAAGAACGTAAAAGAACTGGCAAAGTATCACGGCGATATTCATATCCGGTTTCCCTTAATCCCCGGTGTAAATAATGACTCCGACAATGTAGCAAGGATAGGAGAGTTTACTGCATTGTTGCCGAGTGTTTCACAGATTCATATCATTCCCTATCAGCATATGGGCGTTGATAAATATTATAGGTTGCAGAAAAAATACCGGCTGGAAAAGACCTGTCAACCTGACAGTGAAGAGGTTGAGGCAGTCGCTCAAACGTTAAAAGGATACGGTCTAACCGTTAAAATCGGGGGTTGACGATATGAATGACAGGGTAGCGAAATTACGTCAACAAAGTATGGATGCCATTCCAGGGATATCTACTGAAAGGGCAGAATTAATGACTGCGTTTTACAAAACAGACAGGACTGCGTCAATTCCTGTAAAGCGTGCACTGGCCTTTCGATATATCCTTGAAAATAAAGAGATTGTTATTCAAGACGGAGAATTAATAGTCGGAGAAAGAGGTCCGGTTCCAAAGGCTGTCTACACATATCCGGAAATATGCAGCCATACCCAGCTGGACTTAGAAATTCTTGACACAAGGGAGAAAATTCCCTTTGCAGTCAGTGAAGAGGCCAGGGCTGTTTATCGCAAGGAAGTAGAACCCTATTGGCAGGGCAGAACGATGCGGGAACTTATTTTCACTCATATGACAAAGGAGTGGAAGGATGCGTATGAGGCAGGTATCTTCACTGAGTTTATGGAACAAAGGGCGCCTGGTCACACGGTTTTAGATGATAAAATTTATCGCAGGGGTTTTGTGGATTTTATTGACGATATAGAAAAGAGCCTGAAAAGCTTAGATTATTTAAACGACCCATCCGCTTACAATAAGCAGGGAGAACTGACGGCTATGAAGATTTGTGCAGAGTCAATTATAACCTTTGCCAATCGCTACAGCCAAAAAGCCCGCGAATTGTCCAAGCAGGAAAGTGATGCGCAAAGAAAAGCAGAACTGCAAAAAATTGCTGATGTATGTGCTCATGTTCCGGCCTATGCGCCCAGGGATCTGTGGGAGGCCATCCAGTCCTACTGGTTTGTCCATCTGGGAGTTATCATCGAACTTAACCCATGGGATGCCTTAAGTCCCGGGAGACTTGACCAGCATTTATATCCTTTTTATAAGAAAGGGACAGAAGAAGGTACCCTGACAGATGAAGGTACCCGGGAGCTTTTGCAATGCTTTTGGATTAAATTTAATAACCATCCTGCCCCGCCTAAAGTTGGTGTTACCGCAGCAGAAAGCGGAACGTATACGGACTTTGCCAATATCAACACCGGGGGCTTAAAGCCGGACGGCAGTGATGGCGTGAATGATGTAACCTACATTATCCTGGACGTTATAGACGAAATGAGACTGTTACAGCCCAGCACTAACATACAGCTCAGCAAGAAAAATCCAGATGCTTTTATTAAAAGGGCTGGCAGGATTATCAGAAAGGGTTGGGGTCAGCCTTCTGTTTTTAATGCCGACATGATTGTAAAAGAGCTGTTAACCCAGGGTAAGTCAGTGGTGGATGCCCGTAACGGCGGAGCCAGTGGTTGTGTGGAAACCGGTGCTTTCGGTAAAGAATCCTATATACTTACCGGTTATTTTAACCTGGTGAAAGTTTTGGAGATTACCTTGCACAATGGAATAGATCCTCGCACAGGCAAAGTAATTGGGTTACCTACAGGCGAACCAAGAGAGTTTAGAAGCTTTGCAGAGCTATTTGAGGCTTATAAAAAGCAGCTAACGCATTTTATAGATATTAAAATGCGGGGCAACAATGTGATTGAAAGGCTTTATGCACAATATCTGCCTGTACCGTTTCTTTCTGTCGTTATTGATGACTGCATTAAAAACGGCACAGATTACAATAATGGTGGAGCAAGATATAATACCAATTATATTCAGGGTGTTGGTATCGGCAGCTTGACAGACAGCATGGCTGCCATCAATTATCATGTGTTTGAGCATAAAACACTCACCATGGATGATTTGCTGGCTGATTTAGAAAACAACTTTGAAGGCAATGAAAAAATACGCCAACTCCTGTTGAACAAAACACCTAAATACGGCAATGACGATGATTACGCCGATGAGTTTTTAAAGCTGGTATATGATGCCTATTATCAGTCAGTGAACGGCAGGCCAAACACTAAGGGCGGTGTGTACAGAATTAACCTGCTGCCGACGACCTGCCACGTTTACTTTGGCACGGTAGTTGGCGCCACTCCCGATGGCAGAAGACGCGGGGAACCTTTATCAGAGGGGATGTCTCCGGTTCAGGGGGCAGACAAAAAGGGGCCCACTGCCGTGATTAAGTCTGCCGGTAAGATTGATCAGGTGCTTACCGGAGGTACTCTCCTGAATCAAAAATTTACACCAAAGATACTGGAGGGCGAGGAGGGTATCAACAATCTATCCCACTTAGTCCGGGCATATTTTAAGCTGGACGGCCACCATATTCAGTTTAACGTAGTTGATAAAGAGACCCTGCTCGCAGCTCAGGCCGAACCAGAAAAGTATGCAGGCCTGATCGTCCGGGTCGCCGGTTACAGCGATTACTTCAACGATTTAAGCAAAGCTCTCCAGGATGAAATTATTGCCAGAACAGAGCATCAGTCCTTCTAACTCAACCCGCTATGCATAGCATAGCGGGTTTTTATTTGCAACCCGGGGACGGTTCTCGAGTTGCAAAGCACAGCTACATTGTTTTTCACTAGTGTCCAAATAATTGACTAATTGTACAAAAAGCTGACACAGGTATTTAATGAAGCTATGTATGACGGTACATATTGTTGGCACAGATATTGCGAAATGTAATAGTAGTACTATGAATTATCGCAGATTTATTAATAAGCGGGAGGCGTTACTCTTGTTAGATTGTCTGAATAATCAAATACCTCTTTCCGGTACCACTGAGGACAGTAAAGCCAGTGGATTTAACAGAAACTGTTGCAATTTCAGCCTTCGCTATAAATACGATAGAAAGCAACCCAATATCTTTCGCCTTGAGAAGCACCCATTATATGACCCGGTACTGAGCATTTAATTTTTTACAACGAGAGGAGGGGGCTGCAATTCGTCTTGAGAATCATCCCATATTACAATTTAATAAAGGACAGAAAGTAAAGTTCTTTTTCAATGGAAAAGAGTTGGAAGGGTATCAAGGTGAGCCAATTGCCGCAGCTTTGCATGCTCTTGGGATTCGGGTATTGAAGCATAGCCATCGGCATAACCGCCCCCGGGGCTTTTTTTGCGCAATCGGGAACTGCTCTTCCTGTAATATGCAAGTCAATGGAATTCCCAATGTGCGGGTGTGTGTAGAGCCGTTAGAGGAAGGTATGGTTGTGGAGTCTCAGGAAGGTCAGGGCAAACTTAATGTTTGATACAGAAATGTTAATCATAGGCGGAGGCCCTGCTGGCTTAAAAGCGGCTCTCAGTGCCGCGGAACAGGGAGCGGATGTTCTGCTGGTGGATCGCAATCCTTATCTTGGCGGGCAACTGGTAAAGCAAACGCATATGTTTTTTGGCTCTCAAAAACAGTATGCCTCTGAACGAGGAGTAACCATAGCGGAAATCCTGACCCGGGAAGTGCTCAATTCGGATAAAATTTGTGTGTTAACGGATACAACGGCTTTGGGTTATTTTGAAGACAAGAGCGTAGCTCTGGAAATAAAGGGTACCTTTAAAACTGTTTACCCAAAACGTGTAATCGTAGCTACAGGAGCTCAGGAAAATACCCTTATCTTCCCCAACAGTGACCTGCCGGGGATTTATGGTGCGGGTGCTGTGCAAACGCTGATGAACGTACACGGCGTTATGCCGGGAGCAAGAGTAGCCATGGTCGGCGCAGGTAACATTGGCGTTATCGTCAGTTACCAGTTGTTACAGGCCGGGGTTGAAGTTGTGGCCATCATTGAAGCAGCGCCGCGAATTGGCGGCTACCATGTTCACGCTGCAAAGGTCAGACGACTTGGAGTCCCCATTTATATTGCGCACACTGTTGTGGAAGCCCATGGCCGGGAATCCCTGGAGGGGATAACCATAGCCTGTCTGGATGAAAAATGGCAGCCTGTAAAGGGCACAGAGATTGAACTGGAGATTGATGTCCTCTGCATATCAGTAGGCTTGTCACCTCTTACAGAATTATTATTCCAGGCTGGCTGCAAGATGGAATATGTCCCTCAACTCGGTGGCCATGTGCCTTATAGAAGCGAAAACCTGGAAACCACTGTGGCCGGGATTTATGTGGCCGGAGATGTTTGCGCTGTTGAAGAGGCAAGTGCTGCTATGGTGGCAGGGCAAATCGCAGGCTTGGCCGCAGCCGGGAGTTTGGGCTATAAACAAAATAATTATGAAGCCAAATTAAAAGATGCTAAAAATGAACTTGCCGGCTTGAGGCGGGGGCCTGCGGGCGAGAAGGTGCGCAGCGGTCTCTGGGCGCTAACGATAGCAGCAGGGGAGGCAGTATAATGCAGGAGCAGACAGGAATTCCCAGCGTTGATCATATTTTAAGCACGATTCCGCCGAAAAAACGGCTGGCAAAAGGCCCGGTGGCTGTGGTGGAGTGTTTTCAGGAAATACCTTGCGACCCTTGCTATACATCCTGCACCACAGGGGCAATTTTACCTTTTGAAGATATTAACCAACTGCCACGTATCGATTGGGAGACATGCAACGGTTGCGGCAGATGTGTCGGTTTTTGTCCGGGGCTCGCTATTTTTATTGTGGACGACACATATTCTGAGAACGAATCCCTGGTGAAAATCCCCTGGGAGTTTTCTTGCCTGCCAGAGGAAGGTGAAGAAGTAGCGGGACTGAACCGGGAGGGACGTGAGGTGGCCCGGGTTAGGATTAAAAAGGTCCAGCCTTCCCCCAAGAAAAATAGAGCTCATATACTGTGGTTGGTCGTTCCCAGGGAGCTGGCTTTTGAAGTCAGAAGTATAGCTCTGAAGCAGGGAAAGCAAGTGGATAGGGGGAGAAAAATATGCCTAAAAACACAATTGTCTGCCGATGTGAAGACATTACGTTAGAGGAAATTAGAGAATGGCTCCAGATGGGGTATACGAATATTGAGGAGATTAAGAGATTGACCAGGGCCGGTATGGGTCCCTGCCAGGGCAGAACCTGCCGTACACATATTTTGAGAGAACTGTCCAGGGTTTCCGAAATGTCGCCTGCCGAGCTCACTATCCCAACATTCCGTCCACCAGTTAAACCAGTGTCATTAAAAACGCTGGCCGGTGATGGCAATGATTAAAAAAAAGGCTACGGTAGTAATTATCGGCGGCGGTATACTGGGGGCCTCTGTCGCATACAATCTGGCACGGCAGGGCCTAAAAGATATCGTTCTGGTGGAGAAAAGCTATCTGACCAGTGGTGCAACGGGCCGGTGTGGTGCTGGAATACGCCAGCAGTGGGGCACGGAAATGAACTGCATTTTAAGCAGGGAAAGTGTCCGTATATTTGAGACCCTGGCTGAGGAACTGGAGTATCCTTACGGTATCGATTACCGTCAAAACGGCTATCTGTTGCTGGCCTATTCACCAAAAGAAAGAGAACAATTCAGCAAAAATGTTGCCTTGCAGAACAGCCTTGGGATCCCGTCACGTCAGGTAACTTCAGCAGAAGCCAGGGATATTGTGCCTCATTTAAATATTGATGGGCTGCTGGGAGGAGCTTATTGCCACACCGATGGTCATGCCAACCCGTTTCATGTTACGTTTGCGTATGCCAGGGCTGCAGAAAGAATGGGAGTTAATCTTTATTCAAATACCGAAGTTCTTTCAATAGAAAAAGACAAAGGAAGAGTATGCCGGGTCGTTACCAGTCAGGGCAGTATTGACTGTGAAATTGTTGTCAATACAGCAGGAGGTCATGCCGCAGTCATTGGCGAAATGGTAGGATTAGATCTGCCCGTCTATCCGGAAAGACATCAGATTATGATTAGTGAACCTGTCGATGCTTTTCAGGTTCCCATGGTTATCTGTATGTCCCATCATTTCTATATTCAGCAGACAACCCACGGCTCGTTTATCATGGGTCAGGGTGATCCCAATGAACCCAAGGGCTTTAACATTAACCCCAGTTGGCAGTTTTCCGTGGAATTGGCAAAAAAAATTACCTCTGTTTTACCTCACCTGAAGAGTTTGAATATTATTCGTCAATGGGCCGGCCTGTATGACATGTGCCCTGATGCCCAGCCAATTCTGGGAGAATCCCCTGAAGTAAAAGGATTTTTTACTGCATCTGGCTTTAGCGGCCATGGTTTTATGATAGCTCCGTATACTGCCAAGCTGATGGCCCAGGCAATACTTGGGGAAGAGCCTGAAATAAATATTGATATACTTAACTACCACCGCTTTGCCAGCGGGCAACTTATTTTAGAGCCTGCAGTAGTTTGATAAATGAAAGGGAAGGTGATGTAAGTGACCAACAACGCTGTGTTTTCTTTTGCAAGGCCAAAGAATGAACCTATCTACAGCTATGGAGCTGAGAGCAAAGAGAAACGGGAAGTAAAAGAGAAGCTTGAAGAATTAAAGGCCAAAGTCATCGAGATACCTTTAATTATTGGCGGTAAAGAAGTAAAAACAGGTAATATGGGTGAGATCAGAATACCCCATAATCATAACAAGATTATAGCCCGCTACCATAAAGCCGGGAAAAAAGAAGTGGTTATGGCTATTGAAGCAGCAGCCGCGGCCAAAGAAAAATGGGAGAAAATGCCCTGGGACAGAAGATCTGCAATTTTTAGAAAAGCGGCACAGTTAATTGCCGGACCTTACCGTGCTGAAATCAATGCGGCCACGATGCTGGGTCAGGGGAAGAATATCTACCAGTCTGAAATCGACGCCGTTTGTGAACTGGTGGATTTTCTGGAGTTCAATGTCTACTTTTTAAGCGAAATATATAAAGATCAGCCGGACAGTACTAAAGATATTATGAATCAGATGGAATACCGTCCCCTGGAGGGGTTTGTTTTCGCAGTATCACCTTTTAATTTTACGGCGATAGGTGGCAACCTGCCTACTGCACCGGCCATGGCCGGAAATACGATTCTCTGGAAACCTTCTTCAATGGCTGTTTATTCCAACTACCTGTTTATGAAAATACTGCACGAAGCCGGCCTGCCAGATGGTGTCATTAATTTCATTCCCGCCTCCGGCGCCCAAATCGGCGACTATGTTTTGGCCAGCCGGGATTTAGCCGGTATTCACTTTACAGGCTCTACGGAAGTGTTTCGTAACATGTGGACTAAAGTCGGGGAAAACATCGGCAACTATAAGACATACCCCCGGATTGTGGGTGAAACCGGCGGGAAAGACTTTGTCATGGCCCACAGTTCTGCGGAAAAAAATGAATTAATCACCGCCCTTGTCAGGGGCTCCTTTGAATACCAGGGCCAGAAGTGTTCCGCAGCCAGCCGCGCATACATTCCGGCCTCAAATTGGGAAGAAATAAAAGACTCTTTCATAAATACAGTGGAAAACATTAAAATGGGCCCTGTTGAGGATTTCACCAATTTTGTCAACGCAGTCATTGACCGTGCTTCGTTTGACAAAATCATAGGATATATTAACTATGCCAAAGACTCTGCTGAGGCTGAAGTAATAGCCGGGGGAGAATGGGATGACTCAGAGGGCTATTTTATCAGGCCCACCATTATCCTTACAAGCAATCCAAAATTCAAAACGATGGAAGAAGAAATATTTGGACCTGTTCTCACTGTATATGTATACCCTGATGATCAGTACGAAGCGGCTCTAAAGCTCTGCAATGAAACATCCCCTTACGCTTTGACCGGATGCATCATGGCAAGGGAAAAGGATGCGCAACTGAAAGCTCTGGAAGCCCTCACGCATGCTGCCGGCAATTTTTATATCAATGATAAGCCCACAGCTGCTGTAGTCGGTCAACAGCCATTTGGCGGTTCCCGGGCCTCCGGCACCAACGACAAGGCAGGATCTATCTGGAATCTAACCCGGTGGTTATCTCCCAGATCACTCAAGGAAACCCTGAATCCACCCAAGGACTACAAATATCCTTTTATGGAAGAAGAATAGCCACAACCAGTGGCGCAGCCAACCAAAGGCTGCGTCATTATGTAGAGTGTTAGATTATGGTGAGTGACCCTAAAATATGCCCTAATTAAAGGCTTTCTTCCATAAGACACTCACCATAACATTTCTTATTCACATATGGAATTGAGCCATTTCATTAAGCCACCGTCCTCTTCCCACTTAGGTAGCCCTTCGGGTATTAAATCCTGATAAGCATTTTCTATTGCTTTTCTTTTCATCTCGCTATCTGCCCTGGCATATACCTCCGTTGTAGAACAATCACTATGACCAAGAAAATCTCTGATATAGATAAGACACACACCTG
>JAGXRM010000014.1 GCA_018335855.1 Clostridiales bacterium
CCCGCCGAAGGGGCGGCAGCCCCTAGCGGAATAAAAAAGACGTTCATCTGAAAACGCGTAGCGTCTTTTTTATTGCATAGGAAATTATAACATTCAGGGAAGCTACGATCCTATGCAAGGGGGTTTTTAAGGGGGATTCCCCCTTAATCTTGCGGGGTGCTCAGGGTCCTCAGACCCGCCGAAGGGGCGGCAGCCCCTAGCGGAATAAAAAAGACGTTCATCTGAAAACGCGTAGCGTCTTTTTTATACAATCGCCATAAAAAACCAGATAATCATCAGAACTTCAATGATTAATTTCAATACTGTGCCGCCCAACAAGCCGATAATTGTGCCAAAACCGGTACGAGCAGCTTGATTAGCCTGTTTACCTTGAATAAGTTCTGCCGTCACCGCTCCGACAAAAGGTCCGATGATTATGCCAAAAGGACCCAGAGTAAGGATACCGATGATTGTCCCGATAATTGCACCCCAGGCAGCATATTTGCTGCCGCCGTAGCGGCGGGAACCGGCCGCTGTGGCCAAATAGTCAATGGCAAATACAAGTAACACTGCCAAACCTTGCAAGATATAAAAAGTTGTATTCAGGTCAGTAAAGCCGGTAAGTATACCATACAAGACCATACCGCCGTATATCAAAGTTACCCCGGGCAGGACTGGCAATAAAGTCCCTGCTAACCCTAAAAGAAAGAGGATAACGGCTAAAACGAGCGCAAAAACAGCCATTATGAATCTGACTCCTTGTTTCTTTTTTTTATAATATTCTTTGAAAGAGCAGGCTGTTCCTGCGGGACTGAATATTATCAGACCAGGTTTTACACAATACATGTATAGACTTTCAAAAAGGAAGGTGGAAGCGGCTATAGCCGAAAATATGCAGAATAACAACGGATATCCCCGTGTCGCTTACTTTTGTATGGAGTTTGGCTTGCATGAAAGGTTACCCATTTACGCCGGAGGACTGGGAGTTCTGGCCGGAGATTACCTTAAAGCGGCAAAAGACCTCAATCTGCCGTTGGTAGGTATCGGTATTCTTTGGCGTCATGATTATACGGAGCAGTTTATTGGGGAAGATGGCTGGCCTTACGATATTTACCCCAATTATGATTATGATTTTGTTAAGGATACCGGAATTACAATATCTGTTCCTGTGCAGGGAGAGGAAGTCGTTTGCAAAGTCAGAGTTGTAGACCAGTATGGGAATGCACCGCTTTATCTCCTAGATACTAACTTCCCTGGCAGTAAGCATGGCTGGATTACAAACAAACTTTACGGTGGCGGGTCACATGAAAGGATCGCCCAGGAAATTATTTTGGGTATTGGCGGTGTCCGTTTACTTCGAGCACTGAATATAGAAGTCGATGTGTACCATTTCAATGAGGGACATGCGATTATGGCCGGCTTGGAGATGGTCAGGGAAAGAATGAATGATGGCCAATCGTTTGAAGATGCCTGGTTGGCCACGCGAAGGCAAGTGGTTTTTACTACCCATACTCCGGTGGAGGCAGGAAACGAGAAGCACAGCCATTCTGAATTGCAGGAGATGGGAGCATATAACGGACTATCTTACGAACAACTGAACCGGTTGGGCGGAGATCCATTCAATATGACTGAGGCGGCTTTGCGGCTATGTGGTGTTGCGAACGCTGTTTCTAATCTGCATGGACATACTGCCCGGGCTATGTGGCGTCATGTTGCCGATACCGGACCAATTATTTCTATTACAAACGGAGTCCATGTTCCTACGTGGCAAATGCCTGAAATTCGCCATGCCTTTGAAACGGGAGGGGATATACAGAAATCGCATATGAGAGCAAAAATGGAGCTGATTGAATTTGCTCGAAAGCATACCGACGCAGTTCTTAACCCTGACGCCTTGCTTGTCGGATTTGCGCGGCGCGCCACCGGGTACAAGCGGTCAGATCTGATATTTCGTAATACCGAGGCGATCGACCCCCTTTTGCAGGAAGGGAAGATTCAGTTGATTTTCTCAGGGAAAGCTCATCCAAAGGACGTTGAGGGGAAAAAAATTATTCAGGACTTAGTAAAGATGGATCGTAAGTATAAAGATTCCGTGGTATTCTTAGAGAATTACAACATGGAAATTGCCAGTCTGATGATACGGGGCTGCGATGTCTGGCTGAACAACCCGATTCGGCCGCTGGAAGCTTCAGGCACCTCCGGGATGAAAGCTGCCGTTAATGGAGTGCTTAACCTGAGCGTCGTTGACGGATGGGTAGGAGAGGGACCGCAGCATGGTGTTTCGGGATGGTTGCTTGATTCCCATGTAACATCAAATGATCATAATGAACAGGATGTAAATGATCTGCAAGCGTTATATAAAGTACTCTTAACAGAAGTTATCCCAACCTTTTATGAGCAACCTGACAGATGGGTAGATATGATGCAGGCCAGTATAGACATGGCCCATTACAAGTTTTCTTCGTCAAGGATGATCCGGGAATATTACGAGCTCATGTATAGCAGGGTGATTGAGCAGCGAGACGCTGTAACTGCTCCCTGGATGATTCCGGTACGCTCCCCTGGAGAGCAGCCCCGTATACAGTAGGATCTAGTGAATAAAAAATAAGGCGCTGTGCTAACGGGTTCCGTTTTGAGGTACTTTTTATGAAAAATAGCATCAAAAAGGGTGTGAATTCGCAAGGAATTCGCACCCTTTCTGTTTGCAAGTATGACAGGGTTCTTAGGGCTTATTGCTTTTCCTGCAGGAATTTGCCAAAGGTGGTCGAAATATCTAGTGAAACGGGGGTGACTCTATTGGAGAAAGTATTGCTTCTTGATCCGTATGAGACTACGTATAGTAATATTGCCAAAGTGATGCAGGATGCCGGCTACCTGCTTACCCGTATTAAAGATAAAGATGGGCTGGCTACTCAGGTAGATAAGGATGTTCATCTTATCCTTGTCGACCTTGAACCCGGTAAAAGTGTCCTTGACGTTATCGCTCATGTCCGGAAAAGTGTATTTAATCACATTCCCGTCCTTGTCCTTTCTTATGTTTCAGAAAGAGAAGCGGTTATTGAAGCACTGGATGCCGGCGCTTCTGACTATATTATCAAGCCGTTTCACCATTCATATTTGCTGGAACGGATCGGGCGAATCTTAAATCCGGATAAGTATGCGGATATTTACACCGAATATGTTTCTTTTAATATGAATGAACTGCTGGACATAGAATTAAAACGCGCATACCGGGGAAAATCACCACTGTCTCTAATTATGCTGGCATTTCAGTCCGGCAGAATTAACCGTTCAGGGGATGGCGTCAGTATTTTGGAAAGTGTACTTCGGGATATTGACACAGTCATGCGTTACAGTTCGGATAAAGTGCTGATATTGTTACCACTGACAAATAAAGAAGGCGCAGCATATGTGATGGAGAGAATCCAATATTCTTTGGAGTCATATGATTATCTGGAAGAGAGCGACGCGCGATACGTATTTACCGCAGCTTCTGTAACATTTCCAGAAGACGCGGACAGCAGAAAGTCTTTGATTGCCATGCTGGAAAATAAACTTCAGTTTAACCAGGCATAAAGGAATTTATTTTTAAATAAGGAAAAAGATATAATAATATTAATAACGGGAGGTTGGGTTACATGGAACCGGATGTCCGTCGCTTCTGGAGGGGTTTTTGGCAAGTCGCAGATCCAAAAATATGGATTGCCTCTACAGTCCCAATGGGAGTGGGTGGAGCAATGGCATACGGTGCCACAGGCACCTTCCATTGGTACTGGTTTTTTGTAAGTCTAATCGGGGTATATTTTATAGAAATTGGTAAAAATGCCGTCAATGATTTTGTAGATTTTAATACAGGCGTTGATTTAATGGTAGCTCCGGAGAAGCGTACTCCGTTTAGTGGCGGAAAACGCGCAATTGTAGACGGAAACCTGACACTGCGGGAAGCAGCGGTAATTACAGCTATAACCCTTACCGCCGGCAGTCTTGTTGGCGTCTATATCGGTTTTCTCCGGGAACCAGGTATTCTCTGGATTGGTTGCACCGGGCTATTTTTTGCTGCAGCGTACAGTTTACCGCCTTTTAAACTGGCTTATCGCGGTATGGGAGAAGCTGTGGTCGGTGTAACGTTCGGCCCGCTTATTGTCAGCGGAGCGTTTCTTGTGCAAACACACTATCTGTCCATGGAAGTTATTCTGGCTTCATTGCCAATTGGATTCTTAATCGCCAATGTTCTTTTTATCAATCAATACCCTGACTTTGAAGCTGATTCTCAGGGGAACAAAAGAAACTGGGTCGTTCGACTCGGCAAAACCCGTGGCATTATCGTTTATGCAGCATTATTTACAGCAACATATATCTCTCTCGTCGTGCTCTCTGCCGTTACTGGCAATCCTTTTTGGTTGTTACCCTTTATTACACTGCCTCTGGTGATTCGTGCAGTAAAGATTGCATCCCGGTACTGTGATGACATCCCGAACTGTATTCCTGCCAATGCTAACACAATAAAAACCTATCAGATTACCGGTGCAGCCATGGTCCTGGCGGGAATTATGACACGTTTCTTTCACATATAACAATAATTTTAAGAAAAACACTCCTGAGCGTAAAAGCAGGAGTGTTTTTTTGCTAACCAAAGAATAAATGATGGTTAAGTGCGCATACTAATCCAATATATGGAGGATGATGTGTATTGAGTGAAGACTATTACTTTGAAGATGAAAAACCTTCGGAAGCAGAGCAAGCTTTTTCGTCCACAACAAGCAAGAAAAATCTAAGCGGCGTCAGAGGGCGCGCTTCAAGAACAGGGCGCAAAGGAGCGATTATGACTCCAGTCGACTTTTTGCGTGGCAAAGCAAAGAAAGAATATATGCAAAACAGTGAGGTGAAAGTTTATAATATGTACGAAAGTAAAGTCATTCCCTATGATGAATTCAAAGAGCTTCCTATTGAAAAACAAGTTGTACTTATGACAAAATGGCGGGAGGAAATTGGCACGAATAATATTATTAAAGATTTAAAGATTTCCCGCAAAAAGTTTTATAGTGATGTCCTAACCAGTCTTGGCATCGAAACAAAACCCAGGGGAAACAGTAAGAGATTACGGGAATCAAAGCAGAGCTTTGAAAGTGAAAGCAGCGATCAACGGATAATTGATGTTTACAGGACTAACCAGGATGAAGTGAATACAAGTTCCAACGAGTCTTTTTCTCTTGCTCTAAATGGTTTCTATAATGGGCAAACCCTTGCCAATAAAATTAGCAGGGTGGCAAAAGTTATCGACTTTAACGATGAATATGAAGTTATCATTCAGGTTAGGCAGATTAGTAAACTATAAGGAAAAGCGCGTTCCTGATTAAGAACGCGCAATGTTTTATCTCAGACTTTGGAGATATTCCTGCCATAAAAGATTTCCGTCATTTCTTTTTTTAAGCGGAGTTTAATCTTTCTCCTTTCACCGGGAGAAAGATCTTTTTTTGATATGCCGAAAAGGTAATTATCCAAATCGAACTGTTTCAAAAGTAGTTTTGTATGAAAAATATTTTCCTGATAGACATTCACATCAATCATCTGATATCTCTCCCGGGTAATTCCGGGAAGATAATTTTGGATGGAGTTAATCTTATGGTCAATAAAAAACTTTTTCCCGTGAACGTCTCTGGTAAAACCGCGCACACGGTAGTCCACAGTCATAATATCAGATTCAAAGCTGTGAATTAGATAATTCAATGCTTTCAGGGGAGAAATATGCCCGCATGTGGAGACGTCTATATCGGCACGGAAGGTGCTGATACCGTCGTCAGGATGGCTTTCCGGATATGTATGAACAGTAATATGACTCTTGTCCAGGTGGGCAATAAGTGAACCCGGCAAAGGACCTGGGGACTCATTTTCAGACTGCTCGGTATACTCATGCCCCTCTGAAATTAATATCGTCACACTGGCACCCTGCGGATCATAATCCTGCTTCGCGATATTTAATACTTTTGCCCCGATAATATCGGACACATTCGTCAAAATCCCGGTCAACCGTTCCGCATTGTATTGTTCATCAATATAATCTATATAGCCTTGGCGGTCCTCCAGTGTTTTTGCGTAACAAATATCATACATATTAAAGCTAAGCGTTTTCGTCAGATTATTAAACCCATACAACTTTAACTTTTTAAATGATTTTATCTCCATGGCAGCCTCTTTTCTCCGGGAATCTGTTTTTTTATTATTCCAGTTAAATCAAATTTTAACCTATTTCGAACCGCAAGACAATCAAGTATAAGTATACCGCCAGAGATAATGGAAAAAATATCAATGAAGGGTGGTATAAACCTTGAACAACCAACAATTAATCAAGAAGTTGAACTGGTTCTACAGTCTTGAAGTAAATCAGGTAGATCTATATACAATACAAAGTAAACATACATCTGATATATATATTAAACAAGTGTTGCGCCGTGTAGCGGAAATTGAAGCCGACCATGTAAAAAACATTAGTGATAAAATCCGGGAACTTGGCGGCAAACCCACTATTATCGGTGAAAATTTGGCGACGCTAACAGGGAAAGTAGCAGGATTTGCCACCGGTGTTGCAGGTACGATCGCCTTACTCAAGGCAGATATTGACCTGGAGGAGAAGGCGATGAAAGATTATAAAGATTTTATTTTAGAGGCCGGCCCCGATGAGCATCTCTTTGAACTCCTTTGGAGTAATTTGATTGATGAAGACTTACATACGGCATGGTTTACTAATAAATTAAAAGAAATTGAAAGCCGTCACGAAAACTCGTGACGGCCTTTTTCTAGCTATGGCCTGTGGCATCCAATACAATTCTCATACGTTACATTTGGCGGGAACATTGCATCATGGGAAACAACAATATCACCGTGACAGTGAAGACAATTTGCATAGCTGCCTTCCACAGGGTGGGGAGTATTGGCCACGCCGCCGTGACATCTTGTACAGTTATCAAAATAACCAAACGTTTTTTCATGAAAATCAACAGATTTTCGATGACAGATGTCACAATTTTCATATGTACCTTCAAGCGGGTGGGTAACTTCCGGTCCTGCAACAGTAGGTAGCGGTTTTAAGTAGACCGATCGCATGTATACACCGAATACCGCCATGATTACGATGACTAGAATTATAAATTTTTTAGTCTTTTGATCCATGCTAACCTCCTATAGTGAAATGTTAATATTTATAAGTGCTAAAAAAACAGCATTAACACTATTCGGCTTTTATCGTCATGAAACCTGCTTATGTAAGTAATAATTTTATAAAATATTCCTCATCTTTTCTAAAAGAATAGTCCTCTGCGTACAAACATAAGCTAAGAAAAAATATAGCTTAGGAAGGAGTCTTTTATGCCAACGATTACTGCGAATATACTAATTGGTCACGCTACCAATCAAGATGGGGTCTATGCATCACACAATATGTATCTTATTGAAGATATAAAACCCGTCTGGTTTTTACAGGAGACAGGCATTGAATCTACAGATATGAACGGAATGTGTGTAACATGGGTCCCCCGTAAGGAGAGTATCCTGGAAGACGGTTTGCTCATGATAGCTCTGTACGTGGTAAAAAGCCGTGAAATCATGGAGTATGCGAATCGTTACCTGCACAGCGCCTCCGGCGATAAGGCCGACCTGAATGAAGATATTAAATTGGATAACCTGGAGGAACTCCGCCATAAAAGCCGTGCTCTGAACATGGGTAAAAAGCTGGTCATTACCGTAATGGAAGACTCAGCAATCAGCAACCAGCTTTATCTTCTTGAAAATTATCGATTTCAGGTAGAAGTATGTACACCCCAATATACCAGACGTCCTGCAGAATATGGTCACGAGTTTCAGATTGCCGGATCACTGGTACAAACAGGTGACAACGCGATGATGCCAGAAACCTCAATTCCGTTGATTGTAGACTGAGCAGCTCACAGCCTGAAGAACAGCGAATTGAATTACTCATTAACCCGGCGCAAATAAAACCGCCCTAATTGGCGGTTTTTTTGATAGAGTCTGCTGTTAAAGTCGTATATACTATTAAGTAGAACTACAAAACCGATAAAGATTATTTAAAGGATGATATATATGACAAAGTTTCTTCCCATTAATAAAAATGATATGAAGGAAAGAGGATGGGATCAACTGGATTTCGTTCTTGTTTCCGGGGATGCATATATCGATCACCCGTCCTTTGGTGCAGCTGTCATTGGAAGGGTTCTGGAAAACAGGGGTTATAAGGTGGGTATCATCGCCCAGCCATCATGGCAGACCACGGTGGACTTTAAAGCTCTTGGCAAGCCAAAACTCGGTTTTTTGGTTACTGCGGGTAACATTGACTCTATGGTAAATCATTATACAGCAGCCAAAAAGAAAAGAAATGATGATCTGTATTCTCCCGGAGGAAAAGGAGGCTATCGGCCTGACAGAGCATCTATTGTATACTCTCACAGGATTAAAGAGGCTTACAGTGATGTCCCGATAATTTTAGGAGGAATAGAGGCAAGCTTACGAAGATTTGCCCATTATGACTACTGGTCTAACAAGATAAGAAGATCAATGCTCTTAGATGCTAAAGCTGATTTAATTGTTTATGGCATGGGAGAACGTCAGATCATTGAAATAGCAGAGGCATTACAAAGCGGCATATCCGTAGAAGAAATTACGTTTATTAAGGGAACCGTTTATAAAACCAAAGATCAAGAAAGGCCCTACAAACCTATGATATTACCCCACTACGATGAAATACTGGAATCCAAGAAAAAGTTTGCAGAGAGCTTTATGTTACAATACAACAACATGGATGCCATCGTAGGGAAGCCTTTGGTGGAGCCGTACAAAAACTATTATGTCGTGCAAAACCCTCCCCAGGAGCCCATGCTTCAATCTGAATTAGATAATATTTATTCGCTTCAATACATGAGGGACTATCATCCTGTCTATGAGCAAAAAGGCGGAATTCCAGCTATCAAGGAAGTGAAATACAGCCTGATAAGTAACAGAGGCTGTTTTGGAAACTGTAGCTTCTGTGCCCTTACCTTCCATCAGGGGAGAGTGGTACAGTCAAGAAGCCATCGGTCGATTATTTCCGAAGCAGAAAAATTTGTCTGGGAACCAGATTTTAAGGGGTATATCCATGATGTGGGAGGACCTACTGCAAATTTTCGCCACAGCGCTTGTGAAAAGCAGGAAAAGCATGGCGTCTGCATAGATAAGCAGTGTTTATTTCCTAATCCGTGTAAACAGCTTAAAATAGACCATCAGGACTACTTATTACTCTTGAGGAAGTTAAGAGAGCTTCCCAATGTTAAAAAGGTATTTGTACGATCAGGACTACGGTATGATTATCTTATTCATGATAAGAATGATGAGTTTTTCAAGGAATTATGTGAGCATCACATCAGTGGTCAGCTAAAGGTAGCTCCGGAGCATATATCTTCTGAGGTACTGAAAAAAATGGGCAAACCGCAAAAAGAAGTCTATGAAAGGTTTGTCAGCAAATATCACAAAATAAACGAAGATTTAGGTTTAAAGCAATTTCTCGTTCCATATCTAATGTCAAGTCACCCGGGCTCCACCCTAAAGGACGCCGTCGAGCTTGCGGAGTATTTACGAGATTTAAAGTATATGCCTGAGCAGGTCCAGGATTTTTATCCAACTCCAGGCACTCTGTCTACCTGCATGTATTATACAGAGTTAGACCCAAGAACCATGGAGAAAGTATATGTACCAAAATCTGCTCATGAAAAAGCTATGCAAAGAGCTTTGATTCAGTATCGTAAACCACAAAACTACAATTTGGTTTATGAAGCCCTCGTTAAAGCCGGCAGAACTGATTTAATCGGGTTTGGCAAAAAGTGTCTAATAAGACCCAGAAAACAGCTACATTCATATAAACCCAAGTCAATGTTTTAGCTTCTCAAAAACGGCGTCAGGTTCTGGTTGTGGGTATGGAAACTCACATCTGCGTCTACCAAACAGTGATGGGATTGCTTAGCGCCGGGTATGATGTCCATGTGATTGCAGATGCCGTCTCTTCCAGAACTTACGACAATAAATATATCGGTCTTGAAAAGATGAAAGTCGGCGGTGCACAGCTGACCAGCACGGAGACCGCATTATTTGAATTGGCCCGAATAGCTGAGGGGCCGGAGTTTAAAGAAATACTGAAGCTGGTCAAGTAGCTGGCAGACCAGATTTGAGGGAGATGGTATTATAATCTCGTATGTTTATATTTTAAGATGTTCAGATGGTACGCTGTATACCGGTTGGACAACCTGCCTTGAGAAGCGTCTGCAAATGCATAATATCGGCAAGGCTTCAAAATATACACGGGGAAGGCTTCCGGTGGAAATCGTTTATTGGGAACAGCACGAAAAAAAGGAAGATGCCATGAAGAGGGAAAGGCAAATTAAAGGGTTTGCCCGGCCTGCAAAGCTAAATCTTTGCTACCCTCCTAAAACAATGCCCGCAGGATAGTCCTGCGGGCATTGCCGATCTTATCATAAACAATTACATACGAATAGTGGGGGTGCATAGATTGACTGATGCCAGTGTAAATGGTTGCATTGCTGGTAGTAATACGGTAAAATATACGTAATAAATATACGTAAGGAGTGCGATGATGCGGGATAAAAAATTAGATGCGAGACTGGAAATACGCTTATATCCTGAGCAATTAAAAAAATTAAAGGATGAAGCTACAGCAAAAAACACTTCCGTCGGAGACCTGGTACGAGAGGCTATAGATAAACGTTACAATGTATCAACAGATGATAAATTAAAAGCAGTTAAACAAATGGCCAATATTAATGCACCGATTACAAACTGGGAGCAGATGAAAAAAGAAATAGAATCGGGGTACCGTAAATAATGAAAGTATTTATAGATACCAATATCCCGATGTATGCCGCTGGGAAAGATCACCCACTCAAGGCAAGTTGTTTGGAGATTATGACATCCGTTGCCAACGGAGCTCTTGAAGCGTACACTGATTCAGAAGTATTCCAGGAAATTCTTTACCGTTACTTTAATATTAATAAGCGTGAGTTTGGTTTACAAATATTTGATTCATTTTCACAAATTATGCATGGGTCGGTGTTACCCGTACGGCATGAAGACATGATCATGGCAAGAATGTTAGCAAATAATCCCTTGAATGTTAAGCTTTCCCCCAGAGACTTAATTCACCTGGCGGTAATGCATAACCATAGTATAGTTCATATTATTACTACCGACCGTGCCTTTGAAGCAATAGAAGGAATACAGCTAATTTACCCGTCTTAATACAAACGTTTTTAGGCTTAACAAGTTAAAATTCCTTAGCAATAAAGGAAGCCTCGCTTGTAGTCCAGAAATTATAAATAGTATATTTTAATGAGAATGCATTCTTTTACAAGAATAATGTCTGGTTAAAAAGTTTGACGGATGGAATATGGTGGTTAGGGAGGTTTACGCATGAGTGCTGGAGCTGGCGGTGCAGCCGCAGCTGCTGCGGCGGCTGCTCATCAAGCTAAGATGAGAGAGGAGGAGGAGAGGTTGAGTCGAAAATAGTAGCCCTAATCAAAAAGCAAAATCCTGATATCATTGCTTTGGCTGGTGACATAGCGGACGACATAGAGCCTATTGAGGGAGCAGAATTATTTTTAGACGGGATTAGAACAATTGCACCTGTTTACTATGTTACAGGAAACCATGAAATCTGGTCGCGAAGAACAGAAGAAATAAAGCAAGTATTTCGAAACCACGGGGTCATCGTTTTGGAAAACACTTATGAACAGGTTATTATTAATGATCAGAAATTTATTATTGGTGGCGTTGATGACCCTGATATCGTGCCATATGAGAAGCCCGACATGGATTGGCCGGGAGAAATGATGAATAGTTTTTCTGACCTAAAACATCAATCTGCATTTACAATACTGTTATCGCACAGACCTGAATTGATCGATTTATACAGGGAACTGCCTTTTGATGTGGTTTTATCGGGTCATTCCCACGGAGGACAGGTTATTATACCATTTTTACTCAATGGGCTTTTGGCGCCAAACCAGGGTTGGTTTCCTAAATATGCCGGTGGCCTCTACCAACACCCAGAGATTATTCACATTGTCAGTCGCGGCGTTTCCTATAATCCAAGACTTCCGCGCATATTTAACCCACCGGAAATCGTGGCAATTGACATAAATAGTTCAGGAAATAACCATTAGATGTATCAATGGTTCAGACAGAGACAACGCAGGAAGAGCAGAATCCCGGATTAGCCTAAGTTAACCTATAAAAAAAATGCTACCCGACCGGGTAGCATTTTTATGGGGAAAGCAGTATGTTTCTTACTGCTGAAAGATATTAACGTTACCGGAGACTGACTTTACCTGCATCCGATTGTCACTGTCACCCACGGCGCCTACAAAGTTACGGCCGGAGTTTGATGTTACCATGAGTGGGAACTCGCTGTCCACTTTGCCGGAGACGGTATCTAAGCGGAAATTTATATCTGAGCTTATCGTTTCGATGTCAATTTCTTTGATAGTATCAGCGGAAAATTCACGAGTTTCATCGATTGGCTCCACTGCCGGATTTGTCCATCCCCAGAAGGGAGATGTGGTAGCCCCAAGCAGGCCGGCCATCAGAAATGACGCTAACATCACAGCAATCAGGATTAAGACAATGTTTTTTATATTGAGGTTCATTGTTATGCCCCCTTTTGTGCTGGTTCCATTAGACGATTGCTAACTGCAATCGATATAATTTCCTACCAGTATAAAATAAAGATGGCGATTGCCATCCTTTAAGAGTATTTATCTATTACAGAGATTAACGAACCAGACCACAAAGATTAGCATCTGGATCAGAGATGAACGCTGTCAGTTCACGTTTAGAGGTACTCACGGGAATCATGTCCCGTGGGTACTTGTATTTGCACGAGGCGTATTCGGTGAATTATTCATCATGATAATAGCTTCCAGAATTAAAAGAGCAGAAAAAGCATAAAAACCGATGTTATTTCCAGAGAGTTTGCCCAATTGTCCGATGATAATTGGACCAAAGAAGAAGCCAATACCCCAACAAAGATAGTATGCACCAGATATTGTGCCTTTTAGTGAATCTGGTACAATATCGTTGAGAAAAGCCATGGATGAGAGACAGAAGATGCCAAGCCCCAGACTTCCTAACGTGAGGATAATAAGCGCCCATGCTTGATTAAAGTGGGAAAACAGTAATAAGCCGGTACCGCTGATATAAAGGCCAATTAGCATGAACAGTTTTCTACCATATTTATCGGATAATGGTCCTGTCAATACCTGTGAAACACTGATAGCTACGTAAAATAAGGAAAAGAAAATACCAATAAGGGCTTGGCTGTAGTTTTTGACCCCTAGCAAGAACGCGGGTACGTTGGTTAAAAACGTTCCGTATCCTGCGCCATAAAGAGCAATGCCGAGGAGAACAAAGGCTGTTTCTTTATCCTTGGCAAGAAAGAATATACTTTTCAGGGTTAGGGTCTGCTTGGTTTCACCGGCTTTAGCTTTAGGATTCGTAACGGACAAGTGTATTATCAGAGTGCCGAGTAGGCAGACTGCAGCATATAGCAAAAAGAATTGATTGCCTTTAAGTACTGTTGATAAGACTACGCCCAGAATCGGGCCGAAAGTAAGTCCTATATGAATAGACGCATTGTAGATTCCCATGACTTTCGCTTTTGATACGGGGTAATTGATTGATAGTAGAGCAGGGGCGAGAGCCCATACAGGGGCTTCGCCCAAACCCTGAAATAATCTTCCAAGAAAAATCATATTTGCACTATTGGAAAAGTAATACAAGATCCCTGTTAGAAAACAAGTCAAATAGCCAACGGTTATAAAGAGCTTAAAGCCATACTTATCTGCTAGGTTTCCGATTGGGACTTGCAGAGCTATATACGAAAGTGCAAAGGCCGATGCCAGGTAGCCCACTTGTGAGCTGTCAGATGTAAAATCTAAGATTCGTTGCGGAAGGACGGCAACAATCATACCGACACCGAGCATCATGAGGAATACGGCAATATTAAGACCTAGTAGCGTTTTATTATCATGCAAGACATCCACGACCTTTGATATCATTATACGTTAATTTCATCTTGACCTCCTGTGCAGCGATGATTTACATTGTTTTTCAAAGGATTATAACTAAGGTTCCAGTAAGGTAATACCTACCTAACTATAACATTGCACTTCATAGTTTGCCAAATATTATTAAATGTAAGGGTGGCAGAGGAATTGTGGGAGATGAACTATTTAAGCTTACTTTATTTACACAAGTAGAGTATAATGTTGATTAAAATTAATTCTGGCAGGAGTAGCTTATGGAAAATGAAAAATTCGTTGAAACTGATCCAACAGGGGTTTTGTATGGCGTTTTAGCTTATACGGCCTGGGGAATATTGCCGTTGTACTGGAAACTATTAAACGTAGTTCCGGCATTAGAGATTTTAGCTCATCGCATCATCTGGTCTTTTGTATTTGTTGGAGTACTCCTTGTCGCGTCCGGAGGATGGCAAACGTTAATCACAGTCGTGAAAAACAAGACAAACTTGTTTTTTCTCTTTTTATGTGGATTTCTCATTAGTGTAAACTGGTTTACTTATATCTGGGCGGTTAATTCCAACCATGTTATTGAAGCCAGCATGGGCTACTATATAAACCCGTTGGTCGTTGTCCTGTTGGGCGTTGTGGTGTTAAAAGAAAAGCTAACACGCTGGCAGTGTCTCGCCATTTTATTAGCCTCTGTTGGAGTAATAATATTGACTGTTCAATATGGACGAGTTCCATGGGTCGCTTTAATCCTTGCAAGTACTTTCGCACTATATGGATTGTCAAAAAAACTCATCAAGGTAGACTCAATTACAGGACTGGCCCTGGAGACAATTATCGTAATGCCCATTGCTTTACTCTATATCATAACGCAACAAACACAGGGGACTGGCTCTGTGGGGAGAGTGCCAATTCAAACAACGTTTATTCTTTTTGGCTCAGGAATTGTTACAGCAATACCGCTTTTATGGTTTGCCAAAGGAGCGCAAAAAATTAAACTACCGGGAACTGGTTCAACAACTCACCTGGGAAATCCGTCATGAAATACAACAAAAAGTAGCCAACCTGGATAATCGGTTGGATGTGGAAAGAGAAGGTTTTAAAGCTTTTTTTGATTATGTTTGTCAGAATAAAAACCTATACAGAATCATCCGGGAAGCTGAGTCTGTTGATTTAGAACTCTTTATCGAACATTACCGGAAAATTGCTGAAGGATATATTAAAGGGTTGAAGGTTGCTATGAATGAGGGGCAGATTCGTACCATTGAACCGGAAACAGTGGCTTACTGCCTGATGGGTATGGCTGAGTTTTTAGGTATGCGCTGGGTTTTATGGGAAAACAAGCTCCCCCCGAAAAAAGAAGTCGATGCAATGATGGATTTTGTTTTTTACGGAATAGCGCCAAAAAGATAGACCTTCGCTCCTGCTAAACTCGCATCCATCAAAAACATGATGAGCGGAGGCGCACCCTTACCGACATCATTAATCGAACGCTACAAAGAACACGGCCTTCATCTATTGCAGGGCTACGGCTCAACCGAAACTTCCCCTGGCATCCTGGCCATGGACGAAAAAGCCGTCTTTACCAAAGCAGGTTCCGTTGGAAAGCAACTTCTACACTGCAGCGCGCTCCTCTTTAACGATAGCGGAGAACAAGTATCTCCCGGGGAAATCGGAGAAATCTGGGTCAAAGGTGGCAATGTCATGCAAGGCTACTGGCAACTCGATGTAGCCACGCAAGAGGCCTTCCATGGTCCCTGGTTTAAAACAGGAGACCTGGCCAGAACGGATGAAGACGGCTACTATTATATTGCCGGCCGCAAAAAAGACCTTATCATCTCCGGAGGCGAAAACATCTACCCGGCCGAAGTGGAAGATTACCTCATCAGCCACCCCGATATCAAAGAAGCGGCTGTCATCGGCATCCCTGATGACCAGTGGGGAGAAATCCCTATCGCTGTCATAGTACCCACAAGAGAACTTAAAGCAGAGGAGCTTATTACCTACTGCCGCAACGGCCTCGCCCGCTACAAAATACCAAAACAAATTTATTTTAAACAAGAGTTACCCCGAAACGCCGCACTCTCCAACACTTTGCCGACAACATGTCCTTTGTATTAAATAAGATACACAAGGAGGACTAACCATTGAAATTACTTGGTAAAATAGCTGTCATCACCGGAGGAGCGCTGGGAATAGGAAAACAAACTGCCATAGCATTTGTCAAAGAAGGTGCCAAAATCGTTATTGCCGACTTTGATGAAGAAGCAGGCAGGCAGACCGTTAAAGAATTAATTGAAACAGGAGGAGACGCCCTCTTTGTCAAAATTGATGTAACTGACCGCCAACAGGTAACTGCAATGGTAGAAACCGTACTTAAGACATTCAACCGGATCGATATCTTAATCAACAATGCCGGCATCACCGCAGACGCCTTCCTGACAAAAATGACGGAGGAGCAGTGGGACCGGGTCATTAATGTTAACCTCAAAGGCGTTTTTAACTGTACCCAGGCCGTTATCCCAACTATGGTCGAGCAGGGTGGGGGCAGAATCCTAAACGCTTCCTCCGTAGTCGGCCTCTACGGCAATACCGGCCAAACCAACTACGCAGCCTCCAAAGCCGGCGTCATCGGCATGACAAAATCCTTAGCGAAAGAATTGGGACCTAAAGGTATCAGAGTAAACGCTGTAGCGCCAGGTTTCATCGTAACGGAAATGACGAGCAAAGTCCCTCAGAAGGTACTGGACATTATGGAAGGGAAAACACCTCTAAAAAGACTGGGGAAGCCTGAAGACATAGCGAAAGCGTACTTATTTCTATCCTCCCCTGATAGTGACTTTATTAACGGGGCGGTTCTGTCGGTAGATGGTGGGCTTAGTATTTAAGAACATGGGAGTGCAAAAGCGGAAAATCCTAAGAATAGGTTTTCCGCTTTTTTATGGGCAGGAAATCATATCACTTTACATTTGTTAAGTGCCTAATGAATAGAGTACTGAAAAGCGTGGTTTAATGGAACTGAAAAGAGCACGCCTTTCTTGTAACCCTGTTACATATGCAGTTTCATATTTCTACATCTCTGAAGAACCTGTAAATAAAGCCGGCTGACATCCTGAGAACATTAGGGATTATTTGTGATGCAACTTCGGTAAATGTGTCTTCATTATAACGCCCGTCAGCAAAATAGCTGTTGTACCAGTCGATAGAGATATGGCTTCCATAGTCAATCCAATCATACGGTTTATCTGAAGTGACAAAGTGGCAATCCTGCTGGTCACAGAAGGTTTCTTCCCAGTTATAATAGCCTCCGTTTACAACTTGATACCGTTCCCAGTTCTTCATGAGCCACTCCTCCAGTTGTCCGTGCCCCTTCATAGCAGTAATTCCGGAGTGTTGAGGTATAAATATATCTTGAATTAAATGCAGTGCCCGACCCAAGTGGTAGATTGATTTGCCTTTGTTCCCAGCATGCCAGTTATTAGTTGCTATGGCAAACAGTCTGGAAGTCGAGTCTGCAGAGCTTGTTTTTGACAAATAGCCCCGATGTGACCAGGGATGATGGAAATGCTTCATATGGCAAATATAACCGCCAGAGAAAGGAATATCTGCATCTCTTGTGCCTTCTGACAATAATACCAGATACGTTTTCCCCGTTACCTCATCTGTGTTATGAAGTAATAGATAGATATCTTCATAGCCGTCATTATATAAAATTAAAGAGGTGTGTTCCGCAAGATTTATATGGTTGTCAATTTTAAACAGTGGTCCTATAACATATCTAATATCCATGGTTCAGTATATTCATCGATTTAAGTATTTGCCATGTAACCACCATAATTAACTTTGCCATAATATAGATCGGAGTGCACTTGTGTATCTGACTTATTGCTGCAGTTTTCCGAACTACATTTACATAGAGGATAAATAGTATAGTTGAAGAATAATAACAACTATATATTGATTAGTAGATTGAGGTGGTATCGGATGGATATTCAGGTATAGAGAGATTGACCGTTATCTAAATTCAGAATAGTGTGACAAAAATATATGGACGACACTGTATGTAAGAATTAGGTGGGCATCAACCATGAGGATACGGCTGCTTAGGTCAGATTGAAAAAGAGAGGAGCATTACATGAAAGAGAAGACCTTGCTTGATTCGTTTCTTGATGTGGCACCACATTTAAATGCCATGACGATTGCTGACTGTGCGGTACTAATATGTGATTTAGAAAAGGCTGTAGCGTATTATCCCGGTAAAAACATTGATCATAAAATCAATGCCGGCGATCCGATTAAGCAAAGTTCAGTTGCCGGAACAGCTTTGCATTCAGGTAGACGGGTTCTTCGTCAGGTGGGTAAGGAAGTTTACGGATTTCCATACATAGGAATCGGGCTTCCGATACGGGATGATGCAGGCAAAATTATCGGTTCAATCTCTGTCAACGAAAACACATCCCGACAGGACAACCTGCGCATAATGGCCGACAACTTGACAAACGCTGCCACCGAAATCAGTACGACTACCGAGGAACTTGCTACCCAATCTCAGGAGATTGCATTATCCGGAGACCATTTAAATAATCTGGGTTCTGAGATGAATAAAAGAGTCGGCAAAACAACCGCCGTAGTGGAAACCATAAAAAATATCACATCCCAGACAAATCTGCTCGGGCTAAACGCTGCAATTGAGGCCGCCCGTGCGGGAGAACATGGAAGAGGTTTTGGAGTCGTTGCGGTAGAAATTCGTAAACTGTCCACTAACAGCGCCGACTCCCTCAAGGAAATCGAAGAAATTCTGACCACTCTCGATTCGACCCAAAAGGAACTGAGTGAGCACATCCAGCATGTATCGCAAACATCCACGAACCAGGCTACTGCTCTACAGCAAGTAGCTGCAGCCGCTCAAGAGCTTACGGCTATGGCAAAAACTCTTTTGGAGTTTGCCGATTCTCTGACCAAGGACAAGGAATTATAAACGCGTTTATGGCGATTGGAACAAGCCGGATTCCACAAATATCATGGTTGCAGAGATAGACGGGGAGAAAAGGGCTATAGTTGTTGTAAATATATCCTAATTACAGAGGTGGGGAAATGGATAAAAGTTTTACAACTAAAACTTCAGCAGATGGATATATCCAGGTGGTAGAGGGCGTTGAACGTAAGACACTCGTATACGGGGAAAAGACTTTGCTGACTGAATTCAGACTCACAAGCGGTAACCACTTACCTATGCACAAACATCCTCACGAGCAAACCGGCTACCTGGTTTCAGGCCATATTGTCTTAATCATAGACGGCCGAAGGCATCATATACTGCCGGGGGATAGTTGGATTATTTTAAGCAATGTTGAGCATGGTGCAGAAATCATTAAAGATTCAATTGCAATAGAAATGTTTTCGCCAGTCCGTGAAGATTTTATACCAAGTAACAGAAAATTATATAACAACAAGGGAGAATGGGAAAATGAATTACTTAGAAATTAACCCCTCAATCCTTTTATTAGTAAGGGTTGAGGGGTGTATTATTAGATAACTTGTAAATTCTTTAGTTAAATCTATTTAGGTTTGTTTGCTGAAGGCTGCGAAGAGGCTGGTACAATTACTTTCTTCTCAGACTTCTTCTTTTTTACTTCCCGCTTCTTAGGGCTTTTATCTCCCATGTTAACACCCCCAATCCCTTACATACTTAATCTTACTACACGCAAAGTACGTCATTCGCCGGCAACACTTAATACAAAAGGCTGATCCTCGATGACCGGGATTTTCTTGCATATAAGTTTCTGGATATCCCTTAGATACTCCTTTTCATCGCTGTCACAAAAAGACACTGCCGTGCCCCCCAATCCTGCTCTGCCGGTCCTACCTATCCGATGGACATATGTTTCAGGTATATTGGGCAGGTCGAAGTTTATAACATGGGACAGCTCATGCACATCAATTCCTCTGGCTGCAATATCTGTTGCTACAAGCACCCTTGTACGTTTTAACTTGAAATTGTTTAGAGCGAGCTGGCGGGCCCCCTGTGACTTATTACCGTGGATAGCCTGGGCTATTATCTTTGCTTTTGCCAAATCTTTAACAACCTTATCAGCGCCATGCTTTGTCCGTGTAAATACCAGAGCTGAATCAATGGAACTATTCCTCAACAACTGTATAAGCAAGGATTTCTTGTCTTTCCGATCAACGAAATAGACTGCTTGCTCAATGGTGTCAACAGTGGAAGAAACAGGAGTCACTTCAACCTTAACCGGTTTTGTTAAAATGGTATTTACAAGCTTTGTAATTTCCGGCGGCATGGTGGCCGAGAACAACAGTGTTTGTCTTGTTGCAGGTAGTTGTTTTAAGATTTTTTTCATATCATGTGCAAATCCCATATCAAGCATACGATCTGCCTCGTCAAGAACAAGTATATTTATATGGTTTAGACTGATATATTTCTGGTTTATCAGGTCAAGCAGCCGACCGGGAGTAGACACAAGAATATCTACTCCTGCCTTTAATGCGTTAGTTTGGGGACCTTGGGATACCCCGCCATATATGACGGTATGCTTAATTCCGGTATATCTTCCATAAGCAGCGAAACTATCGCCAATCTGAATTGCCAGTTCCCGTGTTGGAGTTAATATTAATGCTCTAATTGTTCGTGATTCTTTAACATTACCCGTTCGGTCATCTCTCTGTACTTGATAAAGAATCTGCAGTAATGGAATGGCAAATGCTGCCGTCTTTCCCGTGCCTGTTTGTGCACATCCGACCAGATCCTTTCCTTCAAGTATTACAGGGATCGCCTTTTCCTGTATGGGAGTGGGCATGGTATATCCCTCACTGTCCACCGCCTTCAGTATAGGCGCGATAAGGTTCAGGTTTTCAAATTTCAATTTGTTTCTCCTTTTAAGTGGTAAGCCACTATTTCTGATTTTGTCCTTTCATTACATTCTCTTTGTGCTATACAAAAATAAATATAGAGCAGGCAACCCATAATTAATTGAGTTTCCCGCTCTAAAATCCCGAATTTCAGACTAATATCGGAGTTAGGTAGATGAAAAAACAATATTATTCATTATCATATCATATATTGCAAATATTGTAAAACTCCCGTAGGAAAAAAGAAGTTTCCATTAGGTGCTAAATATTTGAATGTTATCTTCGGTTTATCCCTATCAGGCAGGATACAGGTAGAACACCAAGAACATAACTAATAACCAATTGCATATCTTATATTTCCGTCCTGTTTAATGAGCATAAGGTGATTTTAAAATCGTTACGACTTCCCAAAGAATTAAACAAAGGAATGGGATCCCATTGCTTTAAGTGGTTGATTCAACTGTGCAAAGACTATGATATAGGTAAATAGAAGGGGATGTAGTCGGGTCAGAAGAGTTCTGGAAAAAATACGGGTGTGTTGTTACACCAAAAAAATCATACTATCCGATAAAATAGAACTCAAATTCCAGGTTCACAAAAAATGAGAAGACCCCGAAAGCCCAAAATATAAGGGATGCGGGGTCTTTATTATTTCAGGGTTTTCCCCTGCCTAATTCACGATATTGGGGATAAATAAAACAATTTGGGGAAATATCGTCAAAATAGTAATACAGGCAAAAATAGCTAATAAATATGGCCATACACCTCGAAAGATGGTCATTACAGGAGTTCTGCCATCCACGCCAGCAACAACATAAACATTAGCGCCTACCGGTGGAGTAATAACACCCATACCTAATGCCAGCACAATAATTACTCCAAACCAAATGGGGTCAAAGCCTAGTTCAACCGCCAGTGGATAAAAAATGGGAACCGTTAGCAGTATGAGCGCCAGGGCATCAATAAAACAGCCAAGAATTAAATAAATTAGTAAAATAAATGCAAGAATTATCACAGGATGCAACGGCAATCCCGCAGCCCAATTAGCTAATCCACTGGGGAGGCCTGTTATGGCCAAAAATCGACCATAAACGGATGCTGCTGCTACTAAAAACATAATCATTGCCGAAATACGTACAGAGTCATTCAACGAAGCAATAAAGCCTTTCCAGGAAAGGCTTCGCCGAAAAACGGCAACCAGCAAAGTGGCGAAAGCGCCTACAGCCCCTGCTTCGGTGGGAGTAAACCAGCCGGCAAATAGTCCCCCTATAACAGCTATAAATATTAAGATTACTTCAACCCCACCTTTTAAGACCGCTTTTAACTTCTCCTCCCAGGGAACCTTTAATCCCGGAGGTCCTAACGTAATATTTCGGGATGCCTGAAAATAAGCAACCAGCATAAACAGCACCATTAAAAGCACGCCCGGCAAAATACCTGCTAAAAAAAGCTTTGCTATGGATTGCCCGGTAGCTATACCATAAAGAATAAAAATAACGCTGGGAGGAATCATTACTCCTAGAATAGCTGCTGAGGCCACCGTAGCTGTAGCAAAAGAGTCATCATATTTATACTTACGCATTTCTGGCAGTGACACGGCACCCATGGTAGCTGCTGTAGCCGTGGTGGAACCACAGATAGCTCCAAAAGCTGCGCAAGCACCAATAGTAGCTATAGCTAACCCGCCATTGACACTTCCTACTACCTTGTAGGCCGCTTCATAAATCCTGGAGCTTAAGCCGGAATGAAAAGCTATATAACCCATCCAGACAAAGAGAGGAACAACGATAAGCGAATAAGAAGCAAAGGTGTTATACATTGTTTGAACCGAAATGGAAAGCATGGCAGTTGGATTAGTGATATAGGCGTATCCCGTCATACCCACTACCAGCATCACGTATGCCACAGGCATACGGGCAAAGAGGAGAACAAAAATTACCACAATAGAAATAAGGCCAATATGGATTGGTGTCATATACTTTCACTTCCCTTAACAACTAACATTACTGCATTGACGATGTCTCTGAAAAGTACCAGAGCCAGCATTGCAAAACCAAAACCAACTAAATATATGGAAGGTGCGATAGGAAGCCGTAAATATCCGGTACTATACCCTCTGGCCATCATCCTGGCGGCAAAAACAAAAGTCTCTCGTGCCAACACATAAGTAAAATACAGCGCAATTGAACTGACAACCATGTCCACAAGCCCCTGAATCCTGGGTGGAAAACGCTCCACCAGCACGCCCACCATTATATGCCCCTTTAACTTAGCAGTATAGGCTACAGCCATGGCTAGTAAGATAGCACCTGACATTTCTACAAGTTCAACAGTACCCGGTATAGGGCTCCTGAACAATCTGCGAGATATGACGTTAGCTACAATAATTAGCATAGTAAATGACAGTGCAATCTGAGCTACCTTAGCAGCTCCTAAAGTTATGAAATGAACAAATTTATTAATGAAATCCATCAAATCTCTTTTCCTCCAGTCCTACGAAAACGACTTTGTTTGTATTAAAGAGGGCAAACGCTATCTTAGGTTTATCTCCTATGATAGCATAAGCCCTCTAAAATATATCTATTTATTTCTCACATAGCTAAATCAGTTCCTGTACTACTTCTCATAATCACCATACATGTCGGAGAACTGAGCGTCAAGCTCAAGATAAAGTTCATATAACTTCTGTCCCGGCAAATTCTCGGCTTCTTTATCAGTTACCCATTTTTGCGGAATATGAATTATTTTTTCCATCCACCGGTCTTTTTCCTCTGCACTTAGTTCAATTACCTCATGCCCAAACTCTTCCACAGCAAACTGCTGACCTTTAATCGTATAGTCAGTCCTGAGCTTGCCGTACTCAAAGACAAACTCTTCGTTAACCTCATCAATAATCTGTTGCACTGATAGTGGGAGAGAGTTCCATGTATCCAAATTCATAACTTTAACAAAAACTACGTTGTATCCTACAAAGGGAGTTTTTGTGATAAACTTAGTCACTTCGGCCAATTTAAAGCCTTGTAAGATGTCATCAGGTCCAAGGATGCCGTCTACAATTCCTGAGTCGAGAGCAACATAAGACTCAGACATAGGCATAGGCACAGGTGTACCGCCCAGAGCTTGGATGGCTAGAGTTGAACCACCAGCGGCTCTAATTTGTTGACCGGCAACGTCCTCCAACCTTCTAATAGGTTTATTTGTAATGAAATCCCCAGGACCTGTAGCCCAGAAGAACATTACTTTTACATCTTCATATTCTTTCTGTAATTCCGGTGAGAGCTTCCAGGCTTCGTGCATAGTCAAAGAAGCTACCAGGGCATTATCGTTATTATATCCAGGTAACTCAAGGCCCATTGTCAAAGGGAACATCCCCATAGTATACAGAGGACAGGTAGAGCCTAAATCAGCTGCCCCTGCAGCAACACCCTCGTATATTTCTGTTGGGCCAAGGAGAGCACCACCAGGATGCCAGGTAAAATCAACGGTATGAGGTGTCTCTGCGGCCACGCGATCAGAGATTTCCTGGGCCCAAGCCTTATGGCCTTCGGAAACTTGAAAATCCACCGCTGGCCAGAAGGTTGCAAATTGCAGATTAAATTGTTGAGGGGTCTCATCCCCATTAGCTCCATTGGTTGGTGGTGCAGCAGACTTTCCACATCCGGAAAGTGCAAGAAGTGCTGAAAGAATAACAACTAACAAAAATAAAAGAACCTTTTTGTTCATAAAATTTTACCCCCGTATCTTTAATTGAATTTTCATAGAAAATAGACAATAAACATCATTTTTCACTAAAAAAAATAGTCAAAAAAAACCACCCCCATTTTTCCTGTTGGCAGGCAGGGGTAAACAAAAAAACGCCGTAGGGCGTTTTAATATACGCTTCCCTACCATACTACAATGCTACTGTTCACTACCAAACAAAAAACCTACCATATTACCATAATAATTATAAGTATTTTCTTAATATTAAAACTATTGTCAAGCCTTGTCAAGATATTTTTTACATTACATAAGCAGTGATCAGAGTAGAGCAAAAGACTGATTATCACCGATGATGGAGACGGCAGTGCTTCATCCATTCTATTTCACTTGCCCGTACCGCTTGTAGTTGCATGGGAAAGATATCCTTCCAGGCAACATTATCAAGTACAGCTTCCGTAATTACTGAGACGCGCCTATTTGCCAATTTTTGTTCCAATCTTAGTTTTTCCCTGTGAGCTACCTCACTGTCTAAGCGCCAGTGATGGTGTCCCAGCCCATCTTTTCCTTTGATTAGGATGATCCCATGGCCGTTGTCAGACATTGCAGCAATCAGAACTGGGAGGGTTTTAAAAATACCCAGCAAATTATGGCCATACGGTTCTGTTTCAGTTATACAAAAGTTACTCATGTTCGGGATATAACGTAATGAACATATGAACAATATGTTCACGATATACAGTATAGCATTAACTAAGTCTTCAAGCAAGAAATCTCATCAGTTTTCAACAGTTTTAAGGAGGGTCCTCAATTGCAAAAGTAAATTCAACCCTACGATGAGCAAACCGTTGAATTTAATCTTACAAATCAACATGTAGAATTTAATTATGCATAAACGGCTTTCATTGTATCCGGTATAATGTCTGTAGGGCGATGTTCTCAGGCAGCCGGTGGATGAAAGGAGCACCTGGCCATGACAAAGCAAAAGCATTTAACTCTGGATGACAGAAGCTATATTCAAACCAGCCTCAATAACGGTTTTTCCTTTCGGCGAATTGCAGAGGATTTAAACA
>JAGXRM010000015.1 GCA_018335855.1 Clostridiales bacterium
ATATGAAAGATAGCTCGAACAAAGATTTCTAGTCCACCATAGGTTTGCCTGAGCAACATCGTCCGCTCCCAAAGGCCCTTACAGGGGGTGGAATTTAGGTCTGCAAAAATTTGCGCTTCTTGCCGCCCTCTGTTTGGTGCGCCCATTTTTCAATTACCCGGCTAATTTATGCCTATAGTATACCATAAAATAGCACTGGGCAAACGGTTTTTGTGTACTCCAGAAAGATTGTATGGAATTTAATCCTGCAAACTAGAAGTTACTTTTGCATTTGAGCCAAAATTATAAGAAATTTAAGACTCAAAGGCTTATTGCAACACTCGTATATGGATATTGACGGGGATGCGGTCAAAGGCCATAATCTCGAAGCTGCGTCCATCCAGTTCACTGTGCATGGTCTCCTGAACCATCCGGTACACATCCTCGCCAAACTGTTCCGCCACAATCTGTGTATCAATTCCATCCAATATCTGTCCCGTGGCATTTTCCACATTCGTTTGAATATTACCTTTTAGCTGCTCCATTAATTCATCCGGAACGCGAAACACAAAACCGGCGATCTCCATCCGGTCAGAAGTCAGCTGATCCTGCATTTCTTCCTCAACAATCCTGGGTATCTCCGATTTGGCACCGGCAATCAACTTTGGCAAATCCAGCTGTGCCTGAGCAACAATTTGCTCCCGCACCATCCGCGCCACCTCACCGCTGTCCAGATAAACAGTAACGCCCTTGGCCGTCAGATACCCCGCTGACATCGCCAACACTGAAAACATCAGCAGAAAAGCGTATAAAAACCCGACGCCAAATGAAAACCCGTGTATCCTTTTCAGAAACTTCCTCACAGCTATAATCCTTCCCCCAACAAAGCAATTTTCCCCGCATAACTATATTATAACAAACTCCCCCCACATTTATGACACCATCCAGTTTTGCAACCCGGGGACGGTTCTCGAGTTGCAAAAAGAGAGGACGGCGCATATAAACGCACCGTCCATTTTCATTAAATTTACTATCTTGCTGAATCTGTCACCAGAGTAGCTCCAAGGCTGACTACAGGCTGATGGCTAGTCTTTACCTGGCGAGGTTTTCCCTCGCTACATCACGCGACCTATGCTCAGTCGCTCGAACCGTCCCCGGGTTGCAAGCTGTCCCCTGTTACATCCGCATGCCTTTTCGTTTGGCGAGTTGCTCGAGGAGGTAGGGGTTTTTTACTTTGATATAGGTGCCTTTCATGCCCAGGGAGCGGGATTCAATAACACCGGCGCTTTCAAACTTGCGCAGTGCGTTTACGATGACCGAACGGGTGATGCCCAGTTGGTCTGCGATTTTACTGGCGACAAGCAGTCCCTCGTCACCGTTTAATTCTTCAAAGATATGCTCTACAGCTTCCATCTCCGAGTAAGATAGAGTACCGATGGCCAGTGTGACGATAGCCTTGTTCCGGGCCTCTTCCTCAATTTTTTCAGCTTTGGAACGTAGAATTTCCATGCCGACAACGGTGGATCCGTATTCGCCCAGAATTAAATCTTCCGCTACAAATTCTTCGGCAAAGCGGGCCAGAAGCAATGTGCCAAGACGTTTCCCGCCACCGACAATCGGTATAATTGTCGTAATTTTATTGGTAAACAGGCAGGCTACTTCATCAAGAAATACGCAGTCATTACATTTCTGGCGCAGATTGACGCGGGACTCATCAAATCCCAGGAGCATCTCATTGTAGTCGTCGGGGAAAATGCCGTCCTTTAGAACCTCATTAATCATCAGTTCGCACTCAAACTCGTCCACCAGAGAAAATCCGAGAATTTTACCGCTCCGGTCTGCTATATAAACATTGGCGTGTATTACATTTTTTAATACATCGGCAACATCTTTAAAGTTAACGTGCTGACCGGCAGTTTTCTGTAAAATTTTATTAATTCGCCGTGTTTTATCAAGCAATGGTGTCATAACCAAGGTAATCATCCTCTCTTTTTGGTAATTATAAGATATAGCGGCTTAAATCTCTATTTTTTACAATTTTTTTTAATTTATCCTGTACATATTGAGCAGTGATAGTAATGTGTTGCTCCCCAAGATCCGGAGCACTAAAGGAAAGGTCTTCCAGTATCTTTTCCAGTATAGTATGCAAACGTCTGGCACCGATATTTTCCATATCTTCATTGAGCGCACATGCCATTGACGCGATTTCCGCAATAGCATCCTCACTGAATTCAACACCTATTCCCTCAGTTTCAAGCAATGCCGTATATTGCTTAATAAGCGCATTAGCCGGTTCAGTCAGAATTTGTTTAAAATTTTCTTCTGTAAGGCTTTGCAGTTCCACCCGGATTGGAAAACGGCCTTGAAGTTCGGGGATTAAGTCTGATGGCTTCGCCACATGAAAAGCACCAGCAGCGATAAAGAGAATGTAATCAGTTTTGACAGGTCCGTATTTTGTCATAATGGTGGACCCTTCTACAATAGGCAGGATATCTCTCTGCACTCCTTCCCGGGAAATATCCGGCCCGCCGTGATAATCTTTACCAGCAATTTTATCTATTTCATCGAGGAAGATAATTCCGGACTGTTCCGCCCGGTTAATCGCCTCAGAAATAACCTCATCCATGTCAATCAGTTTTTGGGCTTCTTCCTGTTGAAGAATCTTCCGTGCCTGGCTTACAGGAAGGCGGCGCTGTTTCTTTTTCTTCGGAAAGATATTTCCCATCAGGTCCTGAAGGTTGATTCCCATATCTTCCATTCCCGACCCTGAGAATACCTCTAAAACGGGCGCGCGCTCGTCCACTTCCATCTCAACAATCTCATTTTCCAGTTTACCGGCAGCCAGTTCGGTCCGCAGGCGTGCCCGTGTATTTTGCTGTTCTCTCAGACGTTCGTTATACTCGTCTTCGTCGTCCGGTTCATCCTGGGAAATGGTTCCTGAAAAAAGCAAACTTAACGGATTCGCAGCGCTTTTTTCCCTTTGCGGTAAAGGTGCTAATAATTCTAAAAGCCTATGCTCTGCCATGATCTGCGCTTTTTCTTCGACGACGGACATTTTTTCTGCCTGTATAATACGTATTGCCGTCTCCACCAGATCTCTGACCATGGTTTCCACATCCCGGCCGACATAGCCAACTTCAGTAAATTTGGTCGCTTCCACTTTTACAAACGGGGCATTCACTAATTTTGCAAGTCTTCTGGCTATTTCCGTCTTACCTACTCCTGTGGGCCCTATCATAATAATGTTTTTAGGATATACTTCGTCACGGAAATCTTCAGGAAGTCTTTTGCGCCGATACCTGTTTCTGAGTGCTACGGCTACACATTTCTTGGCATCGTTTTGACCAACAATGAACTTATCCAGCTCAGCGACAACTTCCCTGGGAACCATCTCTTCCCTGCTCATGTTTCCTCCTCTCGCCGACATTAAAGTTCCTCCAGTACAATACGATCATTCGTATAGACACAAATCTCTGCCGCAATCAAAAGAGCCTTTCTGGCAATTTCTCCGGTGGTGAGTTCCGTGTTACGGGCAAGTGCCCTTGCGGCGGCCAAAGCATACGGCCCCCCAGAACCGATGGCGGCAACACCGTCGTCCGGTTCAATAACCTCACCGTTCCCTGAAATCATCAGCAGGCTCTCCTCATTTCCCACGATGAGCAGAGCTTCCAGCTTACGCAGAAATTTATCAGTTCGCCACTCCTTTGCCAGTTCAACAGCGGCACGGACCAGGTTTCCCTGATATTTTTCCAGTTGCTCCTCGTACTTTTCAAAAAGAGTAAAGGCATCGGCCACTGAGCCGGCAAACCCGGCCAAAACCTTGCCATGGTAAATACGTCTGACTTTTTTTGCTTCGTGCTTCATGACAGTATTCCCGCCAAACGTAACTTGGCCGTCTCCAGCCAAAGCACAATGACCGTCTTTTAGCACCGCCACAATTGTGGTCGCATGGAACATGGTTTCTCTCCTTACGCGCGGGGATGGGCTTCGTTATAAATTTCTTTAAGTTGTTCCCGCGTAATGTGCGTGTATATTTGCGTTGTGGATATATTCACATGTCCCAGAAGCTCCTGCACAATCCGCAAATCGGCTCCTGCATTAAGCATATGGGTGGCAAAGCTGTGACGAATACTGTGTGGGCTGATTCCTTTGGCCAAACTCACCTGCCGAACATATTTTTCTACCACACGACGGACACCTCTGTCTGTCAGGCGGGTCCCGTACTTGTTGAGCCAGACTGCGTTTTCTTTGTCTGCCTTTTTATTTTTTCGCAGCAAAACCGGACGCCCCTGTTCCAAATAAGTAAGAAAGGAACGGCGAGAGAATGTTCCCATCGGCACCATTCTCTCCCGGGATCCTTTGCCAAAAACAATGAACTGACCTTGGCTGACATCAATGTCACCAACATTCAGTCTTACTAATTCACTGACTCTGATTCCCGATGAATAAAGCATCTCAAGAATTGCAACGTCCCTTAAACCTGCCGGCGTTTTCAGATCAGGAGCTGATAATAGACGTAACATTTCCTCAACATAAAGAAATTTAGGCAATTTTTTGCCAATGCGCGGCGTTGAAACCGCAGCCCAGGAAGTATCTGATATGTGTCCTTCTCTGCTTAAATAACGCAGGAAGGAACGTATGGCGGAAAGCTTCCGTGCGATGGTACGACGTTCATAGGACTTTTCATGCAAGTAGGCGAGATAATGCCGGATAGCCAAATAGTCCAGATTCTCCGGTATGGAGGCACCTTCGTATTCCACAAACGTAAGGAAACGGCAAAGGTCCTCCGCATAGTTCCTCACTGTGTGGGGAGACGCATTTTTCTCCACCTGCAGGTACGTAACAAAACTGCCCAAATAATCGACCATTACAGGTTGTTCTCCTTTTTCAAAATCTTAACACAACAAATATATCAATGCAAGTTAATTTTGCCATTTCTGACACCAAACTTCAAGTATATCCAGCGCTCTGGCTGAGTATGCCAGCTTCCGTTCTTTTTTAGGAACCCGCCCTGCCAGAAGTGGAAATATCCCGAAATTTACATTCATTGGCTGGAAGTTTTCCGGATTTGCCGCAGTGATGTAGTGCGTCAGGGAACCATGAGCCGTTTCATGAGGCCATATCAAAGGTTCAGATCCCTGAATCAGCCGTGCAGCATTGATTCCGGCAACCAAACCCATGGCAGCAGATTCCACATACCCTTCCACACCGGTGATTTGACCGGCAAAAAACAAGTTAGCGTTTTCTTTTAGCTGCAGTGTAGGTAGCAGGACCCTGGGTGAGTTGATATATGTATTACGGTGCATCACACCATATCTGACAAATTCAGCATTCTCCAGCCCGGGAATCATCCGGAACACTCTTTCCTGTTCCGGCCATCTCAGGCGTGTCTGAAACCCTACCATATTGTACAGCGTAGCGGCAGCGTCGTCCTGTCGGAGTTGTACGACTGCATGTGGCCTTTGACCGGTTCGGGGATCAGTCAGCCCCACAGGTTTTAACGGTCCGAACAATAATGTTTCAAACCCCCGGGACGCCATCACCTCAACCGGCATACATCCCTCAAAATATTTTGCTTCGTCCACATTACAATGACCCATAAATATTTCCGCCGTTGTCAGCGCTTCGTAGAATTTCCGGTATTCCTCTTCATCCATAGGACAGTTCAGGTAATCAGCTGTGCCTTTCCCGTAACGGGACGCACGAAATACAACCTCATTGTTTACAGATTCAGCAGTAACAATGGGTGCTGCAGCATCGAAAAAATGCAGTGATGTTTCTCCGGTCATTGCACCAATGGCTTCCGCCAGAGCTTCAGCCGTGAGCGGCCCTGTAGCGATAATAACAGGGCCGGATTTAGTCGACGGTATCTCGGTGACTTCCTTTTCCTCCCGTGTTACTAAAGGCAGGGCATCAATTGTTTCTGTAATTCCCCGGGCGAACCCTTCCCGATCCACAGCAAGAGCGCCACCTGCAGGAACCGCATGTTTATCTGCCTGGGACATGATCAGTGAGTCAAAAGCACGCATTTCCTCTTTCAGCAAGCCGACTGCGTTTTGCAACCCTGCGGCACGGAGGGAATTACTGCAGACTAATTCTCCTAGATACCCGCTGAGATGCGCAGGTGTTTTCTTTCCGGGTCGCATTTCAATCAGACGTACAGGAATTCCTGCTTTCGCAACCTGCCAGGCAGCCTCGGCCCCGGCCAGGCCGCCGCCGACAATGGTCACTTCTTTCACTTCGGAACCCTCCCGGCAGACTTTTTATTAATTCGTTTTACCACGGCCTTGGTTTTGTTTCCCGACTCTTTATCGCTGCCCGAGAGAATATGGGCGCATTCCTTATTGGCACACTGCAGTACTTTTCCTTTTAATACGGTAAGGTAGCCGCACTGTGGACATTTTTCTTTTTGCGGTATGTCCCATGTGGTAAATTCACATTCAGGGTAACCAGAACAGCCGAAAAATTTACGCCGCTTCTTTGTTTTGCGCTCCACCAGCGGCTTGTTACACTGGGGACAGTTCACATCCAGCTCTTTAATAATTGGCTTAGCATAACGGCATTCGGGGAAACCGGGACAGGCCAAAAACTTACCGTACCTGCCCATTTTGTAAACAAGATTCCTGCCGCAGTTTGGGCAGGTTTCTTCGCTTACTTCCGGCTCAATCACAATTTTCTCCATATGCTCTTCCGCTATTTTCAGGCTCACAGCAAAACTTTCATAAAAACTGCGAATCACCTCAACCCAGTCAAGTTCACCCTCAGCAATTTTGTCCAGTTTTTCTTCCATCACAGCCGTAAAGTCAACATCCAGAACCGCCGGAAAGAATTCCAGCAGTAACTCAAGGACTAATCTGCCCATTTCGGTTGCATAAAAAACCTTTGCCTCCCTGACAACATAGCCCCTTGTCTGTAATGTGTCGATAATCGGAGCATACGTACTGGGTCGGCCGATCCCTTTTTCCTCCAGTGTTTTAACTAACATGGCTTCACTGAAACGGGGAGGCGGCTGGGTAAAATGCTGATCCGGCAACAGTTCCTGTAACGACAGCTTTTCACCTTCGGACAACTCCGGCAGCAAGCCGCCTTCATCTTTCTCTTCCTCATCCCGGCCCTCAATATACAACTTCATGAAGCCCTCGAATTTCATCTGTGAGCCAGTGGCACGGAATGTGTAGGAACCGGCTGCGATATCTGCTGAAACTGTGTCAAAAACCGCAGGGCTCATTTGACTGGCCATAAAGCGATCCCATATTAACCGGTACAAACGATTTTGATCACGGGAAAGATAAATCTTTACCTGATCGGGGCTGCGCGGAACCGATGTTGGCCGAATTGCCTCATGGGCTTCTTGTGCCCCTTTCTTGGAACGGTAAACGGGAGGCTTTTGAGGAAGATACTTTTTGCCGAATTGGTTCTCAATATATGTACGTGCTTCATCCTGTGCCTGCTCTGATACTCGCATCGCATCCGTACGAATATAGGTGATTAAACCGACCACGCCTTCTTTGCCCAGTTGCAGACCTTCGTAAAGCTGCTGTGCCACCATCATTGTTTTACGGGCTGCAAAACCCAGTTTCCTCGATGCTTCCTGCTGCAGGCTGCTGGTAGTAAACGGCGGAGACGGATTCCTTCTCCGTTCTTTTTTCTTCACAGACGTGACAATAAAATCCTGCCCATCTATGCCAGCCAAGACTTCATCCAGTTCGTCCCGTCCGGCGGGAACATGTTTTTTGCCCTGTTTACCGTAATAGCGTGCAGTAAACGCAGCCTTTCCTGCTTTGAGCCGGGCTTCCAGCGTCCAATACTCTTCCGGAGTAAAGTTGTCTATTTCATTTTCCCGCTCTACAATTAAGCGCAGTGCTACTGACTGCACCCGTCCTGCCGACAAGCCCTTTCTCACTTTTTTCCACAACAGTGGCGAAATTTTATATCCGACGAGCCGGTCAAGTACCCGCCTGGCCTGTTGGGCATTTACCCGGTCCTGATCAACCAGCCTGGGTTTTTTAAACGCTGCTTTAATAGCCGCTTCCGTTATTTCATTAAATTCCACCCGGCAGGGTTCACTACTGTCAATTCCCAGTGCCCGGGACAGATGCCAGCAGATCGCTTCGCCCTCTCTGTCAGGGTCAGCTGCAAGATAGATCTTCTTTACATCTTTGGCGGCGTTTTTTAATTCTTTAAGTATGTCACCTTTGCCGCGGATCGTAATATATTTGGGAGAAAAGTCGTTTTCTGTATCAATGCCAATTTGGCTTTTCGGCAAATCTATTACATGACCCATGGACGCATTTACTTTATATCGTCTCCCAAGGTACTTTTTTATCGTTTTAGCTTTGGTTGGAGATTCAACAATTACCAGATAGTCAGACATAGAAACCCTCCAGTATCTAAATAGCGGACTTACTCTATTCTCTACTACTTATACACAACTTTTGCTACCCTATACACGAAGAAAATAATTTCCAGGTAATTTTTTTAGAAATGAAGTCAGTTCCAGCTCCACTAATGCAACAGCCAACACTTGTGCGTCCAGACCGGACCGTTCAACCAGATCGTCAAATTGGACAGGTTCAAACTCAATTGCCTGAAGTATTTTTTTTTGCACAGGAGTAAGTGCTGCAGATTGACGTTCTTCATATTGCACATTCAAAAAACCCAACTCACTTAAAATGTCTGCTGCATGCTCAACCATGGCTGCCCCTTCTTTTATTAACTTATGGCAGCCGCGGCTGTTCGGACTGTTTATACTTCCCGGCACGGCAAAAACATCCCGACCCTGTTCAAGGGCACAATCGGCGGTAATCAGTGCGCCGCTTTTCTCAGCGGCTTCAACAACAATTGTTGCCAGTGACAGACCACTGATAATTCTGTTACGCATGGGAAAGTGGTGTGGTTTCGGCATTGTTCCCGGAGGGAACTCACTGAGTAATAACCCGGAGCGGACAATGTCATCCCGGAGCTTACGGTTTTCCGGGGGATAGCAGATATCCAGTCCGCAACCGAGAACAGCCACCGTTTTTCCTCCTGCCTGAAGAGCGCCGAAATGCGCTGAGGTATCTATACCCCGTGCCATGCCGCTTATAACAGCGACCCCTGCTCCGGCCAAATCAAATGCCAGCTTATTTGCTACTGTTTTTCCGTACTCCGTTGCCTTCCTGGAACCAACTACAGCCAATCCCGGTTCACCAGTTATATTCAGTTCGCCACGATAAAACAGAACTACCGGTGGATCATATATTTGCGAAAGCAGGGTTGGATAATTTCCATCAGCCAAGGTTACAACCTGAATTCCCAAAGACTCCAACCGTTCCCATTCGCGCTCAGGATTGATTGTTTTTCTATCCTGCAAAACTGCATTTACAGCCCGGGCGGGCAAACCCGATGCAAACAATTCTTCTTCAGATGCCTTGAACGCTTTTTCCGCAGAATTGAAATAGTCAAACAAAAGGCGGATTCGCTTGGCACCTAATTCTGTCACTCGGCTAAGCGCCACCCAATATGGAGCATCAGCCAATTTCATCACCCCCGACTTCACGATAGGATTCCACTCTTATATTGGAATTCCTGCTCTTGCTTTCCAGATACTTCCACAACTACGTAATTATATCATACATTTTTTAATGCAAGACAGTTAAATTATACCATATATCAAATGAAAGAACAAGTGTTCGCCCGCCAATCTTCCCTTACTAACACAAACTCCCGGCATATGCCGGGAGTTTAAAAGTTGTCTAGCACTTATTTTCGTATTTCATAACGCGGTTTTCCCATGTACGAATTAAAATATTATCCTTGGACATCGAAACCAGATATTCAGGAAGCATTGGGGTTTTCCCGTAGCCCTCCGGTGCGTTCACAATAAATGTGGGAATCGCCAAACCCGAAGTGAAACCACGTAACTCTTCCATGATGGCAATACCAACATCAACACGGGTTCTGAAATGCGCAGTTCCCTTTACCGCTTTGGCATGGAATATATAGTAAGGACGGACCATAATTTTCAACAGTTCATGATTCAACTTTTTCATAATATGTGCCGTATCATTCACTCCAGCTAGTAGCACTGCCTGATTTCCCAGGGCAACGCCTGCCCGGGTAAGCTTCCGGCATGCTTCGGCCACTGCAGGTGTAACTTCCATCGGATGATTAAACTGGGCATTAACATAAACGGGCGCATGTTTCTCGAGAACACTGCAAAGCGCGTCAGTAACCCGCATAGGCATGGTTACCAAAGCACGAACTCCAAGCCGCTTAATCTCCACATGTGGGATATTATCAAGTTCCGTTAACAACCAATCAATCAGTTCGTTGTTCAGCATGAATGCATCGCCACCGGTTAACAGCACATCACGTATCTCTTCATTCTGTCTGACATAGTTTAACGCAGCCTGCAACTGTTCACGGGGGGTAGACCTGTCCACTTCACCAATATTTCTGCGACGCTGGCAATGCCGGCAATACATGGCGCATTGATTCGTTACATTAATAATTAAACGATCCGGATAGCGACGGGTAACCGCCGGAGCAGGGGAAGTAAATTCCTCACCCATGGGATCATCTTTGCCGCCGGAGTCCATTAGCTCTTCAAAAGAAGGAATGGCCTGCCGCCGCACAGGGCAGTGAGGGTCTTTGGGATCAATCAGGCTTAAATAATACGGAGATAATGCCCAACGGTATTTTTCCCCGACTTTTCTGATATTTTCCGCTTCTTCCAGTGTCAGACCCAGTAGTTTCACCAATGTTTCTACACGATATATACGGCGGGTGACCTGCCATCGCCAATCATTCCACTCCGTATCACCCACACCAAAATGTTTTTTTATTTTTTCCTGCCTGATGAGAATATTTTCCCATTCTTTCATTCCGTCGGGAATTTGTTCTTTCGCTTGAAGATAAGGTTCAATTATTTTTTTTAATTCTTCTGCCCGTATCTTCGCAGTTTCTCTTTGCTCCTTCAAAACCTTTCTGTCAGGCAATGAATCCTCCCCCCAAACAATTATATATTTTTCTATATTCGAAAATTTTCACTCAGGCAAAATATCCCCCTACGGAGTTACTTTGCGAACTGGCAACGCGACGTTGTAAGATGATATTTTTTTAGTATAATCAGTATAACATACTTACGAAATATTGTACAAAAAGTGCCGCTGTTAAAGGATATTTGATGCTGCACACGACTAAAGTTTTGATATTTTGTGTAATATTTTGTCGTTGACTCACGGCAGTAAACAAGATAAAGTCATCGTAGAGGTGAACATAATGCGTAAATGGCTGGTCATTATATTCTGTTTAATTATTCTGTCAGCAGGACTGGCAGGTTGCAATACATATGCTGAACCTGAAGACTCAAATAAACCAGAACAGCCGCCGGAGATTTCTACCCCGCCTGCGGTACCGGTAGATGAACCGACGATACCCTTAGAACCGGCCAAACCTGAGGCTCCGGAAATTGATCTTGAAGAAATCCGTGCCAATGAACTGGGAAAAGTAATGGTTTTAATGTATCATGAAATAGGATTAAAAGAAGATACCTGGGCCCGTACAGCAGACAACTTCCGCAGAGATATGGAAACTCTTTACCACCTGGGCTACCGGCCTGTAAATTTAAACAATTTTCTTGCCGGTAATATCGATATCCCCGCAGGGACGACTCCGTTTATTCTGACGTTTGACGATGGGACTGCAGGCCAGTTCCGCTTTATTGAAGAAGACGGTGACATGATAGTGGACCCGGACAGTGCCGTCGGCATACTGCTGGCCATGAGTGAAAAGTACTCCGACTTTGAGCCTGCAGGTACATTTTATATCTATTATCCGCTCCCTTTCCGGCAAAAAGATTACATTTATGATAAATTACAGCTGCTGGTCAATTGGGGCTTTGAAATCGGCAACCATACGCACGGCCACGAAAATCTGGCTAAAATATCACCGGGTGAAGCGGTGAAAACGTTGGTCCGGCATGTTCGTACCACGGAGTCCATTCTGCCCGGTTATCAGGTAAACACACTGGCACTTCCTTACGGAGCCCGTCCCAAAGAAGACAACCATTTAATCTACGGAGAGTGGGAAGGCACCAGTTACGAAAACAAAGCCATTCTCCTTGTCGGTGCCAATCCTTCACTCTCTCCGTTCGATATTCGTTTCAACCCCTTCCGACTGCCAAGAATCCGGGCTGATGAAACAGAACTATCCCGTTGGCTTGATTACTTTAAGAATAATCCTGACCAGCAGTATATCAGTGACGGTGACCCGGATACCATTACTGTTCCGGAGCATATTGCAGGCAATGTGGACAGTGCGGGATTATCCGGCAGAACATTAAGAACATACTAATAGTTTAAAGGGCTGAAATTCAGCCCTTTTTGGTTTTATATCAGTTCAATGCCGTCATACTGTTTTATTATATCGACAGCGTCTTCTTTGTTCTGATCGTCTTCCAAAGGAAGAAGGATGTACGCACCGTCCTTTTCGTCTTCCCTGTTCCCCGTTCCGAAAAGTCCATGGGCAAGATCCGGCAAAAATCCTACCATAAGTGCAGACACACTTAACTCAGGATCCGGAGAGCCCCGGTCTATCTTATCCAAAGCGGCAATATACCCGTTGTTTCTTAGGATACGCATTGCCTCTTGCGCATCTTCCAGTTGCTCAAAATATGCAAATATCATTTCTCCCATGTTTATCACCCCACATTTTTTTTATTTTCCCTCTTTTTAATTTTATCTATGCCACACATCTTTTCACATTTGTAGACATATTTTCTCGGATAGTGATGACACGGCTGGCAAAACTAAAAGTAAGTAAAAAAAGGAGGTGATTCTCTATGGCAAAGAACAGAAACAGAAAAAGGCTGGTTCCCGGTGTTGAACAGGCATTGGAAAAATTTAAAATGGAAATAGCCGGTGAACTGGGCATAACTGATGGCAGTCCGGGAGCAAGCTTAGAGTCCTCGCTGGAAAAATATAAACATGAAATTGCCGGTGAACTGGGTATTGATGCACATATTAAAAGCAATGGATGGAAAGATGTCTCATCGGGAATGTGCGGTGCTGTGGGCGGCAGAATGGGCGGTGCCATTGGCGGCAATATGGTAAAGAAAATGATTGAAATGGCAGAGAAAGATATGATGAACCGAAGTTGATAAAAACAACAAGCGCCTGATCCAACAGGCGGACAGGCGCTCAGTAAATAAAATTTGAAATTGCAGCGATTAGAGATTAATGTTAAACTTGGACCCGTTAGCGCATTTTGGCGATAATAGCTTCGGCCATTTCCATACCCTTAGCGGTGCCGCCAAGGTCATAGGTTACTGTTTTCCCTTCACGAATAACAGTAGCCAAAGCATTTTCCACCTGATCGGCAGCCTTCATTTCCCCGAGATAACGCAGCATCAGAACCGCAGAAAGAATGATCGCCGTGGGGTTTACTTTATCCATGCCTGCGTATTTGGGCGCACTGCCATGTACCGGTTCAAAAACAGCAACATCCCTGCCTATGTTGGCGCCCGGTGCCAGACCCAAACCGCCGACTAAGCCGGCACAAAGATCGGAAATAATATCTCCGTAAAGATTTGGCATCACCATTACATCGTAAAGCTCCGGTTTTTGTACGAGTTGCATACACATATTGTCAACGATACGATCTTCAAACTCAATTTCCGGATATTCTTTTGCAATATACTGGGCCACCGATAAAAAAAGCCCGTCTGTACATTTCATAATGTTTGCTTTGTGTACTGCCGTAACTTTACGGCGGTTATTTTTTTTCGCATATTCAAAAGCAAATCTGCAAATTCGCTCAGATCCCTTACGGGTTATAATTTTAATCGTTTCTGCAGCGTCCTCACCGACCATATGTTCCACACCGGCATATAAGTCTTCTGTATTTTCACGGACAACAACCAAATCAATATTGTCATAACGGGAACGAATTCCCTCATATGTACGCGCCGGTCGTACGTTAGCATATAAATCCAACTCTTTACGCAAAGCGACGTTAACACTGCGGAAGCCTGTCCCAATCGGAGTGGTCAAAGGCCCCTTCAGCGCAATTTTATTTTTTCTGATAGATGTTAGCACCTGCTCAGGCAACGGCGTGCCAAACTCGGGGATGGCGCTTTCCCCTGCCAGGTATTCATCCCACTCAATGGCTACTCCGGTAGCCGCCAGAATTTTTTTTGTTGCAGCAGTAATATCGGGACCGATTCCGTCCCCGGGTAACAGCGTGATTTTGTACATATTGTCCTCCTCGGCATTTAAAGATAGTTCTTATTATAACAAAAAGAAGGTTCACTGTAAACGCTTTCCCCGTATCTGCTACCAGCGTTCCCCTGCAGATGGCAAGCAGAACGGTGTCCATAGCCGACCTCTTGCAAAGGGGGAGGAACATGGCGGCAATACTGCACCGCATGGACACAGCGGGTGTAAAAGCGACAACCGCTGTGTCCGTTTATAATCGGCCGGGGTTCCCCTGTAGCACAAATAATTTTATTTTTTTGTGACGATTCCGGTAGCAGTTGGCTGTCAAGAAGCATAGCTGTATAAAAATGTTTCGGTGAAGAAAACACCGCAGACGCAGGTCCAATCTCTACAATTTTTCCCATATACATGACGGCCACCCGCTCGCAGATTTGCCTAACCACCGCCAGGTTATGGGAAATAAATAAATATGATATCTTCCTCTCCCTTTTCAGCAGGGCCAGCAGATTTATTAATTGAGCCTGAACAGTTACGTCCAGAGAGGAGACCGGCTCATCAAGGACTAATAATTTTGGTTGTAGCACAAGGGTTCTGGCCAAAGAGATTCTCTGCCGCTGACCACCGCTAAATTCATGGGAATAGCGATTCAGACAATCCTCCGCCAAGCCCACTGAAGATAAGGTCTCCAGGACAATCCGCCTTCTATCCGCAGACTTCCCTGCCTTTCCGACAATAAGACCCTCTTCCACCAGTTTGCCTATTTTCATCCGTGGATTTAGTGACCCCTGGCTATCCTGAAATACCATTTGAATCTCACGCCGGCAGCCACCGCCGTGCGGTTTTCCCAAAAACAACAGCCTTCCGCTGTCCGGCTGGAGCAAACCTGCCACAATTTTGCCCAGAGTTGTCTTCCCGCAACCGCTTTCTCCCACCAGACCCAATGCTTCACTGGTCTGAATTTGAAGTGACACATTATCCAAGGCTCTGATCATGCCGTTCCTTGACTCTCTCGCCCGCCCCGGCCCAGGGTAAAATAGTGAAACACTCTTTAACTCAAGGAGTTTATTTTTCATCGAATTCTCCTAGATGTGACATCTGACAGACCATGTTCCAGACAAACGGAGTGATGCGGGTGCCTGCTGAGTGCAAATTGACCGGCGATAAGTGCAGCGAGGAGCAAATTCGCATCCTGCTTTAGGTTGAGCCGGTGTCATAAGCCATGACACCGGCCTTTTTAACGGCCGGTCTATTCTTGGCACTGATTGAAGCAACAATTGTGTATAAGGGTGAGCAGGCTTTCTGAACAGCTCGTCAGCATTTGCTTCTTCCACTACCCTGCCGGCATACATAATCAGAATTCGATCTGCCATATATGCCATAACCCCTAAATCATGGGTAATTAGCAGCAAGGAGGCTTGTGTTTCGTGAATATAATTACGTAAATTCAACAAAATTTGCGCCTGTACCGTTACATCCAGAGCCGTAGTCGGTTCATCGGCTATGATCAACGGCGGTTGACAACAAAGGGCTATGGCCAGCATGACGCGCTGCCGCTGTCCGCCGCTCAGTTGATGGGGATACTGCCGCATACGAAGCTTAGGAGGATGAAGGCCCAGTTTTGCAAATATCCGCAATGTTTCCGCAACAGCATCTTTCTCAGACATGCTTTTGTGGATACGTAATACCTCACTAACCTGTGTACCCACATTGATTACCGGATTTAAGCATGTTAAGGGCTCCTGAAAAACAATCCCCGTCAGACGTCCCCGGACGTTTTGCCAGTCTTTGGCGTATCCCGGCCGCAGTTTTCTCCCCGCCAGTTGAATCAAGCCTTCTGCCCTGGCTGTTTCCGGAAGAACCCCGGCCAACGACAAAGCGGTCAGGCTCTTACCACTGCCACTTTCACCGGCTATTCCCACAATCTCCCCTTTATTGATAGCAAATGAGATGTTATTTACCGCAACAAATACCCCGTCTGCACCATCAAAACGTACGGAAAGGCCTTGCACGTCAAGCATAATTTGATCTCCGTGCAGACCGTACATCGAAACGGCTGCGCAATCCTTCGCCCAATAAATGAAAAGCAAATACACTGATAAAAATAAACAGTCCGGGGAACGCCGCATACCACCAGGCATGACGCATATAAAACTGGGCGTCCCGTAGCATATTCCCAAGTGTTGGCACCGGAGGCTGTATACCCAGACCGAAGTATCCCAGTCCGGCCTCTGTCATGATAGCCGCCGGAACAAAAAGTGTGGCTGAAATCAGTAAAGGTCCCAGTGCGTTGGGTAATAAATGGAGTACAATAATTCTCGGAGCAGAAGCGCCTACCAACCGGGCGGACGCCGTGAAATCAGCTTCACGCAGGCGGAGCATTTCACCCCGAACAAGACGGGCCAGTCCGGGCCAGCCTGTAAACCCGATGACTGCCACCACCAGCCACAGCGCCGGGTCAAATATTGCCACCAGGGAAAGAACCAGAAAAAGCGATGGGAAGACCATCACAAGATCGGTGATACGCATGATAACCGTATCTGTAAACCCTCCGTAATAGCCGGCCAGCGCACCCATGGTCGTACCTATACTCACAGATAAAAACATAGCAACAATCCCAACTGTTAACGAAATTCTGGTACCGTACAGCACACGGCTGAAAATATCCCGCCCGAGTCTGTCTGTGCCGAACAAGTGCCCTCCCCCGGGCGGACGCAGCCAATTGCCGGCATCCGTATGCAGCGGGTCATGGCTGGCCAGATAAGGTGCAAATAACGCTGCAGACGCAACACATAGTATCAAAATGATACCTACCATGATTTGTAACGTCCCCCGTCCGTTTCCCCGTCTTCGCGCCATATCCAACGCTCCTTCTACTGATTCAGTCTTACCCTCGGGTCGACAACCAGATATACAATATCCGCTAATAGATTGGCCAGCGCAGTTAACATTGCCATGGAAAAGTTGACAAACATAATCACAGGATAATCTCTGGCCAGGGTGGAGGCAATGACAAAACGTCCGACCCCTGGCCAGGAAAAAACGTTTTCTGTGATTAATGCGCCTGTGAAAAGCATGGGAAGCGAAAGTGCAGCAACAGTGACAATAGGGATCGCTGCGTTGGGCAACACATGCCGGATCAATATAATGGCAGGGGGCAGACCCTTTGCTCGTGCAGTCCTGACATAATCGGCCGTTAAACAATCCAAGACTGCAAATCTGACAAACCTGACATAATATGCAAAGCTGCCTGCACTGAGTACAACCAAAGGCATGACCATATGAGCAGCCAAGTCCACAAGTGTGCCACCACCCGGCGTTCGCATTCCTGCGGCCGGCAGCCACGGCAACCGATAGGCAAATATCATCATTAAAATCATTCCCAGCCAAAACCCGGGGACAGAAATACCGGCCAGCGACGCTGCACCCACTGCACTGTCAATGACAGAACCTCGCTTCACCGCAGCCGCTGTACCCAAAACAACAGCCAGCGAAAGGGAAAGCAAAAAAGAAGTTAGCGTCAATAGCAATGTCGCCGGCAGCCGCTCGATGAGCAGTTCCGTTACCGGCCTGTTATAGATGAGGGAAATACCAAAATCTCCCCTCGTAACCCTGCTCAGCCATGAAAGGTACTGGGACGGTAAAGGTTGGTCCAGTTCCCTGAGTTGAAACCACCTTTCCACAGCGGTGGGATCAAGGCGCAATTCAGGATTGGCCGCAAAAGGACGTCCGGGAGCATAATGCATCATTAAAAATGTAACCAGAGTAACACCCAGCAAAATAAAAACTGTTTGAGCAGCTCGTCTCATCAGTAACTTCGTAATGATATTCACTGTTCCAACCCCCACTCTTCCACAAAATAAAAGAGCGCTTCGGGGTGGGGGCTGAAGTTTATCACCCTGTTTGACACCGCGTGAACAGCACTCCTGGTATAAAGCCAAATCACGGGCGCATCGTCCACAATCAGTGTTTCCGCTTCCCTGTACAAACGAATCCTTGCATCCCTGTCCGGAGCTGAAGACGCCGCATCCAGGAGAAGGTCTACTTCCTGATTGGCATAACCAAACGCATTAGCAAGACTTTCAGAATGCCAGTGAAAACTGAAATCGGGATCTGCATCCACTCCCCGCCCCAGAAGTATTAAGTCATAGTCCCCATCATACAACGCAGCTAAAAATGATTCCCATTCCAATAAGACTACTTCAACAGGCACCCCAATTTCAGCAGCACTCTCTTTAAACAGCATCGCCACATTCTCCCGAACCACATTGCCGGCATGATATACCAATTTCAGCGGCTGCGACCGGTAGCCCGCTTCACGCAGCAATTCAACCGCCTTTTTATGATCTTTACCGTATGCCACAAACTCCTTATCATAAGCAAATTGAGGCGGCAAGAGCGGGCCGTGGACAACCTCGGCACAGCTCAGCAATAAGTTATCCACGATTTCATCTTTATCAAGCAGCATCGACAATGCCTGACGAACCCGCCGGTCTGCCACAGGTGACTGAGCCCGTTTTAAATTAAACCCGATATAGTCATAAACCAGCCGCGGGTTTTTATATATCCGGATATCGGGCATTGCCTGAAAATATGTAATATCCTCCACCCTGACACTAGTGGGCGCCACATCCAGCCGACCGGCGGAAAGTTCAATCATCTGCGCCTCCTGATTAGGAATTATACGATAGTAAATATCCTGGATCCCCGGTTTACCCAGATAATAGTCAGGATTAGCCCGGGCGTGAACATACTCGTCGGGCAACCATTCCCGAAATAAGTACGGACCAGCACTGACAGGCAGTGTTTTCCCATATGAATGGTTCTCCATCTCTGCAACCGGCACAGATTTTAAAACGTGGGCAGGCAATGAGGGCAGTGTCATCCGGGAGAGAAACGGAGCAAACCGCTTCTCCAGCGTCACTTCCATGGTGTAATCATCAAGAATCCGTATTCCTGCAATCTCCCCGTCAGCATATACAGACTGTTGCTTCTCTTTATACTCACTGGCACCATTGATCTCTTTTAGCAGTTGAAACAGCCAACCTGTGTAGTCAGGATGAGAAATAATTCGCAGTGTAAACGCCACATCTTCGGCAGTTAGCGGCACCCCATCAGACCAATAAATATCATCCCGTAACGTAAACAGATATTTGACACCGTCGTCATCAAGTGTCCATGAAGAAAAAACTGCGGGAACCGGTTCCAGAGTCAGCCGGTCAGTACGGATAAGTAGCGGATGAAAAAGCGGTATCAGCTCCGCCGAAGCTCCATCACGGATAAACAAAGGATTTAGTGTGAGCGGGTTTGCCGGCGCTCCAACATATAACGTATCGCAGGGAGGCGTCTTGTGTGTACATCCGCAGCTAAGGAGAAAGGCAAAAAAGAGCACCATCGCTATTCGAATCCTGTAGGACACGTTCTTCCCCCCTTGCAAAGATATTACGCTTCAGAAGTCAGGAAAATAACTAAAAAAGACGCTTCAATTTCTGAAGCGTCTTTATTTTTGGATCTTCTCTATCTCGTATAAATATGGATAATGCGAGGTTATTATAAGAATATCTATAGTATATCTGATCCATTGTCAAGTCAACCGTATTCCTCGGTAAGTGCATAACCATAATAATTTAGCGTGTCAACCACCCATAATCCTGCCTGCAATCAACGATATACAACATACAGTTCCAACGTCCCTTTCTCTACAGAAACTGTGCAATATTTTAAGGATTACAATATTGACAATGTCTTGGATCTGCTTTTTCCATACCATTAGGATAAAGCTTTTCTTCGGAATATCCACATTTTTTACAGCTATATATAACCGAACATAACAATTCAGTTGGCAATCCACACCAATCACAAGGTAATCCTTTCTTGCTTTCTATCAATTTAAAACCTGGCCATGAGCATTCTGAGCAAAGATTATATAT
>JAGXRM010000016.1 GCA_018335855.1 Clostridiales bacterium
CCAGATTTTTCATACGCATCATTGAGTGATGAGTCAAACTTCTCAGTCCGCTCTGCTATGCTCCGGGCAAAACTCCCAGATTTTTCATACGCATCATTGAGTGATGAGTCAAACTTCTCAGTCCGCTCTGCTATGCTCCGGGCAAAACCCCCAGATTTTTCATACACATCATTCAGTGACGAGTCAAACTGATCTGCCCGTTCCATCAACCGCATGGCTACACCGCCGGATTTTTCATAGACGTCATTGATGGATGCATCAAATATGTTCACATAGGTACACATTTTCGAAGATACTGTACCTAAACTCAAATACATAGTATTAATGGCAATATCAAACTTTGTACTAAAATTACAGCAGGTGTGCAGGATAAAGTGGAACGCTGGCCGGTAAAAAGCGGCCTCCACGCTAACCCATTTTGGTGCCTTCCATTCCATCATGCGGTAACGGTTCATGACCATGAATAAAACTACAGCTAGAACAACAACAATTACCATCTCCCGAATATCAGCCCAAGCCCAGACATTCAGTTTTTTTAGGTACCCTATTTTATACGGGTCGTACGTGAAGCCCGCCATGGCCGGAATGACCAGCCGATTCAGCAGGAAATTGGGGAACAGTCCGATACCCGTAATTACCGCGCCAAAGATGCCCAGTACTGCATAGACGGGCCAAGTAAAGCGATAAATTTTCTTATCGTATTTTTCCGGCACGTCATCAAGAAAGAGCCCGCGGAAAAGTTTGGCGAAATAGCAAAGGGTCATGGCACTTGTCACCACAAAAATCTTTTCCGCAACATGCAGCGGAGTCGACCCGTGAAGATTAGCGGCATCCACAATGGCATGATGAAGAATAGTTTTGCTGGCATACCCGTTAAACCCGGGAATACCACCAATGCCGGCAAAGCCAATTAGGAAGGTTACAGCGATAAAGGGAACTTTTTTGGCCATGCCTCGCACCTGGGTGATTTCCAGATTGTGTGTAATCATATAAATTGAGCCCACCATCATAAAGAGTCCTGCTTTGAAAAACGCATGATTAATGATATGGTACAAGGCGCCGGCAAAGCCCATCGGGCCTTTAAAGCCCAGATACGCAGCAGTGCCAATGCCCAAAAGAATATAGCCCATTTGCGAAACGGAACTGTAGGCGAGAATTTTCTTCGCACCGGTGGACAACAGAGCCATGAATGCACCCAAAAACATAGTGGCAATCCCCATCCAGATGATGCCGTACCCAAAGTTAACGGAGACAATGGATGGCACGGCAATTTCGCTGAATTCTGCCGGGGTAAAGATCATACCTACCACCCGAAAAATACCATAGGCACCCGCTTTAATCATCAGGCCGGAAAGTAGGGCGCTGGCCGGTGCAGGTGCCACCGGATGCGCTTTGGGCAGCCAGATGTGCAGTGGAACCATCCCCGCCTTAATACCGAAACCAACCATAAACAGGCTGACCACTAAGTATGGGTTAATCGAGCTGTTAGCAATCTGATCATAAAGGGGCATGATCTCCATCGTTCCCACACCGGAGTAGAGGAGGATAATCCCCATCAGAAGACACAAGCCCCCGATGACACCAAGGTATAGTGTCACCTTACCAGCGGAAATGGCTTCTTGTGTCTCATCGTGAATAATCAAAACATAGGACGAGAACGTCATTAACTCAAAGAAAAGGAACAGGCTGAACAGATCCCCGGCCAATACCACGCCAAGACAGTGCCCCAGCGTGGACAGCAAAAATACATAATACCTGTTTTTTGCCCGCCCATGTTCCATATACGCCGTGGAATAAAGTACTGCCAGAAACCAGATGACGGACATTAACGCAGCAAATACAAAACCAAAGAAGTCTACGCGAAAATAAATGCTAAACTGCATAAATTTGGCAAACTCGTATTGCACGACCCCCTGTTGCACCAACGGGTACATGGAGAAGACAATGAAGAACGTAACCAGGGCCGTTAGGACTGCGCAAACATCGCGGAGCTTATCCGAAACGCGGCTGGCTAAGATAATCAACAGGGATCCCACTAATGGAACCCCCACTGCCGCCACCGGCAAAAGCGAGGTAAAAACTTCTGTTATGGCTTTAACTTCCTGTGCAGCTGCAAAACTCATGTACTTAAAAGCCTCCCTTAAACAAGTAATCGGCGGCTACCCGTGAGAAATCACAGACCAAGACTGTAGGTAGCATACCAAATAAAAAATTAACAATAGCAATCAGCAACACTATCAGCTAGTTATTTTCGTCACTTTACTGCTAATTTCCTTTTTACTCTTTTACTTTTTTCTGGAGATGTTGTTGACCGGGGAACAGACCCGGCTCGCCGCCTGCGAGATCTGCTTATATAGAAAAGAGCAGCCCAATAATAAGTTGTGGAGCTGCCCCTTTTTCGGTTCAGTCAGTTTGAAATAAATCATTTCTTCGTCAATTGAGCTGTTATCTCATTAATTCTTGACGAATACGTTATACACAATTACCACAACTACTGCAGCGATAAGAACCCACCAATACCAATCCATTCTAACCCTCCTCTCAGGCGAGATTCGCTTCTTGAGTATCCGGCAGATCAGGATATTGGAGAATAAGGCATCTGCTTATCGCGCCAAAGTTTATTACATTAAATTCTATTTTATGAGTTCCTGACAAATTACAAAATAATCAAAAAGAACCCGACGTAAGCGTGGATTAATCCTCTCACCCGAAACACTGCCGACGCTCTTCTGAGAAGAAACAAAAAAAGCCAAGTCCTAAGACTTGACTATGCCATCTATTTGATGGGTGAAAGGGAGTGAACTTCTGTCCGAATACAGACAGCAAGAGCTTCTACGAGACATTATAGTCTAACGTTATACCTCAACTGTCCATCCAAATTCATCTTTTATCTTTCCTCTTTGTATGCCGGTAATTGCATCATAAAGTTTACGCGAAATTTCCCCGATCTCATTATTATTTATTGTAATAACTCGGTCCTTCCAGCAGAGTTCTCCTACAGGAGAAATAACGGCTGCTGTTCCCGTTGCAAATACTTCGTCTAATTTCCCTGAAGCGTTTGCATCATATATATCCTGAATGGTAAACCGTCTTTCTGTTACCTTTACACCCCAATGCTTCAGTAACTGAATCACAGAATCTCTGGTTATTCCGGGCAAAATCGTACCTGTAAGAGGTGATGTGACAATCTCTCCATCTATTTTGAAAAAAGCATTTGAAGTCCCAATCTCTTCTACATATTTTCTTTCCACTCCATCAAGCCATAGCACCTGATTGTATCCTTTTTTAATTGCTTCTTCCTGGGCTTTTATACTGGCTGCATAGTTACCCCCTACCTTAGCAAATCCGGTTCCACCGACCACAGCTCTTACATATTTATCTTCTACAAGTATTTTAGTAGGACTGAGCCCGCCCTTATAATAATCACCCACCGGTGAAAGAATTATATAAAATTTAAAAGTTTGCGAAGGGCGTAAACCTAAATAAGTGTCAGTTGCGATAATAAAAGGCCTAATATATAATGATGTGCCTTCTGCTTCAGGTATCCAATCCTGGTCTACTTCTACAATTTTTTTTATCGCTTCAACCATCAATGTTTCATTAATTTCAGGAATACACATTCTCGCATTTGTCACATTCGCTCTCTCTGCATTTTTTTCCGGCCTGAATAACAAAATCCTGCCATCATCAGATCTGTAAGCTTTTAATCCTTCAAACATCTCCTGTGCATAATGAAATACTGCTGTCGAAGGCTCCAGCACGATTGGCCCGTAAGGCACTATCTTACCATCATACCATCCTTTATCCTGATTAAAGCTCATTTCAAACATGTGGTCAGAAAATACGGTTCCAAATAAAAGATTGTTTGGATCCGGTTTCTGTTTTGGATTTGTTGTTCTGGTTACAGGAAAACTATGTTGCATAACAATCGTCCTTTCTTATCACTGACATAAGTAATTTAATTTTCCCAAGATTGGTAATAGTAAGATAATAAATCATATACCCAATTCTTTTAGTGCTGGCATTAATCCTCATCGGGGAAATATTCGCCACGAGTGGATAATTTCCTACTTTATAAAAGAAAAAAACATATTAATATTATTCTGCGCACCCGTCTCCACCATGGCTTCCGTCCAGTTGCCCGATGCGTACCCTTCGCCCACCCTCCGCCAATAGCGGAAGCGGCTTTGTAAAGCGTCTGGATGAGCACCAGCAAGAGCGAGCTATATTGACTAGAATTAGACAAACAATGTATAATCATTGTAGATACATTAACTATTGGAGGCGATCAAATGCGTGTAAAAGTTCAAAAATGGGGAAACAGTATTGCTTTAAGAATTCCTAAGTCTTTCGCAAATCAAACCTCAATAAAGTTAGGTTCTTCGGTAGATCTTTCTATACATGACGGCAAGCTTATTATTGAACCGATAAACCAAGAGGAATATAACTTCAAGACCCTAATTTCTGAAATTAAAGAATCAAATCTTCATAAAGAATACTTTAATGACAAACCAAAAGGAAGGGAGATATGGTAATGCCCGAACCATATATTCCCTCCAAAGGGGATGTAGTTTGGCTAGAATTCTCGCCCCAAGCTGGCCATGAGCAAGCAGGCTATAGACCAGCCCTATGTATTTCCCCTAAAGAGTATAATGAAAAAGTTGGACTTGCTATTTTTTGCCCAATTACCTCACAGAAAAAAGGCTACCCTTTTGAAGTTCAATTGCCGGATTCAATTGATATCACAGGAGTAATTCTCTCCGACCATGTCAAAAACTTTGATTGGAAAGCCCGTAAAGCTAAATATATTTGCACATTACCAACTAAGCTTTTAAATGAAGTGCTTGGCAAACTTCGAACATTGCTATAGGTTGTACTGCCCAAAAAATGAGCTTTAGAAAAGATGGAAAACTTGTGTACCACTTAGAAATCATCTATAGGCAGCTTGCCCGCGAAGAACAATTAATACACTGGTTGCGCATACACGTTGTACCTACTCTCACACATCCATAGCTTGAACAGATAAATTTTATTAATCACTTGCCTTTTTAAATATAAGCATGATACAATTTAGTCAGAATAATGATAGCAAGGAGTCATAATATGAAAATTAAACCTTCAACAACTATCCGACAAGACTATAATGGGTTTTCCAGGCTTTGCCACGAAATAGATGAACCGGTAGTACTTACTCGTAATGGTGAAGCCGATTTGGTTGTTATGAGTTATGAGACATTTCGACGTATGGATGCACGTATCAAATTACAATCCAAGTTAATGGTTGCCGAAAAACAGATTGCTGAAGGGGCACAGCTTCTTGATCATGATGAAGTCATGGACAGAATTAGGAGAAAGATTAATGCCGCCAAAGAATAGGATCAAGTATTCTCCCGCAGCTGTTGACGATATGGATGAGATTTTTTCATACATATCACAAGACAATATTGCTGCCGCAGAGCTGATGTTGGACAAGATTGATAGAGAAGTAAAAAAGCTAGAAGACTTTCCAAATATGGGTTCAGTATTACCTGATGATGAATATACTATTATTCAATCTGGATACCGTTTTATTATTGCAAGACCATATCTAGTTTTTTATCGAATAGTGAATAACAATGTTATTATTAACCGAATACTGCACGGTCGCCGAGATTACCTTCGCGAGTTATTTGATCCGCAGGAATGATTAATTTTAGTTACCAGTCTTGCGACTATGTCTGTTTAGATATTATATAATAGCAGATTTATATGTTTTTAAAAAAGGAAGCTGTGCAGACACAGCTTCCTTTGCATTTAAGTTTGGTGGCGGCGAGGGGAGTGGAACCCTTGTCCGAAGGCAGACCAGCAAAAGCTTCTACGAGTGTAGCCTCAGATTTAGATTCGCATAAAGGGCTCCCTGAGACAGGATATTTTATGCTAGCACAGTTGTGATTCCCTTCTTTGGCTGTACAAACCGTGGAGTCAGTAGCCTGATTAGTCGATGCCCGGACTGGTTCCTACAGGCTCGGAACCAGCGGACACGCTGCTAATTAAGCAGCGAGAGCGTAATTATCGTTGGCGCTTATAGCCGTTCCATGTTGTTGACCGTTTTTTTAATTATTAGTGTATATATTGCATACCCCGTAATACAAATGTTATAATATTGATGAGGTGAGAATTATGAAAAAAGTAAAATTAAGAAAAGTGGGCAACAGCAGTGGTCTTACTCTTCCAAAGGAGTTACTTGAGAAGTATAACATTAAAGAAGGCGAAGAGCTTTATGTAGTGGAAAGTACCCATGGATTTACCATAACCCCTTATGATCCTGATTTTGAAGAGTGGGCGAACTCATTTGATAAAACCAATAAAAAGTATAAAAATGTTCTAAAGGAATTATCAAAATGAAACCCATCGTATTTATTCCCAAGCACATAATTATTTTTTTCCATGAGCAATTAATTGACCTGTACGGAGGTACAGCTGGAATTCGCGATGAAGGACTGCTCGATTCTGCGCTTGAACAGCCCAAGGCCATGTTTGGTGGTTCTTATTTACATGATTCATTACCTAAAATGGCTGCAGCGTATGGTTTTCATCTATGTAACAATCACCCTTTCATTGATGGGAATAAGCGAATTGCGCTAGTAGCCATGGACACCTTCCTGCAGAAAAATGGTTATGAGATATGTGCATCAGAAAAAGAAGCCTATGAAGTTATTATTAAATTGGCATCCGGCAATCTTACAAAGGAAGAACTAACTGAATGGTTAAAACAAAACGCACGCTGAAAGTGGAACTGGTTTATCACAGGCCACTTCGCTCCAAAATATTGATGGCACCAATAATTCAACTCGATTGCTCTCTACCGCATAATCGCGTAGAGGTAGCGTACGGATTGTATCCTCTCCCGGTAAAAGCCAAATAATATACATTAAAGGCTAGCAAGGAAATCGGCTGGAGACATAATCTTTACTGGGTAGTTCGTAAAGTCCTTTAGATTCCTGGTAACGATGCAATCTATTTTACTTCGGTTTGCACAAGCAGCAATCAATGCATCCTCATAATCGGGCATTGGTAGCTCCAATGCCCTTTCACAATCTATACCAGTAACATCGAGTATCCTGAAAAGTGCAAACATTTTTTGTAAAGATAGTTTGCTCTGGTCTCTACTTTTTAAATGCTTGCTCAAAAGATAATAAATATCAGTAACACTACTTGCGGTAATGCAAGCTCCTATTTTATCTTCAGCAGCTAAAAGAAACAGTTTTTCTGCATTATCTTTAAATTGAGAGCGTGCGGTTAAAGCATCTAAAATAACATTGGTATCAATCAATATCTTAATAACGATTTAGACGCTCCTCTCTCACTTGTTCTATAGAAGCATCTTCAGGAAGAATTCCAAATAGCGATCTTGCCATTTCAATCTTGTCTTGTGTAGGACTTGTTATTTTAGCAATTTTCTTTCCATTTTTTGTGATAAAGATATCCTCTTTCAATGCAAGTGCTAAATATTTACCAAGATTATTTTTAAACTCCGTGGCGGAGACCAGCATAATATAATCTCCCTCCTTACAAGAATTCTTTTCTAATTACATTATAAAGATATTCGAACAATATTATCAATAATTTTTGTACATATTTTACTAAATAATACGGACGATAAGTTGGCAAAACTATACACAAACCTAAACACAAAAAAGCCAAGTCCTAAGACTTGGCTTTACCACGTGTTTGGTGGAGGCGAGGGGAGTCGAACCCCTGTCCGAAGGCAGACCAGCAAGAGCTTCTACGAGTGTAGTCTCAACTTTAGATTTCGCAAAAACGGCTTCTTGAGACGGAATCTGTTTTCGCTAGCACAGTTGTTTTTCCCAGTTCTTTTGGCTGTGCCAACCGTAGAACCGGTAGCCTGATTAGTCGACGCCCGGACTTGTACCTACAGGCTCACGTACTCCATTTTCTTACAGCATGCATCATGGCGTCGATTTCCTGAAGGGAAGTAATGGCCGGCGTTTGCAGATGAGCGGTCTGATCTTCTGGGTAGAAAACCTGAGCCCCCATAGCTTCCGCCTGCTGGTAAAGATCAGTGAAAATACGGATGATGTCATAGCCAAATCGCCTGTAAGCACCAACGTGGGCCTCGGCCATACGTTTGCCGTTACCTCTGAAGTCGGACACCTTGATACCTATCACTCTGGCTGCTCCATTGCCCATAATCGGGATACATGGAAGCCTATCTACCCGTTCCCCTTTAGCCAATGCGGTAAACCGTTCCACAGCCGTCATTTGATCAAGCATACCAATCACCATCCTGTCTGTCCAGCCCTTGCTTAAACATAGCACAAAACAGGGAAGATAGCGATAATGCTGTATAAATATCGTTTTGTCTGCCTATAGATAATATCTATAACCTTTCCGGTCAAATCAACAAAGTCTGGTACGCTTCTATTCTTTCAGTGTATTAAACTCTGTCTCATTTCTCGCCCCCTGCAAAACCTCTTGGTAAGTGTATGATGAAATTCCAAAAGGGATATCTCGGGACAGAACATCTTTAAAAAGCTCTGTTTTCTCATCAACTTGTCCTTTTAAAAAACCAATCAGAACAGAGGTGTCAACTAGTACCATATGTTAACGCCCCTGTCTCATTGTTTTGTAATCATAATTGTCAGCAAATTGAATTTTACCCTGTAATTCATTCAAGTCCTTACGTGTATGGCGTTGTACAAACTCGATTAAAGCCCTGTCAACTACATCCTTTTTTGTAGTTAAGCCAGAAACACGCATAGCCTTCTCAATAAGTTCATCATCAATTACAATATTAGTACGCACATCAATACACCTCTCTATACACATTATATTGCACAAAATACCCCTGTCAATCGTATAAAAACAAAAGCCAAGCCATAAGACTTGACTGTTACCACCTATTGGCTAATCTACAACAAAATGATACAATGCATACCCACTGGGCAATCTTTCAACGATTTGCCAAGGTGGGGGTGTGCATTTTTTCATCAGGGGTATGCATAATCGGATATCCAGTTTCATCATCCAACAGACTACATCCGTAAATTGCTAGATCTAACCCTATTAAATAAAGTGATGAAGAGATAGGCTTCCGGAAAGAGAAAGATTATTACTTTCCAGATATAAAAAACAATATGCATCACTGCAATTGGCAGTATTAATAACAAAGACAACAACAGCCGACGACCGGGCTCCAGTAAAAGCAAAACTGTATCACCCATGGGAATCAGCCAATTGTCATAATAACGAATTTCCGTTTTGCCCTGTCTTAGCAAAATACTCCACAATTGCTTGCGTGTCAGTTCTACGGGTGAAGTATAATTTAAAACGGAATCCACGGTTATCGCTATACTCTCCGGACTGTCAAAAAGATAGAGTGCTACGTTGTCTGACAGTCGAACCGCTTCTCTCGTATAATTCGGATCGGGGCTACTCATTTCTTTGAGGTAAACAACTCTTTCCCAGCTGCCTTCGCCAAAAAACAGCGTAGCTGACTTGAATCCTTCATCAGTTGAAGCATTGATATCTACTGTGTATACAGTTGTGACAGGGGTATGTTGCGAAGCCAGACTAACTCTTACGTTTTTCCAACCTGCTTCCTGCAACGCTTCAGCCACCTGAAATGAAACCCGATGTTGAACCAAGGTAACTAATCCAGCACCATGCGGATATGCAAACAGGGCAGCAAAAAACACGTATATTGCCCCAATGACCAACAGATGCGTTTCATTACTTATCACCCACAATTCGTTAAGATTTTGGGTCTGTGTAGAGTAGTATTGAAAGGGTTAAGACGGTGTCAATATCTCAACGCGGCAAACTAATGTTCAGATTCAGAAATGGAACGGAAATTGGGAACTGACCATCAGATTATGGTAAGAAGAGGGCACCTAACTTTCCTTCAGTTTTTTCATAGCACTATCAATACTTTCAATAAAATGTTTTTCAACATGAGACAGCTCACTCTTTCTACGCTCAGAAAATTTCTCAAACTCTTCATTTGCCCTCAACACAGCAATCTCATGTGACACCTTGCCCGCATGTGTAAGTATGTCCCTTTCCGAAACCTTCATAAACTCATCAAGCTTGCTGATCCAGTCTGCCATATACATAGGCTTTCTTCTCATGGCCTGCAGCTCAGCAAATTCGAGATACATATTAACAATCCGATTTAGCGTATCAAGCTCTTCCTCTTTAAGATAATTCTTTGCGGCAGTTATATCTGTCTTTTTAGGTTTCAAACCTGTCCATTAGGTCAATCCCATATTAGGTTTATTCCCATCAGCTCGTTCATATATGATTTCTGCGGCCGTTTTACCATGTGCAGAAAAGTGTATTTTGTTTTGAACCGTTTTAAAAAAATCCTGTGTCGCTTTTGTCCGTGAGTCATAATCTATACTGGTAGCATAGATCTCCAGCACCTTACGATAAAAAACTTTTTCACTGGAACGTATATCTCTGATGCGCTGCAGGAGCTCTTCAAAATAATTGCCTCCACTGGACTTTTTTAGCAAATCATCATTCATGGTAAAGCCTTTTATGATATACTCACGAAGGCGCTGGGTTGCCCAGATTCTGAATTGGGTACCACGGTGAGATTTGACTCTATAGCCTACGGAAATTATAACATCAAGGTTAAAGTATGCTACATCATAGGTTTTCCCGTCAGCTGCAGTTGTTGCAAAAAATGCAACAACTGCTTTTTTATCGAGTTCTTCTTCTGAAAAGATATTACTAATATGTCTTGAAATTACTGACTTATCTCGCTGAAATAACTCTGCCATGTGTCTACAGATCCTGTTCCAGCGGACACGCTAACCCTACTCATTACTTTCTTTAACTACATTTTATCATAGTATTAAAATATAGCATTATTTCAGAGTCGTGCAAGGCACCTTAATATAGAGAAAAAAAAAAGCCAAGTCCTAAGACTTGACTGTTGCCACCATTTTGGCTAATCTACTATAAAATGATACAATGCACACCCCTGTTGCAATCTTTTAACGATTTCAAGGGTGGGGTGTGCATTTTCTTTTTGGGGTACGCAAAGCACTTTCACCTCGATTGCCCACCTGGAGCCTGCTCAGGTAAACTTTATTTATTTTGTCTAGGACATGGGTTCCCCAAATATGGGTGTTACTCTGGTCCAACCTTTTGCTTTGCCATATTTTAGTATCGACATGGCTTGTTTTTTTGCAATACCATCCTGGCAAGTGGAGTGCCATCCACTCTATGGCCGGCTACACAATCGGTCTTTTTTCCGCTTTGGGTTTCTATTTTTCTTACTACTCCGTTCAGGCAAAAAATCAATATTGGAAATAATTTTGACCAAGCCAAAAAACAGGCGTATTCTAAGGGTGTTACAATTACGCTTTCGATTAATTGCATATCCCGCAGTGGAAAAACAAATTTTTATCCCGCTTGCTGTTAACTTCTATAATCCAGGGATGGCCGTGAACATTCAGGCCGAAATCCACACTTAACTCCCATACCAAAATGTTTCTCCAGCAGTTTTGCTTTAAATTAAGGGTTCCTGTGGTATTATCCCCCTAAGAGCCAGACTACCTGTCGCCCTTCATAGTTGTTGCTGTGGTTGGCAAGGTAGCCCTCCAGTTGCTCCGCAGCAGGGGATTACTGGAGCGGCTATAAACCTTATATCGAAAAACAATAAAATAACTCCGCTCGCTACGCTCACTGGGTTAAGCCTCAGATTTATTTCACATAAAGGGCTCCCTGAAACAGGATCCTTTATACTAGCACAGCTGTTATTCCCTTCCCCTTTGGCTGGGCCAACCGTGGGGGTCGGTAGCCTGATTAGTCGATGCCCGGACTGGTGCCTACAGGCTCGGAATCAGCGGATACGCTGCTGATTAAGCAGCGAGAGCGTAATTATCGTTGGCAGTTAAGTCTTTTCACTTGTTGATTGGGTCATGGGCCCGGACTCGCTCTTTAAGAATTATAACGTATTAAGTATCCTAAGACCCGGTGTATGCTCTGCTATTGCATAAAAATCACTGTCATTGTGTATACAGCGCCAAATTATTTTCAATAGCTGTGAGAGCTATCAGCATGTCTAGTGTACTACGTGGAGTAATTCCCTTGCGTCGCAAATCAAAATAGAGTTTGGCTGCCTTCTCATAGGTAGCTGCCTCCGGTTCGAGATAGTAAATGTGTTGCGTTGAAAGATAATCCTTTAGCGTTTGAAATTCTTCTTCATTTCTGGCTCCCTGCAATATCTCCTGATAAGTATAGGATGATATGCCAAATGGTATATCCCGGGAAAGAATTTCTTTAAATAGTCCTGTTCTATCATCGACTTGTCCTTTTAAGAAACCAATAAGAACAGAGGTGTCAACTAATATCATGTTAACGCCCCTTCCTCATTGCCTTATAATCATAGTTATCGGCAAATTGAATTTTACCCCTTAACTCTAACAAATCTTTACGTGTATGACGCTGTACGAATTCTGAGAGCGCCCTATCTACTACTTCCTTTTTAGTAGATAATCCTGAAACACGCATAGCCTGTTCCATAAGGTTATCATCAATAACAATATTGGTACGCAAAATCAATACACATCCTTATACACATTGTATTGTGCATGAGCAATATTTGTCAACAATTTAGCAAGACCTTTTTGGCAAACTCTTTTCTTCTAAAATAAAAAAAGACGGCTGCTTAATTAAGCAGCTAAAGCGTAATTATCGTTGGCAGTTAAGCCTTCTCCACGTTGTTGACCGGTAATTGCCCTTCTTATCTTACCTAATTATAGTCTGCTAAAAATATACCCAAAAAAACCCACATAAAATAGCTCCCAATAATTAATACAATGGATGCAACAACAGAAAATACTATAACTAAATTACTTCGAATAGAAAAGTAATTACAAAAATAGCCCAATATTATAGTAACAATTGTAAATTCCAGAGCCAAGGTAGGTAAAAGGGGAGAACCTATAACTTCTGTCAAAGTTCTAAAAAAATAAAGTATTATAACAAGAACAATTGTAATCCTCTTATAGGATTTTACAGTAATCCCCATAATAATTGAAAGATTCTTTAATATATATAACGCAACAAAATAATATAATAATAACCAAGGAAATAGCCAGATCGGTTCAAATATTAATTCATACGGTATTGGATCACTCATTATTTAACCTCCTAGCCATTATGCATCTTCGTAAGTATAGTCAAATTCTTTGTAACGCTTTTGTAGATATATCTGCAGGATTGGTAGGAAGGGCAATGTTATGCCCTTCCTATCAACAGTAAACTTTAAGTCGCCTTGGGTAGGGCAATAGAATGCCCTTCCTTTGTCTGTGTTATCTTCTACTAATAAAAGAGCTCTATTAGTACTGTAGGTAACAAACGGCTCTCTTTATCTCCCAGGCCTAGTTGCCCATAATAGTTCCACCCCCAAACTAACGGTGTCTCATCTTCGAGGATAGCCATAGCATGCCACCCACCGGCAGAAATCTGTCTTACACCCTGTATGGCCGTTATTAAGGTTGGGGAGTTCCGCTGATTAGTATCTCCCAATCCAAGCTGCCCGTCATCATTTCTACCCCAGGCCCTAACGGTACCATCAGCATGTAGTGAATATGATGAATCAACACTAGCCTCCAGATGAATTACATTATTTAAACCTGGAATAAGCATGGGAGATGTATACCTGCGGGTGTTACCCAAGCCAAGTTGGCCGAAGAAGTTTCGTCCCCATGATTTTGCGGTTCCATCATTTAATAGCGCTAAAGAGTGGAAACCATCGGCCATAATCTGCTTAACATTAGTTAGGCCTGTGATTAAAACGGGCACCAAGCTGTCTTTTGTATTACCAAGCCCTAGCTGCCCATGGAAGTTTGCACCCCACGAATAAACAGTTTCCGAATTTGTGAGTGCAAGTGAGTGCTGTTGCCCTGCCTCAACATGCTTCACGTTTGAGAGCCCTATAACTAGGGAAGGTGTATTACGGTTAGTAGTGTTGCCAATCCCTAACTGCCCGGAGGCATTATATCCCCAGGAGAAGACTTCACCGCTCACACTAAGCGCCAGTGAATGATCCCCGCCTGCGGCAATTTGAATAATTTCCACCAGTCCGGGTATTTGCTCGAAATGCATCCTGTCAGCATTGTCACCCAACCCTAACTGACCAAAGTCGTTTCTGCCGCTGGCATACACCGTACCGTCTTCCAGCAGGATTAGTGAATGCGAATTACCACCCGCTACCTGTTTAATAGTTGTCATATATCCTACGCCTTCCGGCAGGATGCGTTCTGCCAAATCGCCAAGCCCCAGTTGACCACGTGAATTTAAACCCCAAATTTTCAATGTCCTGTTATTCATTATTGCAAAAGACTGGACATTTCCAACAATTAATTTGTCAACTCCCAGGCTTCCTTCAGTGGAAAAACCAAAACTGTAAGGTTGGGCAACTGCTTCTCCTGCCGTATTAGTAACAGCCTCAGCAGGAATTATTACGGTATAAGCTGTATTCATGTCTAATTCAGAAGTTGGTTCGATTGTAAGAATGTTTTCGTTAATTCTTTTTTGAAGGGAGATTGGACTTCCGTTTGTCTGAATAGCTATATTATTGTACTTCAATCCCGCCTTAATATCCATGTCAAATACTACTCTTACAGACTTGTTCACGTTTATTCCTGTAGCACCATCTGCCGGATCGGTACTAATAACGGAAGGTGGCTGAGTGACACTAAGAGTCAGTATTGTCGTAACGATTTTGTTAATACTGTCCTGAACCCCTACCATTATTTCATATTGTCCTACTACTGGTGAGTGCCACATAATCGTTCCTGTGTTAGTAATTGACATACCCTCAGGAACTTCCCCCATTAAGTAGTATTCGAGACCTTGATCATCCGCATCAACAGCTGTAACATCGTAGGTAAATTCCATACCCGCATTTGTGGTAACATTTGCCGGGAGGTTTGTAATTACTGGGGCAGCATTAATGTAAGCACTCATATTTTGAACATCATGTGATAGTAATTCTCCCATAGGTGTACTTAACTCTGAAGAATTAATAATTATTTTCGACTCCACAGAAGAATTCTTAGAGCGTACAGTGAAAATGCCAATTTGACCACCCCAGTCAGGAGCAGCAGTATCACATGTTCGAGAAGCATTTATAGTAATAGAACCGATTGAAGAGTCAATTGAGTATGAAAAAGTACTGGGATTTCCATCGTTATTAAAGAAAGATCCTTCTAAAACTTCAATAATCTCTAGCTCATTGGGGTTATAGGACATTGTCGCATTAACAGAGTAGAGGTTGTTCTCTAGGCCTGATACTGTTAACCACAGCTCTCTGGTATCACCTATACGCATATAGGTGTCATCGGGAGTAAACGAAATAAGCGGGCCAATGAAAATCGGAAGAACTGACTCTGCTTTATTCCCATAGATATCTTCTAATAAGACTCGAAGGTTATTGGGTCCTCCTGGCAGCTCACCTGGCGTTACAATGCTCACCCAATTGTTCCCGTCAATTTCAGCAAACCCTAATAAGTCATCACCACTAAGTATTGTTACAGACTGTACCTCGTAAGTACTTGAAAACGTACCTCGTACTTCACTTTTTCCAGCCAATGTAGAATTTGCTTCTGGAGATGTAATCGTTATCACTAGGTCATCAATGCCATTAACAAAATTCACTGGGACTTGATCCTCCCCTTGCTGTCCATAAATATCGGATGCAATGACTTTAAGTATATGATTACCTTTTGTATATTGTAGAGGATCAACTGTTAAGGACCACCCATCGTAAGGGAAAGCGTCCGAACCTAATAGGATGTCATCAAGATAAAAATCAACCTTATAAATCCCGGTGTCCAAAGTTGATTCTACAACGACCTCAAATGTTTCATACACACTTTCCGGCACAGAAATAGTAATATCTGGAGGAGTTGTTGGTTCGATTACCATTGTAGTATCTGTACTAATTACATACCACCCAGTGTCAACTATATCCGCCAATACTGTCTTTTGTACTGTATCAGTAGATGAGCTTAGTTTCACCCAATCATTACCTGACTCCTGAGAATAGTAAATAAATAAATAATCCTCAAGATATGGTATTACAACTTCATGTTCATAACTGAGTTCAATTTTGGGAGTATCTATAAACGGTTCAACAATGTTTAAGAAATGTGGAAAACCTATAACTGCTTCCTCTGGCAAAGTGTTTGGATGTTTATCTTCGGGAATAGTAAGGTCAGCACCAGATGAAGCTGTACTAGTTGAAGAGCTAGAGACGCTAAAAGTGTTCAACTCATTACTAGCTAATAGGATAGATCCATGCGTATTCGATTTAAAAAATATAGGTTGTGACCAAGATGTTCCTCCTAGAAGAGCATCAGTAACCTCTATTCTAATATATCTATCAGTTGTTTTGACAGTATATTTATGTTCACTTCCCCCTTTAAAACTTGTTGCGCGGTCTCCTCTCTGGTTTATAAAGTTTACGATGTATTCGCTTTCACCAGTTGTTGTTACATGTATTTCACTACCAATCACTTCGATTTTCTCAATTTTAGGCCCTTTCGAACCAGTTGTTGAATAAAAGGCTCCCTTTCTTATCATATTTAAAACCTGTGATTGTGTTGGAAGATAACCTTTTGGCCACGGAATTGCAATACAGCCATTATCAATTCCATAGAGGCTAAATGGTAGACCAGGTGTAGAATCATCTGCGGCTACTCCCCAAACAACCTTGCCTTCTCTTAGGAGATAATCCCATTTGTCAAGAGCCCTTCGATCTTTGGGTTTATGGGGAGGATTCACATGAGTATAAATTTCCATGGCTTGATAGCTCATCGTATTCAGTAACTCTTCTCTGCTCCAGGGATATTCAGAATTATTGGGATGTGCAGCTATTGCAACTGCTCCTGCGGCAAGTGAACCTTTTGGCGAGATCCGTTTTTGCCTTATTATCTGATTTACTCTCTGCTGTAACGATAATTCAACTTGTTCAGTAAACGGCAAATATCGTCCTTCTTCATCCTTATCGGGAATCCCGTAAGGTGTAACCAGTTCATTTATTCCCAAGGCAATTATATGTTGTGTTTTGCCAGTACACTCTACTGCATTGTAAAGCTCAACATGGTGCTTTCCATCAAAATATGGTAGCCACTCATACCAGTTTTTTCCGCTATGCTCAGTCAAGAACACATATCCATGTTTATATTCCCTACTCGCTTTGTAATACCGTTCCTGCACATCGTCTACTATCTTTCCATATCTACGTTTATTTTTATCCCAATCATTTATATAGTGTGCATGTGTCTGAACAAGAACTCGGGAGTCCCAACTTAAACCCTCATAAGGGTTGTAGATGACTCGGTTAGACAGATTTAACACATAATCGGGAGTCCAATTACTCCATTTGTACCCATTAAAAACCCGAACTTTAACAAAATAATCTGTGTTAGATTCAAGACGGCCGCCACCATATGGTACTTCTACTATCTCATTATGAAAAGCTCTTTTGTACAATTCTCCAGAATCCCACACAATGTTTCCAACTGAATCTGTTATAATTATCTCGGCATTTTTTTGGGTTATACCTCTTGGATCTTGATATTTCCAAGAAATGTTGGGAATTGGCGTATTAATGTTTTTAACTGTAAGGTCTATAGCTTTTGGCTGTAATAGTTTATTTAATATTTCTTCTTTTATTATTCCTACTATTTCACTGCTCGGGACATCAAGTAAATGTATACCATTGGTAGCTTGCGCTAGTCGGGTTGCCTGCCCTGGTGTTCCACCCTTAGGGCAACCTAGTTTAGCATAATCATCACCTGTTCGTGGGTCATCGTCCATTCCTAATGGATAACCTGTTCTTGTGCTAAAGCCCATAAAAACAATTCCGGAATTAACAAGTTTTCCGGTTACCGTTTCTTCGGTGATGGGATACTGAAGCCCTGAAATTATAGGACATATCGGGTCATGAGCGGGTGCATCTCCAAAAACAATAAGAAAACGCAAGGCTTCTTCACGCCAACCAATAGTACCACCACTTGGGTTTCTGTCTTCTGCTATTTGATCATAAGCAAAAAACTGACCTTCTGGGCCATCACCCCCCCATCCTAAATACCAACCATTAATAGCATCCTTAACAAGATTAGTATCTTTTGTAACACTCACCGAATGTCTAAAGCAATACGGATCATGTGGAAAATCTTGAAAGTCTCCTACTGCAAATGCCAAGTCATATTCATCCAAATCGGCTACTAA
>JAGXRM010000017.1 GCA_018335855.1 Clostridiales bacterium
GGATGAAATACCCTTTTATGATGACATTGGTGATTGCAGGCGACCCTATGAGGATGAATATTCGCAAGTAACAGATTATGCTGGTTAAGACCATCAACTTTCGTTTTTTTCTGTAAACATGCTTTCATCCCAATTCTCAATGTGGGTTTATCATCATACAGGATAGCTATGCCTTAAAACAGGTGATTTCTTACGATATAATCCGCAAGTGTTATTTTTTTGTCAAATTATATGTTTACGGATGATAAAATGGTCTGAACGGTTGCATCATGTGGAAATATATGGAAATATGTGGGAATTTATGCAATAAAATGGATTGTCTTACATGGGAATCGGTGATAAAATATGGGTGTTAGAAAATAAGGTTCTTAATTCCCGCCGTGCTTCAAGGTGGGTTTTTTTGTAGCTTACACTACTATTTACCTAAAGGTATAAAAGGGAAAACCTTGAATATCCTTTATACTTGCAAACAAGCAAAATAAAAAAATAAGGGGAATTAGAGTGACCATAAAAAAATGGATTATTGGATTCTTATTAGTAGCACTTTTTGCTTTAATTTTGTTTACTATTCTCGGTTTCGACTCCTCTTCTGAACAGATTCAAATGAAATTGAATTTAAACCCAGATGTAACCCAAAAAGTCTTTATTAAAGACGAAGTATTTAACAAAGGTAATAAAGTTAGGTTTGGCAAAGAAAATCAAGCTTTAAAATCTACGGATTGGATTGAAGTAAATTTAAAAATAACATACTTGGAAGATAACCTCAATATGGCAAGCGTTAAAGGAACTGGCGTAATAAAAATTGGTAATTCAACTTTCCCATTTATGGTGGAAGACCGTTTGGAAAAATATATCTTACCTTCTCAGGATGTAATGTTTTATGGACCGATTATTGGTGAAATTAAAACTAATAAAGGAAATGATGAACTTGTATTGGATTTACATCATATTTTAGGTACTGATAATAAAGAAATTGCTGTCACCGTGGGCGATTTAGGTTCGGATGATGGAGTAGCAGGTCTGATTTTTGGACAACCATTTCTAAACAAAGAACTACATGATGTTATGAACGGAGGTGCACGATAGTGAGAAAGAAACTAGTCATTTTACTCTTAGTAATATTTGTACTAATATTAGACGTCTCTCCATCACTTGCATCAAGTGAGTTTTATCATAAGGGTAACGCATACAGCTCTATACTTGGGAGTACCAGCTATAGCGGTAGCACAGTAGTTATTTCTGCGGGTGCATACTATGATAGAAACTCTGGACAGGGCCAGGCGGATGTTCGAGTTTGGTCAAGAAATAGCCAAGTTTTGAACTACCTGGGCTATGCGAATAATGCTTATAATTGGGCAGAAGCCGATCGGTATTATGCCATATATGGGAGTGGTGGAACGCGTGGAGATATGGTTTTAAACGGTACTTCTCCTTTGCATAATACTTCCTCAAGTGCAATTGTACCGAGCTTTGTCTTCGATTATTTAAACTTCGTCGTTCCAGGAGCTGGGACATTATATAGTTTTATTGATGCCACAACCAAATATATTAATGCACAAAGTGGTGTTTATGTAGTATCAGTGTCTACTAATAAAAAACAAGTAGAGGTTCGGGGAAACGATTTTCCAATTGAACTTAGCTCTACAATAGGATATGGGGAAGCTGATCCTAAATTAGATCCAGACCCATATACACGTGGTTCCAATGCGATTGCAGGTAGTGGTGCTGCCAAGTTTGATTTTTCTTTAGGTAGTACGTACACGCCTTATCCAATTGTTTTCCAAGGTAGGGTATTGTATCAAATCTTTCACGATATGGATAAAGCATATTACGGATCGTACACTATATTCTCAGGTTATGCCACGGTAAATGAGTATATTAACGGTGGCATCTAAGGAGAGAAAAGAATAAAGACAGACCAGGTAAGGTGTGGTAAAGTGATAAAATACCCTATTTATGTAATAATACTGATGCTGTTGCTACTTAGTTTATATTTTTTCACCGGCTTTGTTACAAAGCCGGTGATACCATCCTTTAAAGCTCGTGAGATTGCAATAATTGCTGCCAAGCCTCCTAAGGAATTGATCCCTAGAAATGAATGGGAACTTAGGCAGGTAAGTGCCAATGTTAAACCAGAGCTTTATTTTATGACAGGCAAATTTATAAAGATTTATAAGTATGATGTCTATTATGTGGACGATCATTTTAACATGACATATTACGGAAGAACGGTTATAATTAACGCAAGTAACGGCAAAATCATTAAAATTGAAAAAGCTTCCGAAACTAATTACTAACTCTGAACCTGCTAATTCTCTCAGGCCGGTTTGGTTAAAATTTCTATTGAAATTGAAATACAAACTAAAGCAATATGGCTATATTAGAGAGCGTATATTTATTCCGATAAACAGAGGGGGTCACCAGGTGTGTTTGCTGGAAATATGGTCACCCTGCTCTTCCTAGAGCTCCGTCAGGCCTTACTGGAACGGAGTTGTCAGGTTGCTAGCCTCTCAATTGGCCTAATATTAAACGGATTGCCCTATAACTATAAGTTAGGGCAATCCGACTTTTTTATAATCTAATAACTCAACTTTCACACCTTAAAGTAGGTTCTGAAGCCTATGAATATTAGGTTTAAAGATAGGAAATTGCTTTTCTCTATAGTCATACCAGAGATATCAAAATACATCGCTGTGTAGTTTTGAGAGAATTTCTGGTGGAAATTGCGCAAGGGTCACACCCGTTCCCATTCCGAACACGGCCGCTAAGCCTTCCAGCGCGGATGGTACTTGGGACGCAGGTCCCCGGGAGAGTAGGTCGCCGCCAGATCCTTTTTAAAGAAGCACTGACTTTTGTCAGTGTTTTTTTGTATGCTAGAGGAAATTATATCGATTGCAGTTAGCAATCGGCTAATGAAACCAGCACTAGCAAAAGCGCGCGTTGAGGGAACCAGGTTATCACAATGATTCACAGCAGGAGTTTTTCAACTTTCTGGGAATTCCGCTCACAAGGTTCATTAATATTTGATGGATCTGTATCCGCAGCCTCCGCAGAGAAGGCCCTCTGTGCAGTATATCCCACTACTTTCTTGCGAAAGGTAGCATCTTCATCATGCGCTGACTGGAGGGATGCCGAGGAAATTTCATTCTTGGGCTTGGGGATCAGCTTCCCGCTTTCCACATCGACTGCGGATTGCTCGGTAAGAAAGCGCCTGACAATCCTTACTTCATCTGAATCTTTATTCTGTAGCTCCAGTATGGATAGTGCTTCTTTACAGAGTGTTAGAAGCAGCGTAAGCTTGGAATCTCCTTCTTGTGCTTTGGCACGATAGAGAACATCGGTTTTGAAATCCGGCTCAAGAGCTTTGGCAAGAGTGTCTGTCCGGTCATCCTCAGGTATTGCTTTGACAGCTTTTATTAGTACGTCATATGCCAAAGAAATCCGTCCGGCCTTTTTGATATTACTCATAAAAAGCGTGGTGTCCGTCCTTTGCTCATCCAGCGAAATTCCGGCTATTTGTGAGAAATTTTGTAACAGATTGATAAACTGACCGAATAAAAGGTCTTCCCCGCCGGGGTTGTCAAAGCAATACTGGTAGACCCTTTCTCTGAAATAGTAAAGAGTTCTTTCAGCAAGGTTCATTTCACCGAGAGTTTTTATGCCAACAGCATAGTTTACAAGGTAATCAAAATAGAAACTGTCAAGAAGCTCTAAGTCACTGCAGTCTTTCATGTGCTTAATGTACTCCAGAGACAGTAATATATTTACAGGAAAATTAGGCTTGCCGGTGGTTCCATACAAAACAGCAAAAGGTTCTTCGTCTATGTTGCTAAAAACATGTTCATAGAAGATGGGAGCCCATGATTTATTAAGTTTTTCGCGGATTTTCTTATTCATCCACTGGGTACTGTCCGAAATAGATTGCTGCTTGTGATTATCATTGGGTCTGAACAATTACACTCCCACCTTTATATGCTATTTATGTTGATATTTTCTATATCAATTATAGCATAAAAAGGCTTATAAACCCAGTGTTTTCAACGGTTTGTAGGGGTTTTATTATAGTTATTATAGCATAAAAAGGCTTATAAACCCAGTGTTTTCAACGGTTTGTAGGGGTTTTATTATAGTTATAACTTCCAAATTAATACAGGAGTTATTGCAGTGGAATCAACAATGAGTACTTACTGCCTTTTTCCTGTAAGTGCCGTCATTTCTGCCCGTCATGTCATCAGAGACGGGTGGTTGAGTTTGGAGAATGGTTGTGCGAAGAAGTGCTTAAGAAAGTTGGTCACAGGCAGTGGGTATTTAGTATACCAAAGCGTCTTAGGGTATATTTCATGTATGATAGAAAGCTGCTTGCCAAACTCAGCCAATGTGCCTGGAACGTACTATCCATGTACCTTAAACAGT
>JAGXRM010000018.1 GCA_018335855.1 Clostridiales bacterium
CCCCAGCTTCAACCGCTTAACCAAGCCGAAATCCTATCCGTTCTGGAACAGGTTCAGGTTTTTCACGGCAAAGCCTATGATTGGCAACCCCAAATTGATGTACGTGAAGTTTTAAAGGCTTCGGAAAACCGGGGCTATCTCTTACGAACACGAATTCGTGCCGCCGTCGAATTGTTGGATCAGCTGTACCAATACAGACAAGCTGGGGAAATTCGGATCAATGAATTAGGAGAACCACAATATCAGGAAGACGAACTACCCTCCCTAGATGAATGTATTAACGAGATGTAATGCTCTGAATAAGATTGGAACTGATTGTCACCGCTCACGGATTCTGACGGCGGAATTCTCACCGATAATGGCGTTGCAGCTTGAACGACAACCTGCAAGCACGGCAGTTTAGACCACATTAATGTAGTGAAGCATGAAAGTAGAGCAACAAGCCCAGAAGCAACAGATTGCGGGAGTTTCGAATCTGAATAGACTAAGCGGACCATATGGGTATATGGGTCTACATAAGAACAGCCCCGGTAGTATATAAACCATCGAGGGTTGTTTTTTTATTATGTAGAACAGAGCTGTTCAAGTATTTCTAAACTAAGTATTCTAATCGTCCTATTATGCAAGGAGATTATCCCCCGTAGCTGCATATTCTTTAATTCTCTTGATAAAGTTGGTCTTGATACGTTTAAGTGTTCCGCCAGGGATTTCTTTGTAAATGTTAACATTATAGTTTTGCTGTTTTGTTTACTGTGTTCCAACAATAAAAAAAATGCTATTTTGGCAGCAACAGAATTCAAGGAAAGTATTTCAATAGTAGAGTTTAATGCTAATACTCTATTTGAAACAGATTCTAGAAACTTGGAAATAATCTCTTTATCTTTAGAAAAAATTTTTAACAAGTTTGATTTATTGATTAAGAAAACAGAGCTGTTTTCGTTGGCAGTAATTGTAGAGGGATAGTTCTCGATCTTAGCAAATATAGATGCATCGGCTATTAAATCAGGCGAAAACCTTCTGTTTACAGTTACAATCTTTCCGGAGGAGAATATTTTCTGAACATCTACACTTCCTTCTAATAAAATTCCAAGAGTATCAGAATGATGGTGGGGGGAAAAGACCACCTCATTTTTTGAGTATAATTTTACATTGTATTCAATGTCTGATAATAAAAATACTATTTTTTCAGGAGATAGATGGTTAAACAGGCGGCATTTGTTTAGCTGCCGTACTAGATGTTGCATTTTCTAAACCTCCCCATGAAAAAAATATAAAGTGTATCCTAGGATACTTTTTTATAGGTTGAATGATAGTATAATATTATCATGGTCGAGAATGATTTTCAATATCATCGTCGAGTGTTTGTCGATTAACTTTTCTGCTAGATTAAGGGAGGTTTATTTCTTGAATAGTTTAGGTATTGATATTGGCTACTCTGCTGTAAAGTTTGTTTTAATAGATAAAGATTATGAAGTCCTTGAGAATGCTTATATTTTGCACAAGGGAAGAATTAAGGAAAAAATAGAACAGTACGTAAATCAATTAATGGGTAAGTATGGAGAGCAGAATATAGTGTATGGAGCCCTGACCGGACAAGGGAGTAAAACCATCTCAGAAAAATTGAAAATGGTCTGGATTAATGAAACCACATCTTTGGTAGAGGGAAGTAGAACTTTTAATTCGGACGTTAATTCAGTTTTTGAAATTGGTGGGCAAAGCTCCAAATATTTAACCAATATTAATGAGACTGGAAATTCAAGTATTATAATTTCTATTAACTCAAACTGCGCTGCGGGCACAGGGTCATTTTTAGAAGAGCAGGTTTCCAGATTAGGGATTAACCTGGAAGATTACTCAACACTGGTAGCAGATGCTGATTTCGCCCCAAGAATAGCAGGTAGATGCAGTGTGTTTGCAAAGACAGATATTATTCACCACCAACAAGAAGGTACTACTGTAAATGATATTCTGCTAGGGTTAGCGTATGCACTGGTAAAGAACTATAGAGCCAATGTTGTAAAGAAAAACCCAATTCAAAAGCCTATATTGCTTACAGGCGGAGTCATTTATAACAATGCAATTGTAAGAGCATTCCAAGACGTCTTTAAACTCAGAGCTGAAGATATAATGATACCCGATAATTGCGGAAATATTGCAGCGTTAGGGGCTGCAATTATAGGAATTAAAGACAGCTTATCCCTCAATATAGCAAAACTTAAGACAGTATCTGTGCGTGAAGAAGGTGAAAGTAAAGTAACAGAAGGGGCTGTTAAATTTGAACCATTAAAAAATTATGGCGTAAATGACAGTGTTGGAAAGCACAAATGTAAGCCAATAAATGCGCAAACGCAAATCAGTGGTTATCTTGGACTTGATGTGGGGTCTACAAGTACAAATATTGTTTTGATGGACCAAGATAAAAATGTAATTTGTTTTAAATACCTAAGGACTTTAGGAGATCCCATTGCAGCAGTAAGAAAAGGACTTTTAGAAATAGAAAAAGATTTTGGAAAAGAGATAAAAATATTGGGTGTTGGTGCTACTGGTTCTGGTAGGCATTTGGCTGGCAGCTTTGTAGGTGCAGATACCATTGTAGATGAAATAACAGCCCAAGCAAAAGCAGCACATAGTATTGATTATGAAGTAGATACGATTATAGAAATTGGTGGGCAAGATTCTAAATTTATCAGAATACAAAATGGGGTTGTCTCCGATTTTGAAATGAATAAAATCTGTGCTGCCGGAACGGGATCATTTATAGAAGAACAAGCAAAAAAACTGAATATATCTTTAGATGAGTTTGCCAGTTTAGCAATGAGCTCAGAAAATCCATTGGATTTGGGCGATAGATGCACCGTATTTATTGAAACAAATATTGCGGCATGCCTCGGTAATGAAGCAAAATTAGAAGATATCTCAGCAGGCCTGTCCTATTCAATTGTAAAGAACTATTTAAACAAAGTTGTTGGCAATAAACAGATTGGCAAGAAAATTTTCTTCCAGGGCGGCGTGGCCTACAATCAAGCTGTTGTTAATGCATTTAAATCTTTATTAGGTAAAAAAGTAGAAATCCCTAAGTTTTTCAGTGTAACTGGAGCATATGGCGCTGCGATTTTAGCTAAAGATGATATGCAGGATTCAATATCATTATTTAAAGGCTTTAATGTCGAGGAAAACTTTGTTTGCCAAAAAGAAAAGAATAATAATTCAACTCAAGCTGGATACCAAATAAGGGTATTTGAGGAAATTGAAAAATATTATTTGGAAGGATATGAAAAAACAATAGACCCTCGCAAAAAAACTGTGGGTATTCCCAGAGTACTTTTCTTACACAAGCTATTTCCCCTATTTAATGCTTTTTTTAAGGAACTAGGATTCAACGTTATTTTGTCAGATAAGACTAGTGATAAGACTGTAGAATTGAGCCAGGAGTTTTCTATGGATGAAACATGTTATCCGATTAAACTCATCAATGGCCACGTAGCCCAGTTAATTGAAAAAGAAATAGATTATCTCTTTTTACCTAGCCTCTATACAATGGCTCATGCTATTTCTACTACAAGACAAAATTATGGCTGCGTATACATGCAATGTTTCCCCAAGCTTATTAATAGAACCATGGATTTAGAGGATAAAGGGATCGTATTACTATCTCCCGAGCTTTCGTTTAACTTTGGTAAAGAGTATATGATGAAAACTTTAATTAAGTTAGGTGTAAAATTAGGGAAAAGTAAAGCTCAAACAGCCTTGGCCCTGACAAAAGGGATGATGAGTTTAAAAAAATTCGAAATGAAAACTGAAAAATTAGGTGAGGAAACAATCAATAATCTGGATAAAAATGAAAAAGCCTTTGTTATTGTAACAAGAAATTATGGAATATCTGACCCTGTCTTAAATATGGGCATTCCAGAAAAAATAGAAAAGTTAGGATACAAAGTGCTAACTCTATCAAATTTACCTGCTCATGACCATGATACTTCTAAGGAACATCCAAATATGTATTGGCCATTTGGGCAGCACATATTATCTGGTGCACAAATTATTAAACAGCATCCTAATCTCTATGCAATATATTTAACGAATCATGGCTGTGGGCCAGACACTATTTTGAACCATTATTTTAAAGAAGAAATGACGGGTAAGCCTTATTTAAACATTGAAGTAGATGAGCACTTTTCAAGCGTAGGAGTCTTAACCCGAGTAGAAGCATTTATTAACAGTTTGAAATTACAAAGAGTTCGATCCAGTGAAACATTAACTCTTAAACAGTACTCAGAGATGGTGGCTTCTGGGGGTCTATGGAATTAGTGGTTCACGTTGAACAACAACAATGGCTTGGGACATTTTGTCACACGATATATCGATGGGGCGTTGAATGCATTTCGCAACGCCGGTATTCTTAAGCAGGACAGAATCTGCGGGACAAGATTTACCCGCCATCATGCAGCGTCTCATATGCTAAAAAGCGGCGTACCTCTTTACGATATATCGGCCGTACTCGGCCATTGCGACCCAAGCAGCGTTGATACGTATTTAGCGACTGACGAAAACATGATGAGTCGGTGCTGCCTCCCGCTTCCTTTTGCGGAAGGGGGCGTGAACAATGAATGACGTATCTGCATCACTTGACTGTCTGGCTGAACAATTTCTCGCGTACAAAAGGGCGTTGGGGGTTCAATACGAAACAGGCGAATATTATCTAAGAAACTTTTTGACCTATGCAAACTCGAACAATCCAACGGCCTTTGGCGGGTTTGAAAAAGACCGGGAAACACTAAAATACCGCTGTCCTGCAAAACACTACGGGATCGACTGTAAAGGGGCGGACGTATGCCCGGCAGCAAGTGGGATCCGGATTCCTTTATCGGAAGACAGACGCATATTTACGCCGCTTGCCCGTTCCAGCTACAGTTGGAAGACGGAATACAAAAAGCGGACAGCTGTAGAACGTGTGAGTAGCCGTCTTGACGTCTCCTTTGGCTTTGAAAATCACTTTATTTACAACAACGCAAATGGCTCGCTATAAATTGTTGTTGACATATAAACACACTGTCATAGACAGTTGAAATAATAAAACTGTTTATTGCAAGGAGGAGCTATTTTTATACGATAAGCAAAAATTTATGGATGAAAAAATTTTTGTACTAATGCCCTTGCAAAGATGCACAAAGTGAACTATAATGAACTTAACTAATCAGTTAAGTTAACTAAAAGGGTAAGTGGGGTGGTGGTCGCAAAAGGTGCTTATTGAATACGAAAAAGAATCAGTTCGTGATATTTTCAATGATTTTGACTTTATGAAGAAAGAGATTGGAAAGGATAGAGCTAGAGCAACAAAGAAGAGACTCGATCAATTGAAGGCAGCGATAAATTTTAGCATCTATTTGACGACAGGGCTTGGAAAACCGCACCCATTGTATGAAAACCTAAAGGGGTATTATGGAATTAACCATTACTGGAAATGTGAGACTTGTTGTGAAGCCTGATGCCGAAAGCTTGGAACCAGAAGCTTTGAAAGAATGCGATACTGTGATTATTAAGGGGGTGATGGATTATCATGGCAGAAAAAACGAATGGCTTATCCCGTGAATTTATCATTCATCCGGGAGAAACGTTAAAAGAAATGCTGGAAGATAGAGACATGACGCAACGTGAGTTAGCAATGAGAACAGATGTGAAAGAGCCACACATTAGTGGTATCGTGAATTGTCAAAAACCAATCTCTGTTTCTTTTGCTAAGAAATTGGAGTATGCGTTGGGGGTAGATGCAAGCTTTTGGATCAATCTTCAGGCAAGCTACGAAAAGGAACTGGCTGATTTTGAAGAGATAAACCAGATCTCAAGTGAAGAATTGGCGATTCTTCAAAAATTAAAAAACATCACCGAGTACGCTCAGGATATCCGTTTGCTCAACCCTGACGCTCAAGGTTCGATGCTTGTCATTGAGTGGCGAAAGCGGTTAAATGTCAGCAGCTTGGCGCGAATTCCTGAAATATCACAGGCCGGGGCGTATCGTTTGGCAGTGGCGGATAATGTGGATCCATATGTTCTATTTACCTGGCTTAGAATTTGCGATCTAATCACAAAAAAACAGCTGGTAAACCAGGAGCTGAATATTGATAGGCTAAAGAGCAAACTGCCTGTAATTCGAAGGCTCACTTTCGAAGATGTGGATTCGATTCATTCAAGACTGAAGGAGTATTTTGCAGAGTGTGGGATTAAATTCGCCATTGTCAAGCATTTTACTGGAGCACCTGTGCAGGGTGTCATACAGAAAAATAATGATGGTACCCTCAATCTAATCATGACATTAAGGCGCAAGTTTGCGGATGTCTTTTGGTTTACGCTTTTTCATGAAATCGGGCACATTATCAATGGAGATATAGAGGATAGGCTCATCGACTATGAGGATACAAAAAGTGAGATTGAAGATCGAGCAGATGAATTCGCAGCCAATACACTGATCGCTCAAGAAATGTATAACCATTTTGTTGAAACCGGCGATTATTCGCTGCCGCGCATTCACCAGTTCTGCTCTGAACAGAATATTCCCGCCTATATCTTGATCGGCAGATTGCAGCGTGACAAGCACTTTGAGTATCATCACTATGTTCACGAGAAAATCAAGTATGAGCTAGACGGAATCGAAAAGACAATCGAATAAGTTGCCAATAAACCACAATAGTAAGATCCCATACGGGTATTTTCGATCATCCGAGCTTCCCTGGGCTTTCCTTTGATATTGAAATGCTGTTTAGCAAACCAAAAATTTAGTAAAGCGGTCTTTCATCACTGTCTTAGGCAAAAAGAGGCTGTTGCATCACGATAAGTTCGTTCTGCAACAGCCTCTTTTTGCATGTATATTGTTATTCATTTTACTTGATACATTCTCTACATTTTGTTGTCGTATCTGGTAGTTTTCCTGCCAAAACTAGGTTTTATTCCCAGATCGTTTACTTACTGCATATGATGGGCGGTCTTTTGCCGGGCGCGTAAATTCTCTAAACTGTCCCACGGAGTAGCGGCATACCTTGCGGACCACTGCTGCTGGTTATTCAGGTAGACATCCAGTTGTTCCCGCAGTAGCGGATCGTTGGACCGGTTGTAAACCTGGAGCGCCGATTCAACCCCGGCAGGACCTCCATGGGATAAGATTTCGACATCAAAGCTGCTGAGTGTTCCCGAAAGATAACGTTCTGCGTTGTAACGGGCAACAAACCCGTTAGGATTTAAAAGGAAGAGCAGGCAAAGCATCACTGCCCCCGTGACGGCAGCAAGCCTTAAAATAGAGAATTGTCGTTTTTGCATGGCGATCACCCCGACGTAAAGGACGGCCAGGAATACCAGAAAAATGCTGGGGAGCAGCCGGCGGACAGAGAGTCCGTATGCCCCGATATACAAGGCCATTTTGCTGAAGGCGGTTGAAATAAACAATAAAGTGAGCAACGACAGAAAAACATTAAAAATTTTCAATATGGGGTTGACGCTACGTTGTTTTTTAGAAAAAAGATTTGCCGCTGTCAGCAGCGATAAATTGATGGCCGCAATTGTACACAGTTCAAAAAACCCCTTGCGGGCGTATTCGGAATAAACCAACCAGCCCTCCGGCCGTTCTCCGATAAAAGCTGAGAAAAAATAGGGCAGTTGGCTGACGACAAATACTACGTACAAGCCGCATACCAAGCCCAGCAGGGTGTAAACCGTGGCCGACGGCAGCAACCTTAGGGATGATACACCCTTTTCCAAATCGTCTTTTTTGAAGGTGAAACAACCTCTTTTATGAACACTGCCTGTCACCAGTCCAAAGATGTAGGCTGCTGCCGGAATACCGATAATCATATTAAAGATTAGTACAGTAACTTCATTTCGCATGCCTTGAACGTATTTAAAAATGCTGTTAGTAATTTTGGCGAAGCCTCCGCTGTCAGCCTCTATCAGCAATGGCAAAACCATACCCCCGATTATAAAAGCGAAAGCAATTCCCAGTGCGATGGAAAAAAATTGACTTACTGTCGCCTGTTTTTTTCTTCCCAGAAAGGCAAGGCTTCTAAAATGACTATCAAAGTTTTTGAGTGGAATGAACAGCAGGCCGTTAAGAAAATCCAACCCAATAAAGTTACTCGTTTTTCCCAGCAGCGGCAGGCCGGTCGCGCATATCACCCAGTATATTGCACAAAAGAATAATAGTAAACTGCGCCATGGTTCCAACCCATGGTTATTCCAAAGAGAGAAGCTGATTCCGGTAAACGCCGTTACCGCCAGCCAAAACCATCCTTCCCCTGAAATAATCACTCCTTTTTTTCGAAAATAAATAGTTGTAGCCCCTAAGTAGCCGGCGGTAAAGAACGTCACGCTCCATCCCTGCCAGTAAAAAAGTACCCATCGAGCAAAAAGAAACCCCAATATAAAGACAAAAATAGCAAAAATACCGTCTTTAATGTCCGGTTCAAAAGGTTCTTTTAAGGAGAATGCGGGAACAGCGGGATGTTCCCATTTTTTGTTGCCGTGTTCCTTCGCTTGCTGCTCCGTATTGCCTGTAGAGACGCACTCATTGCTGCAAATATCAATCATCTGATTTGCCGCCTTCCTTTCGACTTGCTCTGTATTCCAGGATGTCTCCCGGCTGGCACTCCAGCGTCTTACATATGGCCTCCAGTGTGGAGAACCGAATTGCTTTGGCCTTCCCGGTCTTGAGGATGGAGAGATTGGCCGGGCTGATGCCTATGATCTCGGCCAGTTCACCGGAAGGCATTTTTCGCTTGGCCATCATCACATCCAGATTAACTACGATCGGCATTCCGTCCCCCCCTTTTAGATGGTGTAGTCAACTTCGTTTTGCAGTTCTACGGCTTTTGCCAGCACATTTTTCACGACACGGACTATCAGCCCCATAAAGGCTGCGGCAACCGCCACAAAGATCCACGGGAAATAGTAAAAGGCTGAAACAGTGCCGATGCCCGCCCCCATAAAACAGCTCCAGGAAATCCACCGCAAATAGTCTACGTTATCTGTGATAAACACTTGCTCCTGCTCAATCCGTCGTAGCAGGCGAAACAGGTTGTAGAGCAGGATTCCCGCTGGGATGCCACCCACGTAGATTGTGGCAAGAAAGAACGACTTAGTTCCCTGTAGTTCCGCCCGGGAAAAATTCAGAAACCATCGCGTTAGCCACGGAGCGGTTACAATTGTGCCGATCAATCCGGACATAAAAACCAGGAGACATAATTTGCTCAGGTTGAGGGATTTTTTGTCATTCCACATAGCTTCATCCTCCAATCGCTTTATTGGTTGCAGTATAACACAAATAATATTGATATACAATATCAAATTACTGTTTAACAATATATTTATTCCGTATTGCATAAAAATAAATGTTGGTTCCAAAGAGTTTGGGCGAAAAGGATGAGTTAGAAAGTCAGCAGCACTGTAATAAAGACACCGTAAAAGATAGATAATTTTGGTCGATAAATGGAAGATTATGTGATATAATTAAATGAAAAATATATAATGAAAAAGGTGAATAAATGGATATTTACAAATTACTTGACTTATATAAGGCTACCATAGATGAGCGCAGACCTTTTGAGGGTGAGATGCTGAAACAGATCAGAGATTACTATCGTATCGGCCTTACATGGTCCTCTAACGCGCTTGAGGGGAATATCCTTACAGAAAGCGAAACCAAAGTACTGCTTGAGGATGGATTGACCATTGGCGGTAAACCATTGCTGTATACCTATGAGGCGGTTGGACATGCCAAAGCGTATGATTTTATGTTTACACTTCTTAGGAATAGAACCATCACTGAAAGAGATGTCCTTACGATGCATCAAATGTTTTATGAGAACATAGAAGCGGAATATGCCGGAAGGTATCGTGACGTATACGTATTTATTAGCGGCTCGAAATATCCTGTGACTGAACCGGAACGCATACAGGCAGAAATGGATGGCTTGTTTCAGTGGATTGTAAACGAAAGAGAGCAGCTTCATCCGATAGCATTTGCAGCACTGCTACATAAACGGTTTGTATTTATCCATCCGTTTAAAGATGGAAATGGGAGAATCGCAAGGCTTATCATGAATGCATCACTGATACAGGATGGATATCTGCTGGCTATTATTCCTCCGGTGCTGCGGCATGAATACATTGACCATCTTGAAAAAGCCCATAGAGATGACAAACCCTTTGAGCAGTTTATTGCGGAGCGGGTCATTGAATCTCAGAAGGAAATTATGCGGTTACTGCACATACCTATTCCAACGATGGATAGTGGTATTGATATGAAGCCATAATACTATGCGTTTCAGTTACTCCGACAGCGGGGGAGCCGGCCAGTTCAATCAAGGTGAACGGTGTAATAGTGCAAAGTGGTGCACAATCCGGTCAAATCGGCTTGAAAGAGGTGAGTAGCCTCGAGGAATTTCACCTCGGGGCTACTCACCTCTTATGCCGAAATTTAATACGGTTTGTATTGTGAAAGCTTTTGGATATGGCATGACGTGGGATGACTGCAAGTTATTGCTTGTAGAAGAAAATGGGAAAGAGGGGTAAAGGTAATGGCTGACAGAAGTAAAGGAATGTGCCGGTTTTGCGGAAAGGAATATACAAAATCGGGGATGGTGAAACATATTTCATCATGTAAGTACCGGCAAGCTTGGTTGGAACAAAAAGGTAACGAAAAGCAGTCGGGTTATTTCAGCATTGCAGTGGGAGGGACATACTGTAAGGAATACTGGTTGCTGCTTGAGGTTCGTGAAGATGCAACGCTAGCAGATGTGGACGAGTTCCTGAGGGAGATTTGGCTGGAATGCTGCGGTCATTTAAGCGCTTTCTTGATTGACGGTGTTTATTATGATGTGGAACCGATGGAATCGTGGGGACGCCTGAGAAAGACCATGAACTGCAGATTAAGAAGTGTCTTGGATGTAGGCATGCGCTTTGCGCATGAATATGATTTTGGTTCTACGACTGAATTAACGTTAACAGTATTTGATTATCGGGTCGGCGACCGGCATAAAGATAAGATCGTGATAATAGCAAGAAATAATCCGATACGTGTGTTGTGTGATGAGTGCGGAAAAAGGCCGGCTGCAGTGGTTTGTATTGCCGACGGTGAGGTTTTATGTGAGCATTGCATGGAGGAACATGAATGCGGCGACATGCTTGCGAGTTTAACGAATTCACCCCGGTCGGGTGTATGTGGATATGAAGGCAGCGAGAAATATCCTGATGTACTGGAGCGGATTACGGAGCAGAAATAGGAGATATGAGAACAATTACAAAGGAAGGTGAAAAATGATGAGTGTACTTTCCGGCAAGCTGCAGAAGCATCTGGACGAAAAGATAGGAAAAGGTTACGAATTGTTATTTGAAAACGTAGGTGCACCATTGTCTCATGCTGCTATTATGGCCAGAGAGCTGGGCACTCCTGCTGATGTGGGATGCGGTAACGCTACGTTAAGACTTAAACAGGAGACAGGGTTATTGTCGAAGGTGGGAATGCTTCTTTTCGAGAAAAGGCTCCAAAAGATATTGTTGAAGAAGTAGCAGATATAATCGTATCCTTTGTGGAAATAGAAAGTATTTAGAGCATAATAATAAACCGTCCGACGTCACCGCCAAACCGGATTGCCGCATCTATGCACGGTATGTCATTGACAATCTCTGGGATAACTAGGAGTCGCGAGTCCGGGTCCATGACCCAATCAACAACGTGGATAAGGCTTAACTGCAAACAATAATTACGCTCTCGTTGCTTACTTAGCAGTGTGTCCGCTTACCGCGAGCCTGTAGTGGTAAACCGGGCGTCGACTAATCGGCTACCGAACCCACGGTTTGCCAAAGCCTTAGGGGAAGGAAATAACACCTGTGCTAGCGTAAATGTATCCTGTCTCAGGGAGCCCCATACGCGAATCCAAATCTGAGGCTACACTCGTAGAAGCTTTTACTGGTCTGCTTTCGGACAGGTTCGACTCCCCTCTACTTGCAAAAAACTGCGGGTTATCAGAAACCCGAAGTTGGTTTCGTCCTGTATAACACCCTGATGGCTAACCCTAGCCGAAGAAACTAAAGTGTTTAAGCAGAAAGCACAGGTTACAGAACTTTTTGTGTCACATTTATGGGCATAATTCCATTTTCATTTTTATACTGCCTGGGTGAAATATTATTTAATTGTTTAAATAATATATTGTAGTAGTTCTGATTATTGTAGCCAACTGCAATAGCAATATCCAATATAGACTTATCTGTATCTCTTAATAATAATTGTTTGCTTCTCTCGATTCTTACCTCATTTAAAACTTGGGTAAATGTCTTATTTGTATCCTTCTTGAAAACAGAGCAAAAATAGGATTTGCTAATCCCTAGTTTTTGTGAAACACTTTCTACAGTAAGAGGCTCAAAAAATCTGGTATTAATATGGTCTAAAGCTTTTTTTACATAAAAACTATAGGTACATTCTTTGTTTAGTCTGATAAAATTTGAATTCTCTGCTATATTACGGAGTAATGTAATAAGATGAGGGATACAATCAGAGGGCTTATACAACATATTATTTTTAGTCAAAGGATTCGAGGTGTATGGGCCTAAAACATAAACACCCCTGTCAACGTTTTTAGGGCAAATATAAATAACTGCAAAATCAATATTATTTTTTGATAGTACTAAGTGTGCAGTACTATCTTTTTTATTTAGTTCATTATCAATTTGAGCGATAATTCCTTGTTCTTGAAAAATAGACTCAGCTATCTGGCTATGCCCTTCATTATGAATAACCATACCTTCTACATCAATTGCTTTTATAGGTATATGCGTGCATAAGTAAAAATTTACCATAGTGTTAGCTATATGTTTTCTGCCCAATGAACTATGAATCTGCATAAAAAAAACATCCCTTCTGCGAATATATATAAATATTTTTATAAAAAAAGTAATATGCTCAAAATTAAAATTTTGTTGTATAGTATAGTATAAGAGAAGAGAATGAAAATCATTATCAGTCAGCGATTTAATTAATTATATCATATTTAAAAAAGGTGTCAAATAACAATCTAACTATTGAATTTGAGGAGGAGGTATGAAGAGAAGATATTTAATTGTTGCACTTATTGTGCTCTCATTTACATCACTATTCATCGGAGTAAAAAATATCAATATTTTAGACATAATCCGTCTTGAAGATGACAAAATCCAAATTCTATTGATCAGTAGAATACCCCGCCTTGTCAGTATTATCGTGGCAGGTGTCAGCATGAGTATGGCTGGTTTGATCATGCAACAGCTGACAAGGAACAAATTTGTTTCTCCAACCACTGCTGCCACTGTTGATAGTGCCAGATTGGGCATTTTAGTCTCATTGTTATTATTTTCCTCCTTCAGCAGTTTTACCAAGATGGTTGTCTCCTTTATGTTTGCTTTGGCCGGAACCTTCTTGTTCATAAAGATCATCAAAAGCGTTAGGTTCAAGGACAAAATCTTCATACCTTTAGTGGGTATAATGCTAGGGAATATCATAGACTCCATAACCACTTTTTTTGCTTACAGATATGAACTTGTACAAAATATTTCTTCTTGGCTGTTAGGGGATTTCTCTATGGTAATCAGGGGGAGGTATGAGCTTTTATACTTGAGTGTACCTTTGGTGTTTATTACCTACCTCTATGCGAATCAATTCACCGTAGCAGGGATGGGGGAAGATTTCTCATCAAACCTTGGCCTGAACTACAATAAAGTGGTGAACATAGGTCTTATCATTGTGGCTTTATCCGCATCCCTTGTTGTGATCACTGTTGGCAGAATGCCTTTTTTAGGGTTGATTATCCCCAACATCGTCACCATCTACCAGGGTGACAACTTAAAGAAAAATCTACTGCCTACAGCGATGTTTGGTGCGGTATTTCTGCTCTTTTGTGATATTTTAGGCCGGGTGATCATTTATCCCTATGAGATTTCCATCGGATTAACTGTGGGTGTGATAGGCAGTGCCCTATTTCTGTACTTGCTTTTTTGGAGGGATCAGTAGATGTCCTCCAAAAAGAAGCTGTTATTGTTGTTAGGATGCCTGCTTTTAGTATCGATAGTGCTCTATCTGACCATTAGCCTGAATAGTCGTAACTGGGATTTTGCGTTGCCCAGAAGAATCCCAAAGGCAGCCGCCATATTACTTACGGGTTCGGCAATCGCTTATTCAACGCTGATATTTCAAACAATCACAAACAATAGAATTTTGACACCAAGCATATTAGGGCTAGATTCTCTTTATCTGCTGGTCCAAACATCCATGGTTTTTGTGCTTGGCTCTAGAACTCTGGAAGTCATCAGCGGTACCAGTAACTTTTTGTTATCTATCTTAGTGATGCTTGTTTTCTCTGGGGTACTTTATAAGCTCTTGTTTAGAAAAGAGAACCAGAACATCTACTTTTTATTGCTTGTAGGGATCATCTTTAGCACCTTTTTCCAGAGCATATCATCCTTCATGCAAATGCTGATTGACCCAAATGAGTTTAGCATAGTTCAAAATAGAATGTTTGCTAACTTTCATAATGTAAAAACAGATTTACTGACTATCTCTGTGGTGATTTTTGCAACCTTAGCTCTATACACCTATCCCTATATTAGCAAACTGGATGTCCTTTCATTAGGCAGGGATCATGCCATAAACCTGGGGATTGATTACGATAAAGTAGTCAAGCGAATGCTGCTGGTTATCGTAATCATGGTATCTGTGGCGACTGCATTAGTTGGACCCATTACCTTTTTAGGGCTGCTGGTGGTCAATCTGGCCAGAGAGCTGCTGCACACCTACAGACACCACGACTTGATTATGGGGTCCATGCTATTAAGTGGCATCGCCCTAATAGGCGGCCAGTTAATGGTTGAAAGGATTTTCAACTACCACACACCCATTAGTGTCATGATCAATCTTGTAGGAGGTATTTATTTTATCTATCTACTGCTAAGGGAGAGAAAAGGATGATTGAAGTTAAAAATCTGACGAAGATTTATGGAGAAAAAAGGGTTGTAGATAGTGTTTCCATAAAGATTCCCAAAAATAAAATAACATCCTTTATAGGGCCTAATGGAGCAGGGAAAAGCACGCTGCTGTCCATGCTCTGCCGACTCTTAAAAAAAGACGAAGGAGAAATATTTATCGGTGGAAAAGAAATTGGGCAATGGGACACAAAAGAATTATCCAAAAAAATCTCTATATTAAAGCAATCTAACCATATGGATATTCGCTTGACTATACGGGAGCTGGTGAGTTTCGGGAGATTTCCTTATTCCCAGGGCAATTTATCAAAGGATGATGAGCAACAGATTGACAAGGCCATAGCTTATATGAAACTTGAGGATATTCAGCATAAGCTTATCGATCAATTAAGCGGCGGCCAAAGGCAACGTGCTTACATCGCCATGGTGATTGCTCAAAACACTGAGTACATATTGTTGGATGAACCCCTTAATAATTTGGATATGAAACATGCCGTGGAGATTATGAAGATCCTTAGGTGGTTAGTGGAGAATCTGGATAAAACAGTGGTCATCGTTATCCACGATATCAACTTCGCATCATGCTACTCCGACTATATTGTAGCCATGAATGAAGGCAAGTTAATTGAGGAAGGAGCCGCCGCCAGCATCATCGATGAAAAAGTACTATGCGGGATTTTTGATATGGATATCACAATACAAAATATCAATAATCAAAAAATTTGCGTGTATTTCTAAGATGATAAAATATAGATTTCCTTCAAACAAAACTATAATGAAAAAGGAAGTGTAAAAGGATGGGTCAAAAGAAAAACTTGATTTTAGCAGCATTATTAGTAATTTTTTCTCTAGTTGCCTTTGTTGGGTGCAATTATTCTGCAAAAACTACAGAGGAGCAAGCAAAGGAAATTGAGATTGAAACCGTCAGCATTGTCCACCAGTTAGGGGAAGTGACAGTAGAGAAAAATCCTGAAAGGGTCATTGTTTTTGACTATGCAACGCTGGACTCATTAAATCAAATGAATGTTGAAATTATCGGTTTGCCAAAGTCCCATATTCCCGATTATTTAAGCAGGTACCGTGATGCTAAATATGAGGATGTAGGCACACTGTTTGAGCCAAACTATGAAAAGATTTATGAACTTCAGCCGGATTTGATATTGATTTCAGCAAGACAAAGGGATCTATATACAGAACTTGCTAAACTCGCTCCCACTGTATATTTGACCATAGACACCCAGGACTACATCGGGTCTCTTGGTAACAATCTCAAAGTGTTAGGGGAAATCTTTGGCAAAGAAAACTTTGTAAAAGATGAAGTGGCCAAAATCGAGGCGAAAATAAACAATATCAGTTCCCGGACAAAAGCAAGCAATAAAAAAGCTCTCATTGTCCTGGCAAATGACGGAGCATTAAGTGCATTTGGTCTGAACTCTCGATTCAATGTAATTCATAAAGAATTTGGCTTTTCACCAGCGGATGAAAATATTGAAGTCTCAAATCACGGACAAAGCATCTCTTTTGAATATATCCTGGAAGTGGATCCGGACATCATCTTTGTCGTGGATAGGGCAGCCGTTACAGGAGGAAGCAATGCAGCCCAGAATGTATTGGACAATGATCTGGTCAAGATGACCAAAGCATTCAAAAATGATGAAATCCATTACCTGAATGCCCATGTATGGTATGTGGCTTCAGGTGGATTAGAAGGAACAAAGATAATGGTTGAAGAAATCGAAGCAGTAATTCAATAATCTTTACCCGTTTGCGTATATAGTTGATAAAAATGCAGAAGTGCTTCAAGACCCCCTCTTCACTTTAGGGGGTCTGTTTGTTTATACGGAAGTCCTTTTTTTGTTTTATCCATTCCTTTTCCTTTTTTACCGTTAACAGAACGACTCTGAAACTTAAACAAAGCTTAAGACTGCCTTTGCTATTCAGTTAACATTGCCCCTGTATACTAAAATTACAAAAATATGGAGGTGTTGGCAGTTGTTAAAAAAGACCCGTTTTTTAAGTGGTGTTTCATTGTTCCTGGTGCTCATCATGGCACTGACCATCCTGGGGAGCGTCCCGTCTCCTGGCACGGCAAACCCCAAAAAGACTGATTTCCATACCGGTAGAGTTCCCAAGTATGTATTTATGTTTATCGGTGACGGCTTAAGTTATGCCCAGGTCTCCAGTGCGGAGATGTATCTGGGAAATAAAGCGGCTCTCGGAGCAGTCATTCCGCAGCGCCTGAACTTCACACAGTTTCCCGTACATGGGGCCGCCATGACTCATGATTCCACTTCCTTCGTTCCCGATTCTGCATCCACCGCCACTTCAATGTCCTCAGGCTATAAAACTCTCTCCGGAGTAATCAACATGGATGTCACCAAAACAATCGAGTACACTCCGATTACAGAAGATCTTAAAGCTTTGGGCTATAAAATCGGTATCGTCACCAGCGTGCCTATTGACCATGCCACTCCGGCCGCATATTATGCCAAGGTTGCCCACAGGGGCATGACGACTGAAATCGCCAGGCAATTAGCTCAAAGCGGTTTTGACTACTTCGGCGGCGGCGGTTTTCAGGCGGCAACCGGCCCGGCCCTCGCTGAAGCAGGCGGCTATACCGTTGTCAACACCACGGAAGACATTTTGGCACTGCACAAAAATTCCGGTAAAGTCGTTGCCATAAGCCCCGACCTGGATGGCAAAGCACTTAACTATGAACTCGACCGCGATAAAGAAGGCGGCGAACTTTCCCTGGCTGATTTTGTCCGCAAAGGTATCGAAGTATTAGACAACCCCAACGGTTTCTTTATGATGGTTGAATCGGGCAAAATTGACTGGGCCGGCCATGCCAATGACGCTGCTGCCAACATTGCCGACACCATTGCCTTCGCGGATGCCATCGAAGAAGCACTGAATGTGTACCGCAAGCATCCCAAAGATACATTGATTATTGTGACCGGCGACCATGAATGCGGCGGGATGACTATCGGTTATGCCGGAACCGGTTATGCGACTTTCTTTGAAAAGATAGAGAAAGTGACCATGTCCTATGTTGAGTTCTCTAAAATTGTTAACAACTACAAGAAGACTGTTACTGCCGAAACTGCAAGCCTGACTGAACTTTTCCCCCAAATCGAACAGGCTTACGGTCTGACACCTGAAAACCTGAGCGCATACGAGATGGGCCTGTTGGAAGATGCCCTGGAACGCACCATGGTTCCGGCCAGCGAGCGCCCGTATACAGTACAGGAAAGACTCCTTTATGCCGGCTATGAGCCGCTGACAGTTAAACTTTCCCATATTGTCAATAACAAAGCAGGCCTTCACTTCAGTTCCTATTCCCACACCGGCCAGCCCGTCCCCGTATACGCCATCGGAGCCGGAGCTGAGCTGTTTGACGGTTTCTATGACAATACTGATATTTACTTTAAAACAGCAGAAATCACAAAGTTGAGCCGTATTAAGAAAGCTGTCGGCATGTAAGTAACCTCATTTAACTTTATCTTTAAAGATTACTGGGCGAGAGTTTCCTCTCGCTCAGTAATCTTTGCATAAACCGGTTGGAGGTTAAAATGAACGGATTGTCTTTTAAAAAGCTGACTGCACCAGAACACCTGCTTACTGTTGCAGTCATTCTTCTGATCATTATTCTGGCTAAGATTCCCACGGGGTTTCCCACTAACGCCTATCCCGACAGTACCCGGGCCGCAGCCCTGGTGCTGGAAGTCAATAACAACAATGTCCACAGTACAATTGGCTTTGTCTTTCAGGGTGAGCAAATTTGCAAAGTTCAGGTTTTAAACGGGCCTTTCAAAGGCCATGAAACATACGCACGCAACATTTTTTCCGGGCGGCTGGAAGCAGACAAAGTATTTACTCCCGGAGACAAAGCACTGGTTGTTATAGATTATACCCGGGGTGAGATCCGACATGTGAATATTATCGACCATTATCGTATTGATCTGGAAGCCCTGCTCTTCGGACTATTTGCACTGTTTCTCATTCTCTTTGCCCGCTGGACCGGTGTTAAGGCGCTCCTTTCTTTTGTCCTGACTGTAATGATGATCTGGAAGTTCTTAATTCCCCTGCTTCTGAAAGGTTGGAATCCCATAGCCATTTCCCTGGTATTTGTGGTGATTGTCACGGTATTCGTAATTCTTCTTGTTGGCGGGCTTAACCGTAAATCCCTGGCAGCGATACTGGGTTCCCTGGCAGGGACAGCACTGACCGGGGTACTGGCCATTATTTTTGGCAGCAGCTTTAAAATACACGGTGCGGTTTTGCCCCATTCCGAATCGTTGTTATACTCCGGATACGCGCATCTCAATCTTACTGAAATTCTCGTTGCCGTCGTGTTTATCGCTTCGGCCGGAGCACTGATGGATCTGGCCATGGATATTGCTGCAGCCATTCATGAAGTGGTCGAGAAAAACCCAGAAATCCCTGCAAATGAAGCAATTCAATGCGGACTAAATGTGGGACGGGCCGTTGTAGGCACAATGACCACTACCTTGCTGTTAGCTTACACCGGCGGCTTTATCGCTCTGTTAATGGTCTTTATGGCCCAGGGCACCCCTTTGATAAACATTTTAAATCTAAAATACGTCTCCAAAGAAATCATGCACACCATCGTGGGCAGTTTCGGTTTGGTAACGGTGGCGCCGCTCACAGCGCTTATCGCAGGCGTTCTGTTCACAAAAAAACCCCTTAAAAGTTACGTGCACACCCTGCCCGAACACGTACAAAACCCACTTGGAATACCGGGAGACCCCCATAAACCTTAGCCCAACACCCGTAGTTTGTAACCCGGGGACGTTCTTCTCGAGTCGCAAATATATTACCTTACTCAGATCTGTGGGGTGCAACAGTTCAACGGCCCCGCCGCAGGAGCCTTCTCCTAAAAAGGAACTTATTCTGGGAACGACCACAAGTACTTATGATTCCGGACTCCTTGATTACCTTCTCCCCTATTTCGAAGAAGCTAACAATTACAAGGTAAAAAGTGGTTTCTCTCGGCACCGGTGCTGCTTTAGAACTGGGCAAAAACGGTGACTGCGATCTGGTTCTTGTTCACGCCAGACAGGCAGAACTGGACATGGTGGAACAGGGGCACTACATTGACCGCTATAGCTGGTACCTGCTTTGATTGACACGGATATTTCGAAAAAAGAGTTCCGCAGGAACTGGTCCCGACTGATCCAGAAGGCTTAAATCCCAGTTCCCGAATACGCCACTAACGAATATGGTGAAACATATGGCTCTGCACTGTATGCGACCTCGCCAGAGACTGAGCCAGATTTAGTGCTAGCAGTGGGTGTGGGGGGTACTGCTGGATATGTAAGAGCAACCGATCTTAATGGGCCGATGCCAAAAACGCCAGAGGAAGCTTTGCGACAAATGAGGAGCAACGCGGGCAAGAACCGCCGTATCCCAATGTATGACATTGACGGTAGAACTGTCATTGGTGTATTCGTCATCAGCGGCGGAGATGTCATTGAAGAAACTAACTAATAACCACGGATCATGACCCCTTTAAAAAAAGATAAGCGGAACAATAATTTATAATAATTTAAACCGTCCATAATGGTCGGTTTTTTTTCGCCCATTTTTCAGGGTATTCCGTACAACAAACGCTTATTTTTGTAAGATTGAGATAACAAAAATATTAATGGAACAAGAGTGTATCATGGCAAACGGTATATCTGTCAGGCTCGTTTTTGCTGTTTCCGCAGGTAATCATTATATTTTTGCGGCGGCAGTTTCCGCATTGGCGGCCGTAAAATATACTGCACGGTGAAAGTCGGGTTGTGTATGCCGTAACTGCCGTCATACCTGACCAGCACGTAATTGTAGGCTGCAAAATAAACCTCGTCGCTGATTTCCGTCGGCTCAAACTCCCTGCCCTTGTTAGAGGGGGTCGCATCTTTATGCCCAGTAGTAATTCTGATTTGATTATGAAGTACTATCACACGTGGGGACAGTAGATGTTTGTTATCAAGGGCTTATCCATACGCAATCAAGCGGAAGAGGAATCTAGGTTTTTATGTGGAAATTTGAAATTATATGTTATGTAAATAATAAAAACCAGGCTTGATTTCGGTTTATATGATAGATAAGGAGTATGTGATTAATGACGGAACTCCACGGAAGCATAATTAAGGTTCAGCAGCTAACTGAGCAGGATAAAAAGGCTATGTACTCTTTAATGGAAGAATATTATGATGGTACAATCTTTCCTGTATTTATAGAAGATTTAGAGGAAAAAGATTACTGCATTTTGCTTTTTGATACAGACAACAGAATAAAGGGTTTTTCAACTCAAAAGATCATGTCTGTAGAAGTGGGAGCAGAGAAGGTTTATGGTGTATTTTCAGGTGACACCATCATTCACAAGGATTATTGGGGTAGTATCGAACTTTATAAGTTATTTGCCAAATATTTTATAAGCCATGGCAAGCAGTATGGAAGCTTTTACTGGTTCCTAATTTCAAAGGGCTACAAGACCTACAAGATGCTTCCGCTGTTTTTTAAAGAGTTTTACCCCAATTGCAAAGAAAAAACTCCGGCTTATGCTCAGGAGATTATCCATTCCTTTGGAAGTGCAAAATATCCTGAAGAATATAACAGGGAAAGTGGCGTTATTCTTTATAAAGGAATAAAGGATAAGCTGAAGGTGGGGGTTGCAGATATAACTGAAAAGCAGCTCAAGGATTTAGATGTCAGCCATTTTTTAAAACTGAATCCGGAATATTTCAACGGTAATGACCTCATCTGCATAGCAAAGCTTACTGAAGAGAATCTGAAGCCTAATGTGAGAAGGCTGCTATTAGGGACGTGTTAAAATGTACAATCGCATGATTTGCTTTTTAATAAATTCTTTCTTATGCCTATTATATAAGAAGGAATTTGTTGATTATATGAAAATCAGAAATGTTAGAACTCTGCAGCAAAAAAGGCTGACAGATATTTTAAGCAAGAATAAGTCCTGTGAATACGGAAAAAAATATGATTTTTCAAAGATAGGATCTATTGAGGAGTTTCAAAAAAAGGTACCGCTGACAATATATGAAGATTATAAGCCTTACATTGAAAAAATAAAAAAAGGTGAAAAAGGTATTCTGACGGCAGAAGATGTACTCCTTCTGGAGCTTTCCAGCGGATCCACATCTGCTTCAAAGCTCATTCCCTATACGAACGCTTTAAAGGAAGAATTTCAAAAGGGTATAAGGCCCTGGCTTTATGATCTGTATTCTGGGTATAAGGGTATTAAATGGGGCAATAGCTACTGGTCTGTAACTCCTGCTGTTACAAAAAATGAGTATACAGAGGGTTGCATTCCTATTGGCTTTGAAGATGATAAGGAGTATTTTGGAACCCTGGAGAAAAAGCTCCTCGATGTAATATTTGCAGTGCCCAGCGATGTAGTTAAGGCGGACAATATAGAGGAGTTTTACTATAAGACTGCCCTGGGGCTATTGAAATGCAGGAATTTAACCTTGATTTCAGTCTGGAATCCAAGCTTCTTAATATTGCTTCTGAATTATATGGAGAAGAATGCAGAAGTGTTGGCAACGGATATTTCTGTTAAAAACAGGAAGAGGGCTGTGGAAGTAAGGGGTTGCCTGAAGGAAAAGGCCTTTGAAAAGCTGTGGAAGAATCTAAAGGTGATAAGCTGTTGGAGCGATGGAAATGCAAAGGCATACGCAGACAAGCTTAAAGAGATTTTCCCTCATTCAGTTATACAGCCCAAGGGTCTTCTTGCCACGGAGGGATTTGTGTCTTTTCCGATGTTGGAGGCAGGAGGGGCGGTTCTTAGCATAAAGTCCCACTTTTTTGAGTTTGAAGCAGTGGATGACAGCAGAATATACCTAGCTGACGAGTTGGAAAAGGGCAAGGAATACTCTGTGATATTGACTACTTCCGGAGGTTTTTACAGGTACAGGTTGAAGGATATTATTCAGGTGACAGGTTTCATGGAAAAGAAACCTGTCATTAAATTCCTTGGAAAACAGGACAAGGTTTCCGATCTCTTTGGTGAAAAATTGAATGAAACCTTTATTAAGGTTACCATAGAAAGAATGGGAGTAGAAACAGGTTTTTTCATGTTGGCCCCGGAGAAAAACAGGTATGTTCTGTACATTCAGGCAGAAAAAACAGCCCTTGCCGAAGGCCTTGAGGCTGCACTAAGAGAGAATTTTCATTATGATTACTGTAGAAAGTTGGGTCAGCTTAAACCATTAAAGGTTTTCCTGCTTACTGGAAATCCTGAAGAAGAATATCTTGAGGAATGTGTGAGCCGTGGACAGCGGCTTGGGGATATCAAGCCGGTGGCATTGCATCTACAGGGCGGCTGGGATAAAGTCTTTAAGGGGGATTATTTATGAAAATAGCATTCTTGGCTCCAGCCGGTGCCATGCATAGATACAACGGCAACTTTGGGAAGTCTCTTCATTATGCCCCCCTGACCCTGACAACATTGGCGGCGCTTGTTCCAAAAGAACTTGCTGCAGAAGTTGTTATCCATGATGAAACTGCAGGAAAAATACCGCTGGAGCTAGATGCAGACATGGTCTGCATAACCTGCATAACCGGAACATCTTCGCGGTGTTATGCATATGCAAACTATTTCAGAAGTTTAGGAAAAACTGTAGTCCTGGGAGGAGTACATCCTACTTTGATGCCAGATGAAGCTGCGGAGCATGCCGATGTTGTGGTTACAGGCTTTGCTGAGCAGAGTTTTCCCCAGATGCTACTGGATTACCAAAATGGAACTTTAAAGTCAAGGTATATCCAGGACATAAACTTTACGATCAATAATAGGGTGACGCCAAGACGGGAGTTGCTTAATAGGAAAAGGTACATTACCATGAACAGCATTGAGGCTGTGCGCGGTTGCTCCCTACCCTGCACTTTCTGTGCATACCCTGCAGCCTTTGGCAAGACAGTGTACAAAAGGCCGGTGAAGGAGATTATCGCTGAGATCGAAGCGCTGCATTCGAGGGAAGTGCTCTTCCCAGATGTGAATCTCATTGCTGACCGGGCTTTTGCCGTGGAACTGTTTACAGCATTGATACCCCTGAAAAAAATGTGGTTTGGACTCGTTACATCAGCTATCGGCATGGATGATGAGCTTATTTCACTATTTCAAAAGAGCGGTTGCAAAGGCCTTCTCATTGGCTTTGAGTCAATAAGTCAGTCTTCCCAGAAATTCATACACAAAGGCATAAACAAGGTTATGGAGTACGGTGAGCTTATGAAAAAGCTTCACAACGCAGGAATTGTTGTACAGGGATGCTTTGCCTTTGGTGGTGACGATGAGGATACTTCGGTCTTTGAGAGGACTGTGGAAATGGTAATTAAAACTAAAATAGACCTGCCGAGATATTCAATTCTTACTCCCTTTCCGAAAACAGAATATTACGGACAGCTTGAATTGGAAAATAGGATTGTTGAAAGGGATTGGGCCATGTATGACGTTGAGCACTGCGTCTATATTCCAAAGAAGATGACAAAAGATGAATTGGAAGCCGGCACAGAATGGGCCTGGAGGGAGACCTATACATTCAGCTCGATTTTAAAGAGGCTGGCACCTTTCAAAACCAGCCCCATTCTCGCTCTTTTTGTCAATTTAGGCTACAGAGGCTATGCAGGTAAATTTGCCACGTTCACAAGAGATGTTATGATTGATAATAGTGACATCCCACAGGTGAACAGATGAAGATTACATTTATTCTTCCTGCAATAGGTAAAAAGCCCGGACAGAAATATATCGGAACCTGGAAGATGGAGCCGCTAACCATAGCGGTTTTAAAGGCGCTAACTCCGGAAGATATTGAAACTGAACTCTTCGATGACCGCATTGAGCTAATTAATTATGACACAAAAACAGATCTTGTAGCGATAACTGTTGAAACCTACACTGCAAAGAGAAGCTACCAGATCGCAGAAGAATTCAAAAAACGCGGCGTCACCGTCGTTATGGGAGGCTACCATACAAGCCTGATACCTGAGGAAGCCGCTCTCCATGCGGATTGTATTTTTACAGGAAATGCAGAAAAGCTATGGGGTGAGTTGCTTAGGGATTTCAAGGAAAACAGACTGAAAAAAATCTACAAAGGTGGCATCGCATTTTCAGATATCCCACCTGACAAAAGTATATTCACCGGGAAAAAATATCTCCCCATCTCTCTGGTGGAAACCGGCAGGGGCTGCTGCCATTCCTGTGAGTTCTGTGCTATTTCAGGCTACTATAATTGTACCTATTACAAACGGGCTCAGGCTAATATAATCACTGATCTGGAAAAATCCCCATACAAATATCATTTTTTTGTTGATGATAACCTTATGGCAGATACAGCCAATGCTCAGGCACTTTTTGATAAGATAGCACCACTGAAAAAAAAGTGGGCTGGTCAGGGAACTCTTACTATGGCTCGGGATCCGGACCTGCTGAAAAGGATGAAAAAGAGCGGCTGTAATCTTATCCTGATCGGGTTTGAATCCCTTGAAGAAGAGAACTTAAGGCAGATGAACAAGTCTTGGAATATGGCCATTGGAGAACGGAATGAACTTGTAAAAAGAATACATGATGCAGGTATTGGCATCTATGCAACCTTTGTTTTTGGCTACGATGGTGATACTTCTGAAACCTTCCAGAAGACCTTAGAGTTTGCGGAAAAAAATAAGTTTTACACTGCGGCCTTCAATCATCTGCTGCCTTTTCCCGGCACCCCTTTATACAGAAGGCTGAAGGAGGAAGACAGACTTTTGTATGATAAATGGTGGCTTGAGGATGATTATAATTACGGTGATCTTGCCTTCAAGCCCAAGAATATGTCTCCAGAGCAAATGAGCATGCTTTGCAGGCTTGCAAGAAAAGAATTTTCAAGACTACCTGTAACAATAGGCCGCGGTATCAGCAGCATGAGACAGACAAGCCCGCTTATGTGGGCGCTGTTCTGGGTTATGAATCTGCGCCTTGGTGAAGAAATTGATGAGAAAATCAATGTTCCAATAGGGAGAAATTTGGATGAAATGCCGAAATGAAAAATTTGCAATAAACCTCGCAAAACCCGAAGATGCAGGGCAACTGCTGAGAATATACGAATGTGGGGACTTTAAAGGAAATATTTCTGTCCTATACACACGACGGCCTGATCCCTTCAAGTCCTTATTGCTTGAAGGCGAAAAGGTGCTCATACCGATTATCACTGATAAAGAGAACGGCATTATAGTTGGAATGGGTGTTTGCATTATTCGGAAGGCTTATATCAATGGTAAAATAAGAAATGTCGGCTACCTGACAGGTCTGAAAGGACTACCTGAGTACAGAAAGCGCGTACCATTCATTTCCGAAGTTTATAAATATCTGCATGCGTTGACAAAAGATGATGTGGATATTTATTACACAACTATCTTAAAAGAGAATGAAAGTGTTCAGAAGATGCTAGAGAAGAAAAGAAAAAACATGCCTGAATACAGAAGCATAGGAGAATATACTGTATACTGCTTCAAAACCGGCACTTCACTGAAGGAAAAAGGTTACACTCTGGAAATTGGGAACATAACGGAACTGGAGCGACGATACAATGACGGTTCGGGTAGTTTTAACTTTTCACCGATTAATGTGAATCTACATGGGTTGCGAGACGAAGATACATATGTCCTCCGCAATCATACTGGAGAAGCTGTGGCGTCCTGTGCAGTCTGGAACCAGCAGAGCTACAAGCAGTATGTGATTACCCAATACAGGGGGATATACCGATATTTAAAAAGGTTTCCGCTGAAATTAACGGGTTATCCCAATCTGCCCCAAGAAAATATTCCTGCAAACTATGGAAGTATTGCGCTACTAACTGTCAAAGGTAATGATCCGCTATTGGCAGAGTATTTTATCAGAAGAGTGGCCGAAAAATCGGAGAACTATGCCTTCTAATGCTAGGTCTTTTTGAAAATCACCCATATATAAGTTCCATGGATAGATTAAAATGTATAAAGTACCAGAGCCGCCTATACACGGTTCATTGGCAGGGCAATTCCCTTACACTAGATAACAGACCGGTAAATCTTGAGGTTGGATTGCTTTAATATTGATGCTGCTCCTGAAAGATTGTACTCACTGTCAACTCAGCATTCCATAGTTAACCTCACAAGAAAATATTATACATAGTCTTAAACCATCATCTGTCTGATGATGTTAAAATGAAAAATAAGGGGCAGCAATTGCCGCCCCTTAACTCAGTGATGGTTTAAGAAACTCCATTCTCTTGAACCAATTGGTAGCTCAATTGAAAAACCCTATGCGATAATTTAAGCAAGGTCGAAACGATCTGCGTTCATCACCTTGTTCCAGGCTGACACGAAATCATGTGCGAACTTATCCTGGGAGTCATCACATGCATAGACTTCCGCGATGGCCCTGAGATGGGAATCTGAACCGAAGATGAGATCAACACGGGTGCCGGTCCACTTCAGTTCACCCGTCACGCGGTCATAACCCTCGAACACGTTTTCATCTTCAGTTGTCGCTTTCCATGTTGTACCCATATCGAGCAGATTCACAAAGAAGTCATTCGTGAGAGACTCCGGCTTCTTCGTGAAGACACCGTGCTGAGAATTCCCGTAATTGGTATTCAAGACGCGCATGCCACCAAGCAGAACTGTCATTTCCGGAGCAGTCAATGTCAGCAGCTGTGAACGATCAATTAAAAGTTCTTCTGCCGATACGGAAAATTTGGCTTTCAGATAGTTGCGAAACCCATCTGCCTTTGGCTCGAGCACAGAGAATGCTATAACGTCGGTCTGCTCCTGCGTTGCATCCGTGCGTCCCGGTGTAAAAGGAACAGCCACATTGCGACCGGCATTTTTCGCAGCTTGCTCTATCCCTGCACATCCTCCAAGTACGATCAAGTCGGCAAGAGAAACCTTCTTTTGGCCTGCACTGTTGAACTCCTTTTGGATTTTTTCAAGGACCTGCAACACAGTATTTAGTTGATTCGGCTGATTGACTTTCCAGTCCTTCTGCGGTGCAAGACGGATGCGTGCCCCGTTTGCCCCGCCGCGTTTATCGGAGTTGCGGAACGTGGACGCCGATGCCCACGCTGTTGAGACCAGCTGTGAAACGGATAGACCGGACGACATGATTTTACTCTTAAGATTCGCGATATCCTGTTCTTCAATCAATTCATGGCCGCCTGCGGGTACCGGATCCTGCCAGATCAGTTCCTCCACAGGAACCTCAGGACCGAGATAGCGTGACCGTGGACCCATGTCGCGGTGGGTCAGCTTGAACCAGGCGCGGGCGAAGGCGTCCGCAAACTCCTCGGGGTTTTGCTGGTAGCGCCGCGCAATCGGTTCGTAGATTGGATCGAAGCGGAGGGAAAGGTCTGCCGTGGTCATCATCGGCCGGTTTTTCTTAGTAGGGTCATGTGCATCAACCACCATGTCCTCTTCATCCACATCCTTGGCCAGCCACTGATGCGCACCGGCTGGACTCTTCATCAGCTCCCACTCGTATTTGAACAGCACGTTCAGATAGCCCATGTCCCATTTTGTTGGGTTCGGCTTCCAGGCGCCCTCGATGCCGCTGCTAATTGCATCGCTTCCTTTGCCGCTGCCGAAACTGCTCTTCCAACCGAGTCCCTGTTCCTCGAGTCCAGCGGCCTCAGGTTCCGGACCCACGTGGGTTGCAGGACCCGCACCGTGGCTTTTTCCAAAGGTGTGCCCGCCTGCAACGAGAGCGACGGTCTCTTCATCGTTCATGGCCATACGGGCGAAGGTCTCTCGAACGTCACGACCGGAGGCGACCGGATCCGGGTTGCCGTTTGGCCCTTCCGGGTTCACGTAGATCAGGCCCATCTGCACGGCGGCGAGCGGATTCTCAAGATTACGGTCGCCGGAGTAGCGCTTGTCACCAAGCCACTCGTCCTCAGAGCCCCAATAAATATCCTCTTCCGGCTCCCAAACGTCCTCTCGCCCGCCAGCGAAACCGAAGGGCTTTAACCCCATCGACTCGATAGCGCAGTTACCGGCGAGAATCATCAGGTCTGCCCAGGAAATTTTTCTGCCATATTTCTGCTTAATCGGCCAGAGCAGACGGCGCGCTTTGTCAAGGTTAATATTGTCGGGCCAACTGTTGAGGGGCGCAAAGCGTTGGGTTCCGGTCCCTGCGCCGCCGCGACCATCGCCCATGCGATAAGTGCCTGCACTATGCCACGCCATCCGTATAAATAATGGTCCATAGTGCCCATAGTCGGCAGGCCACCAATCCTGCGAGTCGGTCATCAACGCAAATAGGTCCTTCTTTACCGCTTCCAGATCAAGCTTCTTGAATTCTTCAGCATAGTTGAAATCTGAGTCCATCGGATTACTTAAATTTGAGTGCTGATGAAGAATATTGAGGTTCAACTGGTTTGGCCACCAGTCCCGGTTCGAAGTGCCACTACCAGAAACCGCTTTTCTTGTTTTGCCTGTCACCGGACATTTCGTTTCTCCCATAATAAAAAACCTCCTTTTCAATAATTTTTATTTATATTTAAAAGGCATCTTTGACAAATACCTTTAAAATATAAGTTCCTGTCCATAATTCTGAAACCGGATAATTCGTAGGTTGTAAAAGAATCAAGGTCAACATTGAAATTAAATATTTTTCCACAACTATCGCATTTGAAATGTCCGTGGTCTTCGGTAAGAATATCATATCGGGTTTCATTGTCTTCTATATTTATTACTCTGACTAATCCTACTTCAACCAAAGTATGAAGTGTATTATATATAGTGGTTTTAGACAAAGTAGGAACGTCTTTATGCAAATTGACATAAATTTGATCGACTGTAGGATGGTTCTGGTTATTACACAAATATTCCAGAACCTTCAATCTACGATTTGAAAGCCGTATATTGTGCTTTTTAAGTTGGTTGGTCACGAAACCAAACGTTGGGTTCATTACATCACAGCCCATCTAATATCTGATAGGTTCAAATATAATAAGTTATAAATAATTGTAATGATTACAATTATATTGTATCTATAAAGATACGTGTTGTAATGAATAAATTATTAAATTTGATGATGAAGAGATTGCGAGGATAATTGTATGTGAAGGAGAGAGAATTGCTATGCTGCAAAAGATTCATCTGCTTACAACCGGGCGCTCTGAAATGATAAAAATAACCGAACAGGTACGTGAGGCCATCCGACAGTCGGGAGCGCTGGAAGGCCTCGTCACGGTTTATTGCCCCCATACAACGGCTGGAATCACTATTAATGAAGGAGCCGACCCGGATGTGGCCCGGGACATTCTTCTGCACTTGGATGAACTTTTCCCATGGGAGCATCCACTATACCAGCACGGTGAGGGTAACTCGGCTGCCCATCTCAAAGCGAGCACGATAGGAGCATCGCAGGCGATTCCTGTCGTGAATGGTGATGTATCCCTGGGCACTTGGCAGGCTATCTATTTCTGCGAGTTCGACGGGCCACGCAACAGAACATACTTGATTAAAGTGATACAAGGATGATTGAAGGAGAGGATTAATTTGGTTGTTGAAGGAGAAAAGAATCGCTTACATGAAAGAGGTGGTTGCAGCTGCTCAACCACCTCTTTGTCATACTTTTCATTGTGTGTTTTTACAATTAGATTTAGGATTTAAAGTAGTTAACGCCAGCTTCAAACAAAAGCTGGTCCTTAACGCCTGGAATATTAATATAAAGGTTTTTACCGATTCTTTCGGAGTGACCCATTTTCCCTAATATCCTGCCATCGGGACTGGTAATTCCCTCCACTGCATAATGGGAGCTGTTCGGGTTAAACCGGATGTCTAAGGATGGTTGGCCTTCATAATCTACATATTGGGTAGCAATTTGACCATTTGTAATCATCTGGTTCATTTCTGCTTCATTGGCAATAAAGCGACCTTCTCCATGGGAAATGGCGATTTGATGAATATCTCCCACCTGTACATTTTGAAACCATGGAGATAAGACAGATGCTATCTTGGTTTGCACCATTCCGGACATATGGCGGCCAATGTTGTTAAAGGTTAATGTTGGCTGGGTTTCGCTAATTTCCCGGATTTCACCATAGGGTACAAGCCCTAGCTTAATTAATGCCTGAAACCCGTTACAGATACCCAGCATTAAACCATCTCTATTATTCAGGAGATCCATAACAGCTTCCTGCAACCATGGATTGCGAAAGAATGTGGCAATAAATTTGCCAGAACCATCAGGTTCATCGCCGGCACTGAAGCCGCCTGGAAGCATGATGATTTGCGATTGCTTGATTTTTACGGCCATTGCTTTGATTGATTCTTCTATCGCTGAAGCGGTGAGGTTATTAATAACAAATACATCTGTTTGGGCTCCTGCCAGTTCAAATCTTTTCTTCGTATCATATTCGCAGTTGGTCCCTGGGAATACAGGAATTAATACCCGGGGCTTGACCGCCTTTACTTTAGACGTAGCCTGTCCACGCCGGTTATATGCTATGGCAAGTGGTGCAGCCACCTTTGTTTCAGCAGTCTTTGTGGGAAAAACACTTTCCAGGGGCGCTTCCCAATACTGTTGGGCTTCCTGAAGGCCGATGATAATATCACCAATTTCAATTGCTTCTTTTCTCTGGGTATGACCAAGCAGTCTGTAGGGAATATCAGTAAAGATATCCTGTAAATCCACATTCATGGGTACCTCAACCACAAGACTGCCATAGTCTGGAGCAAAGAACAGTTTGCTATGCTCGGTAAGATCATGATCTGCTACTTTGAAGCCAATCCTGTTACCAAAAGACATTTTACTTATGGCTTCGGATATACCGCCACTCCTTACGGGGTAAGCAGCCAGGATTTTACCTGTATGAATCAACTGAGTGATGCCGATATATATTTTACCTAAAGAATCAAAATTCGGCAATTCGAAAGAATCTCTTTCTATAGGGATTAATACGACCTGGCTATTCACTTCTTTAAACTCAGGAGAAATAACGTTTCTGACATCCACTGTATCTACGGCAAAGGCGACTAATGTGGGAGGTACATCAAGCTCTTTAAACGTGCCGGACATGCTGTCTTTGCCGCCAATAGCAGGAATTCCGAGCTGCATTTGGGCGAAGTGTGCACCTAACAATGCACTAAAGGGCTTGCCCCATTTTTTGCTGTCTTTTCCCAGCTTTTCGAAATACTCTTGCAGGGTTAAGCGGATATTTTGATAATTTCCACCCATGGCTACAATTTTTGAGACTGCCTCAACCACTGCATATAAAGCGCCATGAAAGGGACTCCATTTGGCCATTTGTGCATTATAGCCGAAGGTCATAAGCGTGCCTGTGCTGGTATCACCGGATTCCACCGGTAATTTAGCGGCCATACCGATAGCGGGAGTCGCTTGATATTTGCCACCAAAGGGCATGAGCACGGTAGCGGCACCGATGGAGCTATCGAAGCATTCCACCAATCCACGCTGAGAGCATACATTCAAGTCTTGTAAATTGTCCAGCCAGGCTTTTTTTATGTCTAAGGAAATGTTTGCAGTTTTTTGATTAAAGTAGTTTTCTGCGGTAAGCGGCTCCTGTACGTAGACTTCAGTATGCTGCTGAACCCCATTTGTATCTAAGAAGTCTCTATTTATATCCACGATGGTTTTATTACGCCAAAGCATTTTTAGCCGCCTGTCTGAGGTTACGACCGCCACCTCTACGGCTTCAAGATTCTCGGATTGAGCTAAAGCTTGAAAGTGCTTTGCGTCCTCTTTTGATACAACTACAGCCATTCGCTCTTGAGACTCAGAAATTGCAAGCTCGGTACCATCTAAGCCTTCATATTTCTTGGGCACTACATCCAAATTAATGACTAACCCATCCGTTAATTCGCCTATGGCAACAGAAACACCACCGGCCCCAAAGTCATTACATCTTTTGATGAGTCTGCTAGCTTGGGGGTTTCTAAATAACCGTTGTATCTTTCTTTCTGTAAGTGGGTTCCCTTTTTGGACTTCAGCACCGCAGTTATAGATGGATTCTTCAGTATGTTCTACAGAAGAACCTGTGGCGCCCCCGCAACCATCCCGACCGGTTCTGCCGCCTAAAAGAATTACCACGTCTCCGGTTGTGGGCTTTTCTCTGACAACATTTTTCTTAGGAGCTGCCCCAATAACTGCGCCGATCTCCATTCGCTTGGCAATAAAGCCTTCATCATATACTTCTGCCACCTGGCCTGTTGCCAGTCCAATTTGATTGCCATAGGAACTGTATCCAGCCGCTGCACCCGTTGTAATCTTTCGCTGCGGTAGCTTTCCTGGCAGTGTTTCCGAGATACTCACTCTAGGGTCACCGCTTCCTGTCACCCGCATTGCCTGGTACACATAAACACGGCCGGAAAGAGGGTCTCTAATGGCACCCCCCAGACAGGTGGCGGCACCGCCAAAAGGCTCAATTTCGGTAGGATGATTATGGGTCTCGTTTTTAAACATCACTAACCAATCTTCTTTTTTACCGTCAATATCTGCTTCAACCATGATGCTGCAGGCATTAATCTCATCTGAAAGGTCTAAATCTGGTAGTTTGCCTTCCTTCTTTAGTTTTTTCATCCCCAGCACAGCAATGTCCATGAGGCAAATATCTCTTTCCTCAGAACCATAGACAAAGTTGCGGTCACTAAGGTAGGCTTCATATGCTTTTTTAATGGGCAGTCCTAAGCCATTTTCTTCTATTGATACCTTGTCTATGCTGGTTGAAAACGTAGTATGTCTGCAGTGATCCGACCAATAGGTATCTATGGCTTTCATTTCCGTTAATGTGGGGTTTCTTTTTTCTTCATCTCTAAAGTAAGCCTGGCAAAACTTAAAATCTTCAAAGCTCATAACAAAGCCCATTGCTTCTTGATAGGATGATAGGTTTTCATCCTTCATTTCAATAAAACCATCAAGGACGGCTACATCCTCGGGGGTGATTATTTCCATTTCCAATGACGAGGGTTTCTGCATAGAGGCTTCACGGGAATCAACTGGATTAATACAATAGTCTTTAATCTTTCGGAAATAGTCTTCAGAAATTTCTCCGTAACATAAAATCAACTTAGCAGAAAGAATGGTTGGTGGTTCTCCCTGGGTTAAAATCTGAATACACTGAGCAGCCGAATCTGCCCGTTGATCATATTGACCAGGCAAGTACTCCATTGCGAAGTGTTTTAAGCCGTCTTCTATTTCAATATCCTCATCGTAGACAAAATCTACATTAGGCTCAGAAAATATAGTTTTTCTAGCTTGGTTGTAATCTTCATCGGAGATACCAGAAATATCGTAGCGGTTAATAATCCTAACTCGTTCAAGACCTGCTATGCCTAAATTCTCCTTTAAATCCAAGTACAAGTGTTGTGCCTCAATATCAAACCCTGGTTTTTTTTCTACAAAGATACGTCTCACAGTATTATTCAAATGCTAACCCCCATTTCTATTGAGACAATTAATTAGCTGCATATATATTTTAATATAGTCACGATATAATGTACATAGTCATCCCGCAAACGTTAGGGTCAAAATTAACTGCTACTATATTGGAAAGCCTTATGAGGAGTCTAACAATTTGCTATTTTGCGGATGAGGAAAGGGCATAATGAATTGACAGTGTTTATTATTATATTAGCGTTTATAGAAAAAATTGGGTATAAAAGATAAAAGGCAAAAGAGGAAAAGGAGAAAATGAGATACGATGACAAAGGGAAAAGCAATAATTGAAACAGGATGGAACTTTGACAACAGTTATGCCCGTCTGCCGAAATCATTTTTTACCAGCCTTAACCCAGTCACTGTACGCTCACCGAAGTTGATTATTCTCAATTATTCGTTGGCAACATTCCTGGGGTTGAATGTCCAGGCACTGCAAAGCAAAGATGGTGTAGCGGTGCTTGCTGGCAACCAGATTCCTGAGGGTGCTTTGCCGCTTGCGCAAGCTTATGCAGGGCATCAGTTTGGTCATTTTACGATGTTGGGGGACGGCCGGGCGGTGCTACTTGGCGAGCAGATCACGCCAGTAGGTGAACGGTTTGATATTCAACTCAAGGGTTCAGGACAAACACCATATTCCCGTCGGGGAGATGGTCGGGCGACACTTGGACCGATGCTACGCGAATATATTATCAGCGAAGCAATGCATGCACTTGGTATTGCGACCACCCGCAGCCTGGCGGTGGTGACAACCGGTGAGTCAGTTATCCGCGAAACCAATCTGCCTGGAGCAATTCTGACCCGTGTAGCTGCCAGTCATTTGCGCGTCGGTACCTTTCAATATGTTGCAAAATGGGGAACAATTGAGGAAATAAGGATTTTGGCGGACTATACATTACAGCGACATTTTCCAGAAGTTGACGCTACCCTGAACCGCTATCTAGCGCTCCTTCAGGAAGTAATCAAGCGTCAGGCCGGGTTGATAGCCAAATGGCAGCTGGTTGGTTTTATTCACGGGGTCATGAACACCGACAACATGGCCCTTAGCGGAGAAACTATTGATTATGGTCCTTGCGCCTTCATGGATGCCTATGATCCGGCAACGGTATTCAGTTCCATTGACGCTCAAGGGCGCTATGCATATGGTAATCAGCCGAGTATTGCCGGGTGGAATTTGGCGCGATTTGCCGAAACCCTTTTACCGCTGCTGCATGAGGATGAGGCGCAGGCTGTCAAGCTGGCCCAGGATGCGATTTCAGAATTTCCTGAGTTGTACCACCGTAACTGGCTCGCGGGAATGAGAGCGAAACTAGGAATCTTTAATGAAGAGGTACAGGATGAATCTCTAATTGACGGACTGCTCAGGATGATGGAGGAAGGTCATGCGGACTATACGAATACCTTCCGGGCATTAACGTTTGAAACGCCGGAGGATACGACCCTGTTTGGCACCACAGAGTTTACTCAGTGGCATGAGCTGTGGCAGGCGAGACTAGGTAGGCAGCAGGAACCGAAAGCATCCTCGTACCAGTTGATGCGGAACTCCAATCCTGCGATAATCCCTCGCAACCACCGGGTAGAAACAGCACTAGAGGCCGCAGTGGAGCAAGGGGACTACAGCGTAATGGAGCAACTTCTTCATGTTCTTTCAAGCCCCTACACGCACTCCCCCGAACAGGCTGATTACTGCGCACTGCCTGCGCCATCAACACGTCCTTACCGAACCTTTTGCGGAACCTGATCTATACGCCTCATAAAGGATTCGTAGTGCAACTAAAAAAATGAAGTGGGTATGAGGGTGCAGCAAGAAGAAGATGACCTGATAAAATTAAGCATAAAGTTTCAATTTGTGCCTATTTTTTAGTAAAATATGCTATCTATCAAAAGGATTTTACATAGATACAAAGAAATAGAGCTAAATGAGAGAACAGGGCTCCTGATTTTGTGAGGATGTTCGATTAATAGCCCCTCTGGGTCTCTAGCAGAAGAAATGGGGTGTTTAGCAGTGAGTAAAGGAAGATTTTTAGTCGTAGACGATTCAATGTTAATGCGTACTCATATTCGAGGCATTGTTAACAGACATTTTGATGCTGAAGTAATAGAGCTTCAAAACGGAAGTGAACTCTTCAGCTATCTGGAGAACTCAGATATTAACGGTATTGCCCTTATTTTGCTCGATATTAACTTGCCTGATATCAATGGGATGGAAATTGCGAAAAAACTCCAGTTTAGTGATAAATATAGACCGGTCCCCATAATAATCATTAGTGGTAGCATCAGTCAGGATACCGTATTACTTTCTCTGAAAGTTGGCGTCAAGGATGTGATAGTTAAACCAATTAATGAAGATGATTTTATTAACCGGATCATGAAATTTATTGATGTTAGCAAAGCACCAAAAAAAATCTGCCGTGAAGAGAAAAAAGCTATTCATGACTTCTTTGATGTTATCAGGATAGAGATGAAAAAAGCGGACCGCGGCAAGTATCCGTTAACAATATTATTAATGGGGTTTGTAAGGGGGAACACATTGGATTCACCTTTCACAGGTTTAGATTGTCGGGAAAACCTGGAATTGGGCTCTCGATTTTGTGCTTGTTTAAAAGATAGCTTGCGGGAAACCGATTCCATAATTGGCCTTTCGTCACTGGATTACCTGGCTATTCTCCCATTTACAGGTGAAGACGGGATTAACACAGTAAAGAACAAATTAAGACAGGCATCCTCTGACGCAGAAATCAAACATTTGTCGCTAATAGTCTCTTCTGTTACATACTCTCAGCAGGATGAATCAGCAGACGTATTGATAAACAGTTTAGAACGGAAATATAAAAGCTTGCTAGTAGTAAAAACCTTAAATTTACTTTCGGAACAATAATGTTACTACGGACAAAGGGTAATAAGAAGAATATAGATTATGATGGCTTCCCCTCCCAAGGGGATTATTTTTTTTGCAAGCGTTGTTCTTACTGGGATTCTATATGATTACGTTCAGGGATTTATAGAGAGTGTATTAAGCATAAATGCGAAAAGCAGATTATTTAAGGATAAAATTTAAGCTGATTGGAATAATGAAAATGATTTAATAAAGAAAGGAGATTTCTATATGTTTAACCCTTTTGAGGAAAAACCAATGCTACTTGGCGATGCCATTATGGATTGGGAAACAGTCTACCCAAAGCCTTACTCTAAAGAAGATGTGGATCCTTACACAAAAACGCGCATTATCCTGATGAATGGAATTGAAGCGGAAGCGGCGATGTTCTCCCACCAATTTCACCGTAACTGCAATAATAATGAGTTGCGGCGCGATTTAGCGATGTCTCGCCGTATTGAGCAGTTACAGCAGAAACATATCAATTGGCTTAAACCCATTGGTGAAACTCCACTTGAAACGACAATCGGATATGAACATGTCGCGGTTGATCTAACGGCTTGGCTTGCCCAGAATGAGCCGGATCCATATGTAAAGCAAACTCTGGATTTTGCTCTTCTGGAGGATTTTGACCATTTATACCGGTACTCTAATTTGTTGGACCTGGATAAAAATATTCCCGCACAGAACTTAGTAAAGAGCTATGTTGAAATAACTCCAGGACGCCCAACCATTGCTGAGCACCGTCATCCTAATGACACGGTCAGAGGGTATATTGATTTTAAGAAAGCAGATATTCGTACCATGCTAAACATTTTAATTATTACAGCCGGTGAACAGCAAACCATGAATTTCTATAACAATATTGGCAACACTTACTACAATGACCTGGGACGCCAGCTTTATCTGGAAATAGCTATGATTGAAGAAGAACATGTCAGCCAATATGGATCTTTGATTGACCCGAATGCGACTTGGCTTGAAAACCTGTTGCTTCACGAGTACACGGAGTGTTACCTCTATTACTCCTTCTATCAGGATGAGTTGGACCCGCATGTAAAATCTATTTGGGAAATGCACCTGCATCAGGAAATTGCTCATCTGCACAGAGCAGCTACCCTCCTGGCCCAATATGAGAACAAACAGTGGGAACAGGTTATTCCTGGCGGAACATTCCCCAAGCTGCTTAAGTTCCAAGATACACGTGATTATGTGCGCAAAATCCTCGCTGAGCAGATAGAGCTTACCGCTGATAAAGAAGATTTAAAAAATGTCAATGATCTGCCAGAGAATCATACTTTTTTCTGGTATCAAGACAAGGTTAATCATGACATAAACGTGGTTGCGAGCCATATGGTAATTGACCAGCGCCAGAAGATGAAGGGTGAAGACTACCGATCAGAGGTAAAACCACATCCGGTAGAACCCCTGAGAAATCGAATAAGTGATAATGTAACAATTGCAAGAACAAAGCAAAAGCAATTCGCTAACGTTTAAGATAATTTAGTATTGTATCAAAAACAGGTGGTTAAAGCTGAAAGCTGCTTAACCACCTGTTTGCATTTTCCGCTATGCCGCAACCATAAGGTTCACTTAGAAATTCGAAGTTTTTATCTGGTTTTATGGGGACATTATACCCCAGGAATTTAATCAAAATCACCAAATCACCTTGTTTCCGTGCAAACTTGGCACATCTATGATACAATGATGGATGTGTGAATTTTAATTAAAAAAAGGCGGGACAATGTGATAACTGTAAGTAATATAGGACTGCAATATGGAGAGCGTAAGCTCTTCGACGATGTGAACCTAAAATTTACTCCTGGCAATTGCTATGGAGTAATTGGCGCAAATGGAGCTGGGAAAAGTACATTTCTGAAGATACTCGCAGGCGAAATTGAGCCGGATACCGGTGAAGTGGTGATTGCGCGCGGTATGCGGATGTCTATTTTGAAACAAGACCATTATCAATACGATCAGTCTGTCGTGCTTGATACTGTGATCATGGGCAACCAACGTCTGCATGATATCATTAAAGAGAAAGAGGAGCTTTATAGCAAGGCTGATTTTAGTGATGAAGATGGTATGAAAGTGGGCGATTTGGAACAAGAGTTCAATGAGATGAATGGTTGGGAAGCCGAATCAGAAGCTTCTGCCATGCTACAGGGGTTAGGAATTGGGACGGAACTTCACGATAAACTAATGTCTGAACTGCAAGGGGCAGAGAAGGTAAAGGTGCTTCTGGCACAGGCTCTCTTTGGTAACCCTGGCATCCTTATTCTAGACGAGCCTACCAACCATTTGGATGTGCAATCCATCACCTGGCTGGAAGAATTTTTAATTGCTTTCGATGGCATTGTTATCGTTGTGACGCACGACCGGCATTTTGTAAATAAAATTTGTACTCATATGGCTGATGTGGACTTTGGTAAGATTAAGCTCTATGTGGGCAACTATGATTTCTGGTATGAATCCAGTCAATTGGCTCTACAGATGTTACGAGATCAGAACAAGAAAAAAGAAGAAAAAGTAAAACAGCTCCAAGAGTTTATTACTCGCTTTAGTGCCAATGCTTCCAAGTCCAAGCAGGCTACGTCCCGCAAAAAAATGCTAGAAAAAATAAATGTAGATGATATCGAACCATCCAATCGTAAATATCCTTACGTAGGTTTTAAGCCTGACAGAGAAGTTGGTAACGATATTCTTACAGTCGTTGATTTATGTAAAACCATTGACGGAGAAAAAGTTCTCGATAAAGTAAACTTTACCGTGTCCAAAGGGGATAAAATCGCTTTTGTTGGCAGTAATGAGAATGCATACACAACCCTCCTCAAGATTTTAAGTGGTGAGATAGAGCCAGATAGTGGCCACTACAAATGGGGTGTTACTATCACCAAGGCTTATTTCCCCAAAGATAGCTCCCCTTATTTTCAGAATCAGGAATTGAACCTGGTCGACTGGCTGCGACAGTACTCATCGGACAAAGCTGACTCATACGTCAGAGGATTCTTAGGGAAAATGCTCTTTTCCGGAGAAGAAGCCCTCAAGCCGCTCAAAGTACTTTCCGGCGGCGAGCGGGTGCGCTGCATGCTGGCTAAAGTTATGCTTTGCCATGCCAATGTACTGCTCCTGGACCAACCCACTAACCATTTGGATTTAGAATCGATTACTGCCTTAAATAATGGTTTGCGTGATTACAGCAGTAATGTACTTTTTACCTCCCATGATCGTCAGTTAGTGCAAACAATTGCCAATCGGATTATCGAACTTACACCAAACAATATGATAGATGTACGTTTAACCTATGATGAATATTTAGAAAGCATTGCAAGCTAGGACTACGCTCACCGTAACAGAGGATTAAAAACAAAGCTGTGTTACGTGTTTATACCGTAACGCAGCTTTTTTATTTTTAGCTTAATCAGGCATACTAATTATTAAATCTAATAAAAGAAGAAAGAGGTAGCCCAAGATGCCAACTGACTTTCTGTCATTAGGAATCAGAACTGAATTAAATGAAATCTTAAAAGATTTAGGCGTCAGGACTCCCACTCCTGTGCAAGTACAGGCAATCCCTGTTTTACTCTCGGGCAAGGATGTTGTGGCACAAGCCCAAACAGGCACAGGGAAGACGTTTGCCTTTTTACTGCCAATACTTGAAAGAGTAAACGGAAACAAACCCAATATACAGGCGTTAATCATTACTCCCACAAGGGAACTGGCTTTACAAATTACTACGGAAGTAAACAAACTGGCCTTTAAGGTCAATGCTAATGTACTGGCTACGTACGGCGGTCAGGATGTGGATCGACAAGTCAAGAAATTAAAGGGTTCAATTCATATCGTAGTTGGGACACCTGGACGAATTCTGGATCTTATCCGGAGACGAACCTTAAATCTTTCCGAGTTGAAAATGTTAGTTCTTGATGAAGCTGATCAAATGCTGCATATGGGTTTTTTGCCAGATGTTGAGCAAATAATTAAACAGACATCTCCAAAACGCCAAACCATGCTCTTTTCTGCAACGATACCGTCAAGCATACGTAGTCTGGCAAGACGCTACATGAAAAACCCTGTGGATATTCAAACAGAGAGTAAAAGAATCACATTAGATGAGATTAAACAAGTGGTTATAGCTACTACGGATAGGACAAAGCAAGATACATTATTTAAACTACTTGATGATTTTAGGCCATACTTGGCACTGATATTCTGCCGAACCAAAAGAAGGACTGCTTCACTGAATAAAGCCTTGCTTGAGCACGGATACTTATCTGATGAACTACATGGCGATTTATCTCAAGCGAAACGAGAGCAGGTTATGAAACGCTTTCGGGAAGCAAAATTGCAAATACTTGTGGCAACCGACGTGGCAGCAAGAGGCTTAGATGTGGAAGGTATTACCCATGTGTTCAATTATGACACCCCTCAGGACGTAGAAAGTTACATACACCGTATTGGCAGGACCGGACGAGCCGGAGAAAAAGGGCTGGCGATTACCTTAGCAACACAATATGACGGCGCATCAATAAAATTAATTGAAAAAGGTATTGGCATGTCTATTGAAACAAAAGGAACGCTTGCCAGTGAAAAGTATGCAAAAACAAACAAACCAAAAGTACAAGGCTATAAAGGGCAACAAGATAAAGCTAAACAAACAGACCCGAGTAAACGTCGTAGAAAGCAACCAGACAGTCAAGGAGAAAAGCCGGCAAAAGAACAACGAAGAAGCCAACTCAGTAAGCCAGATAGTTATAAAAAAAGCAATCAACAACCTAAAAAACAAGATCAATCTGATAATCGAAGAAGTAACAGAGACCCAAGAAAGAGCAACCAAGCTCAAAATCGCAAACTCTGAAATGATAAAAAATTATAAATCTTGCAGGGATAAGGCAGAAAGTTTCGGCAAGATATTTGTTTTAAAAAATAATCAACCGGATGCAGTACTGTTTTCGATTACCGAATATGAAAGACTTGCAGTGTTTATTGAGTATCTGGAAAGTCTTGAGGTAAAAGATATTGCACAGTTTACTGAGTCTTTACCAAAAGAAGGAATTAGGAAAAATTACTCCATTGACCATTTAAGAAGTGATATAAAGTAAATCGCAGCAAGGATATGATTGTGTCATTTACATTTAAATAACTAATTAAAGCCTTGAGGGTAGAACGCTCATTTTAGCGGTACTACCCTTTATTATATAAACCAGATCCTTGTCAAAGATGATAAATCACACAAAGACTGCTAAGCAGATCTGGAGAATGTGGAGCAAATCAGTAGTAATTGCAAATCATTTACCGTAACTTTTCTGCCAAAAAACCTAAATAAAGAATCGCGATACGGTCTTCACAAAAATCAGTTAAAGGAAGGATGATAAATCATGTTAGGGACAGTCGCAATAATTCTCGTAGTCTTATGGCTTCTTGGTATAGTTACTGCGAATACTATGGGGGGATTTATACATATCCTCATCGTAATTGCAATAGTTGTAGTTTTATTAAGAGTAATTAAGGGTGGTAGGATACTTTAGGGTATCAATATTATATTTAGCGAATCACTGTTAACGGATTTCACGAGAATAATTAGATAGGAGAAACAACTATGAGTATGTTCTACCTTGTATTGGCACTACTGTTCAGTATGTTTGTTGCTGCGGTAGCCATGACCAACGCTACAATTGTCACCGTGTATTATCTTTTTGGCCATGCACAGATCTCTCTAATTGTGCTGATTTTGGGCTCTGCCTGTGCGGGTGCCTTGGCCATGGGCTTCTTCGGTCTCTTTCGCAATATTCGAACCCATCTGAAATTTCGTGAGGCGCACCGCAACCAATTAGAGTTGCAGGGTCGCCTGGATTTTCTGGAGAAGGAGAAGATCAGGCTGGAAGCCGATTTAAGCAGGCAGCAACAGGAGCGTGAAGTAGCTGTAATAGAAGTATCAGAATAATGCAGAATGGAGCGGGATTCATTGACTAAAAAAGGACAAATAGAGAGGATTGAATTATTTATTTGACACATGTATGATACAATATATTAATATGTAAATTTTTATGTGGGACTGCGTGATAACTGCCATTCTTATCTATGTTTATATCTCATCATTTTACCGCTATCATATTTTTAAGGAGATGCTAAATTGAGTTTCCCATACATTTACTATTCTTATAAAATCGGTGCAGCATTTCTTGTGGTGTTGCTATTATGGTTTGTTATTTTTAGGGTGCGGAAAAAAAGAAATATTAATATCAGTGATGCTTCTCTGACAGTGGAGGAGCTTGCGGATTATGCCAGAAGAATGGCCTTAGAGCATTCAGTTTCTTCAAAAAGAAACATATTAAATTGGCCTATGACATGGATGAATGATAATTATAGTTTTATACTTCAGGTGTATAAAGGGCTAAATGATGATGTAATACAGAAGCGAACAGTACCGCCTGCTGCAGAATGGTTGCTTGATAATTTTTATACGATTGAAGAACAGGTTAAAATCATTAGAAGAGATCTGTCGAAGCAGCACTATTATAGTTTGCCAGTTTTGAAAAAGGGCCCTTATAAGGGTTATACAAGAATTTTTGCCATCGCAATGGAGTTGGTTTCAAATACAGACGGGCAGATTGAAGAAAGTACACTGCTCAAATATCTAGATGCATATCAATCTCAAAACATTCTTTTTGAGAGAGAGATCTGTGTAATTCCGACAATGATTAGACTGGCTCTCATAGAGAACATCAGAGTAATAAGTGAAAAAATAAAGGAAACCCAAAAGCAATGGAATTTAGCTGATGAAATAGTTGAAAAATTATGGGCTGAAAATGCGGTTGATTTAGAAAAGATAAGCAAGCTATTTAAGAACAATATTGCTGTAATTGATGAAGCTAGTCCATCCTTTGTAGAGCACCTGTTCTACAGATTGAGAAGATCTGGACGTAGCTACTCAAATGTTTCACGATATATTGAAGAAGCCCTTGATAAATTTCACACGACAATAGAAATTATTGCTCAAAAAGAACATAATGCCCAGGCTGTTAGCACTGTTTCCATGGGGAATTGCATAACGAGCCTCAAATATGTTTCCATTCTTAATTGGGTTGATTTGTTTGATTCAGCAAGTTACTTGGAAAAGATTCTAAGGCAGGATCCTGATGGAACATACAATCTTATGGATATCAACTCCCGTAATTACTACAGGAGACAAATTGAAAAGATAGCAAAAGAATATGGAGTTTCGGAGCTCCGCATAGCACGGGAAGCCATAGATCTCGCGCGAAAAGCTTCACTGGAAAATAACGAGCTTGTGGATGACAGATCTCGGAGAAAATCCCACGTGGGATACTATATAGTGGGTGATGGGGAAAGAAGTCATGAAAGTAGGCGAAAAAGAAAGACAACGTTCTTTACTAACATCTCACGTTTGGTAAAAAATTCTCCTGGCATCATATATTTGGGTTCAATAGGCGTTCTCACCATGCTCATCGTTACATTTGCCATAGGCTATGCCATGAACTTCTCAGGAGCAAATTATCTATATTTTGCAATCATAGCTGGGGTAGCAGTAATGATTCCTGCTTCAGAGATGGCTGTCAATATAGTGAATTGGCTCGTTTGCAGAGTGAAACAGCCGGCAGTTTTTCCACGGCTAGAGCTAAAGGAAGGCATTCCAGATACTTTGAGTACTATGGTTGTTATACCAGCGTTGCTCAGTGATGAAAAACGGGTAGCAGAACTATTAGAAAACATGGAAAATCATTATCTTGCAAATTGCGAAGATAATTTATATTTCGCTTTAATCGGTGCTTTTAAAGATTCACATGGGCCGAGCAATAGTGATGATCATAGCGTCTTGTGGGAAGCCTTTGCGGGAATCAAGGCTTTGAATGTAAAGTATGCAAAAGAAGGAAAAGATATCTTTTATTTTTATAATCGACTTAGGAAATTTAATGAAAGCGATAATAACTGGACAGGTTGGGAACGAAAAAGAGGAGCTTTAATGGAATTCAATGAAGTGCTCCTCGGTTCACAAGAAACGAGTTTCTTATTTTATTCCAATGTATTGCTCCCAGCTAAAAATATAAAATATGTTATAACTCTCGATGCAGACACGGTCTTACCCTTGGGAATGGCTAAAAAAATGATAGGTACTATGGCCCATCCTCTCCATACGCCAGTCATTGATAGTAACAAGGGTATTGTTACCGAGGGGTATGGTCTGATGCAACCTAGAATTTCCTTTGATATGGTTAGCTCAAACAGATCCATTTTCTCCAGAATTTATACAGGGCAGGAGGGAATCGATCCCTATGCCAGTGCTATTTCCGATGTGTACCAAGATCTTTTTGGCGAAGGGATTTTTACAGGGAAGGGTATCTACGATCTACGGGTTTTTCAAAGCATATTAAAAGATGCAGTACCTGAAAATGCCATCCTTAGCCATGATTTGTTGGAAGGCTCCTATGTTAGAGCTGCACTGGTTACCGGACTGGAATTGGTAGATTCTTATCCATCAAAATATAATTCCTATATGGCAAGGCTCCATAGATGGATTAGAGGAGATTGGCAGTTAATACCATGGTTAGGCAGGAAGATTTATAATAAAAACAAAGAATTAGTAAAAAATCCGCTATCATATATTTCCATTTGGAAGATGGTTGACAACTTAAGAAGAAGCCTTGTGGCTCCAGCTATCATGGTTTTGCTGTTTTTAGGTTTTAGTATTCTTCCGGGCAGTGGCTACTTTTGGGCTGGATTTGCTATAACTCCACTGTTACTTCCTCTGGCACTTATCCTTTGGGGACAGCTGTTTACTGGTGGGCCGAAAACTGACAGAATAAAGAGGCATATTTCAGGCTACTTTGGACTAAAAGCTTCCTTGTTTCAATTCTTATTGTCCATTGCTTTTCTGCCATATCAGGCAGTAATAGCTTTGAATGCTATAGTGACAACACTTACACGTGTCTTTATAACCAAAAAAAATATGTTGGTATGGGTAACATCCGCCGATGCTGAAAAGGGTCAAAGCAACTCTTTAAAAAGCTATTTATCTGCCATGGGAGCAAGCTCACTTGGGGGTTTTGTCATTGCTGCCATGGCATACTATTTTAAGCCGGAAAGCCTACGTTTTAGTTTAGTATTTCTGGTTGTTTGGGGGATAGCCCCCTATATTGCCTACAATATCAGCAAAGACAATAACTATGAGGAAGAGCAGTTAGAAGTGGAAGATTTGCTCGAACTAGGGAAAATAGCAAGAAAAACATGGAGGTATTTTGAAGAGTTTGCAAACCTTACAAATAATTACCTTGCTCCCGATAACTTTCAGGAAGAACCTCCTAGAGGGATTGCATATAGAACATCTCCAACGAATATCGGATTAGGACTCTTGGCCTCTCTGTCTGGGAGAGATATGGGATATAGAGGGATACTGGAAACATTTGATGCCATTTCAAAAACCATAACTACCATAGAAAAAATGGAAAAATGGAATGGTCATTTATATAATTGGTATGATACCAGAACTCTTGAACCCCTAAAGCCTTATTACGTATCCACCGTGGATAGCGGGAACTTAGTATGCTATCTGATAACCTTGGTCCAAGGCCTAAAGGATTATTATTCCCGTCCTTTGGTTGATGCAACATTTGTCAATGGAATAAAAGCTACCATCCGAAATGGACTTGGGGATGGGGAGCAGCTTCCCTTGGAATTTACGTATTTTGACTTCCTAGAAAAAGCGGATAAAATTGATCTGGTGTTGTGGAATAAGGCATTGGGAGAACTTATTAATGGAAGTGTGGTTGCAAATATAAAGAAGAAAGTGTGGCAACTCAAAGTCCAGCAAATGGCCTACATGCTTAAAAATGAGCTTGAGGAATTTATTCCGTGGATTCATATGGTAGACACAATACCCCAAGATTTATTTCATGATGAATTAGTTGTGGAAACGAATGTATTATTAGACATCCTAAAAACAAATGTATCTTTAAAGGACTTACCTGCATGTAGCAACAGAATTGTAAAGCATGTTGATAAGTTAATCGAAGCTACTGAGAAAATAAAGGGAAAATCTATTGAGGTGGGGCGGGCTTGGCTACATGAGCTAAGGGGTGCTGTAAAAAAATCAAATGAATTTTCCCTAACGTTTATAAACAAATATAATCAAATCATTGAGCAGATCAATGAGCTGTCAGCGAATACTAGGTTCGTTTATTTGTATAACGATAAAAGAGACTTGTTTTCCATCGGTTACAATGTTGAAGAAAACCGTTTGACCAATTCATATTATGATTTGTTAGCCTCTGAAGCCAGACAAGCCAGCTATATAGCTATAGCAAGAGGAGAGGTTCCACCCAAGCACTGGTTTATGTTAGGGAGATCTCTGACGGTGGTTGATCATTATAAAGGACTGGTTTCCTGGAGCGGAACGATGTTTGAGTATCTTATGCCACTACTAATCATGAAAAGCTATAGAAATACACTATTAGACGAAACGTACTCCTTTGTTATAAAAAGCCAGCAAAAGTATGGAAAGCAGAGAGGAATGCCCTGGGGAGCATCTGAGTCTTCCTTTAATTCTTTGGATAGTAACCTTGATTATCAATACAAAGCTATTGGAGTTCCCTGGCTAGGACTAAAAAGAGGCTTGATTGAAGATGCGGTAACTACACCCTATGCTACCTTCTTAGCCCTTATGGTAAGCCCCTATGAAGCCTTTAAAAATATTAAACACTTAAAGGCTGAGGGCTTGGATGGGCCTTATGGTTACTATGAAGCGGCAGACTATACTCCGGGACGACTTGATTTCCAGTCTAAAAAGGTTATTATCAAGAGTTTTATGGCCCATCACCAGGGTATGACCTTATTGGTCCTTAATAATTATTTAAACAAAAATATAATGCAGCAGCGTTTCTCAAATGATCCCTATGTGAAGGCTGCCAGGCTTCTACTTCAGGAAAAAGTGCCTTTAAATGTAGTATTCACAAAGGAAAACAAGGAAAAGGTAGTTGTATTTAAAGGAAGCGTGAAAAGGGAAAAGAGCGCATATCGGAAATTTACAGCACCGGATATTCATCTTCCAAAGGCACATATTTTATCGAATGGTAATTACTCAGTTATGATGACTGATAAAGGTACAGGATATAGCCGAAGTAAAACCTTTGACATATCAAGGTGGAGAGAAGACCCGATTATTGATAATTATGGAATGTTCTTTTATATCAAAAACATTGATAAAAACCAAATTTGGTCTGCCACGTATGCTCCCTTACATGTTCTTCCAGAAAATTATGAGGTTGTTTTTACTCCTGATAGAGCTACTTTTAAAAGGACAGACGGAGAAATTGCAACATCAACAGAAGTTGTTGTTGCATCGGATGATAATGCAGAAATTAGAAGGATTCGGCTTAAAAATACTGGGAAAACCCCCTGTGTACTAGAGGTGACTAGCTATTTTGAGCTTGTTTTGGCTTCGCAAAATAGTGACTTGGCTCACCCAGCCTTCAGCAATCTTTTTGTAATGACAGAATATAATCCTGAGTATAAAACGTTATTGGCAAATCGACGCCCAAGATGTCAGGCAGACAAAAGAATGTGGATTGCAGAAACACCAGTAATTGATGGGGAAATAGTAGGTGACATACAGTTTGAAACGGACAGGATGCAATTTATTGGCAGAGGACGTACTGTTAACAACCCTACAATGATTGAACGTGAAAAACCCCTATCGAATACAGTGGGGCCTGTTTTAGACCCAATCTTTAGCCTGAGGATAAGAGTAAAGATAGACCCGGGTAAGGTAGCCCGAATTTCCTTTGTAACGACAATGGCGGATAGTAAAGAGTCTATCATGGAACGAATAGAAAAATATTCAACAATAGAGACTTGTGATGCCTGTTTTAGGCTGGCCCTTACCAGGAGTGAGGAGGAAACAAAGTATTTAAATATTAGGGCTCCAGAGATGGAATTGTATCAGGATATGATTTCGAATATCCTTTTTATAAGTCCTCTAAGGCTAAAGTATGAACAGCTATTCAAAGATAACCGAAAGGGTCAGTCGTCCTTGTGGCCCTATGCAATTTCGGGGGATCGACCAATTATCCTTGTGGTTCTCAATAAAACAGAGGAAGCAGATATATTATATGAGGTGTTAAAAGCCTATGAATACTGGCGATTAAAAGATTTGAAGGTTGATCTGGTAATTATAAGCCAAGAGGAGAGTAGTTACACAAATCCATTATATTCGCTAATTACAGAGATTGTATCTTCCAGCCAAACCCATGATGTTTTAAGTTGCCATGGTGACGTGTTTATCCTGAATGCTAATAATATGTTTCCCCAGGATATCAACCTATTTAGTGCCGTAGCCCGGATGATATTCTATGGCAGTGGCGGTACCATGGAAGAACAATTGAAAACATTACCCCAAAAAGAGTTGCCAGCATTATTGACGACTATTAGAGAAACTTCAAGTAATGTTATACAACGTAACAACGTCTTGAATGAGTCTACAGAGAAGCAACCTTCCCCTAAACACATAGTAGCCGCAGAGAAGGAACTGCAATACTTCAATGGCTTAGGTGGGTTTAGCCCTGATGGAAGAGAGTATGTTATAACGCTTGAAAAGGGCCAAATGACTCCAGCACCTTGGGTAAATGTAATTGCTAACCCGGAATTTGGTTTTATGGTTTCTGAGTCAGGTGGAGGCTTTTCTTGGTGTGAAAACAGCAGGGAAAACAAACTATCACCATGGTCAAATGACCCTGTAAGTGATAGTCCAGGGGAAACATTTTATGTGAGAGATGAATACGGGGAACCATGGTCCATGACGCCGCTGCCAATAAGAGAAGAGGAAGCGTATACCATAAAACATGGATTTGGCTATTCTGAATTTGAACATGTAAGTCATGGGATAGCACAAGGCCTGGTGCAGTTTGTGCCTGTGGAAGGCACAGTAAAGATAAGTATTATTAGCCTAAGAAATGAAAGTCCCGATGACAGAAATTTAAACATAACCTATTATGTAAGCCCTGTTTTAGGAGTTAATACCCGAGATACTGCTATGCATTTAGTAAGCTCCCAGAGCGACAGAGGAACACTCATCATTGAGAATCCATATAATCGGGAATTTGCGGATAGAGTTTGCTTTATGGATACTTCAATAGAGGAGCGTTCCGTAACTGGAGATCGAAAGGAGTTTTTTGGCCTAGGCAAAGCCGATTTTCCGGAAGTTTTAAAACGAGTGCATTTGTCGGGTGCAGTGGGGGCAGGCTATGACCCTTGTGCCGCAATGCAGGTTAATATAAGTATCAAGGCAAATGAAACAAAGGAAATTGTCTTCGTTTTGGGAATGGCGGGTCATTTACAAAAAGCCCATGAATTAGCAGATAAGTTTAAGAACGTAGAAGCAGCAAAGGAATCTTTCCTAGAGGTTAAAAAGTTTTGGCAAGAGAAACTCCAGGTTGTTCAAGTTAATACTCCTGATCCAGCCATGAACATTATGCTTAATGGATGGCTTTTATATCAAGTTATTTCCTGTAGAATGTGGGCAAGATCTGCCTTCTATCAAGCAGGAGGTGCCTTTGGATTCCGCGATCAACTGCAGGACTGTTTATCAATAGCCGCAATATGGCCTGAAATTGCCAAAAGCCAGATTTTAAAACATGCCCAGCATCAATTTGTGGAAGGGGATGTTTTACATTGGTGGCATGAACCCGCTGGTAAGGGCACCAGAACCCGGATATCGGATGACTTTTTATGGTTACCCTATGTTACTGCAGAGTATATCAAGATTACCGGAGACTCTGATATTTTAAAAACAGAACTTTCCTTCTTGGAAGAGGACATTTTAACAGATTGTGAGGACGAAAGGTATTGTCAGCCAAGAATCTCAAATGAAAGTGCGTCCCTATTTGATCATTGTATTCGTTCTCTGGAAAACGCCCTCAAGTTTGGTGAGCGGGGTCTGCCCCTGATTGGAGGGGGTGACTGGAACGATGGCATGAACACGGTAGGGAATTGTGGAATGGGAGAAAGTGTGTGGCTGGGATGGTTTTTATGCACAACGCTACAAAGGTTTATACCTATCTGCCGTGAAATGGGACATGGTGAGAGAGCTGATTACTATTTTGAACTACGCGGCAAAATAGTTGAAGCTATTGAGGAAAATGGTTGGGATGGAAACTGGTACAAACGGGCCTTTTTTGATAATGGAGTACCTCTGGGTTCTGCAAGCAATAGTGAGTGTAAGATTGACTCCCTGGCTCAAACCTGGGCGGTAATTTCCGGTGCGGGGGATGTTGTAAGAGCTGCAAAAGCTATGAATTCCCTTGAAGATTACCTTGTAATGCGGGAGGAAGGACTCATTAAGCTTTTAACCCCTCCCTTTAATGACGGGGACATGGAGCCGGGATATATAAAGGGATATGTTCCAGGAGTCAGAGAAAATGGTGGTCAGTATACTCATGGTGCCGCCTGGGTCGTTGCTGCATTTGCCATGCTGGGTGATGGAGATAAAGCGAGTGAACTTTTTGGGCTCATCAACCCTATCAACCATACCCGTACTGATAGAGAGTATTCCATATATAAAGTAGAGCCCTATGTAATGGCTGCGGATGTATATGCCAATCATCCCCACATAGGAAGAGGAGGATGGACCTGGTATACTGGAGCCGCAAGCTGGATGTATAAGGTCGGCTTGGAAAATATCCTTGGATTTATCAAAAACGGTGATAAATTAGTAATAGACCCATGTATACCGAAAAAGTGGACGGAGTATTCAATAACGTATAATCACTACCAAACAACGTATAATCTTAAAGTTAGAAATCCTGAGAATCTTAGTAAGGGCGTGATTAAGATTTCAATGGATGGACAAATCCAAGATGGAAATGTTATAAATCTTTCAAATGATAAGAGAACACATAATGTTGAGATTCTAATGGGTTCATGAACATGTGATGATGTACAATTTTTTAGTTTTAAGGTCTGAAAAACTTTACATTATTTTCATATTATAGTAGATTAAAAAATAATGTAATTTTTACAATTACTACAATTTTCTTTCGAATTTTTAGTAATTACTTGAGATAAATCTACCTGATAAACAACTCCAATATCTGACGAAAAACCAGAGGTGGATGTATCGTGATGAGCAGGGACAATAACAAGTCGGCGGAAGAGCTGCGCCGTGAAGCAGAGAAGCGGTTGAAAATAAGTAAACAAAAGGGAACATCCCTTGCAACTCCTGCAGAATTGCAGAGGCTTGTTCACGAACTTGAGGTGCATCAAATTGAGTTGGAGATGCAGAACGAGGAACTGCAGCAGGTACGCTCAGAGCTGGTGTCATATCTTAAACAATACACCGATCTTTACGACTTTGCTCCCGTGGGCTATATCACCCTGAATCGCAGCGGCTTCATCCAGCACATTAACTTGACCGGATCACGCATGCTCGGGGTGGAGCGCACCCGGTTGGTAAATCAGCCGTTCGGTCGGTTCGTCATTGCAGACTCCCGGCCAGCTTATACCGCCTTCTTGGCAGAAGTATTTATAAGCCAACCACAGGTAACCTTTGATATTGGACTGAAAAAAGAGGGGCATGGAACGTTTTTTGTGCGTGTTGATGCCAGTGTCTCCGGGGACGGGCAAGAATGCCGCGTTGCCCTAATGGACATCTCGGCGAAAAAGCAGGCGGAAGAATTGCTCCGGGAAAGTGAACGAAAATACCGTACCTTATTTGAAGCTATGTCTCAGGGTGTTGTGCACCACGGATCAGATGGCAAAATAATATCGGCTAACCCCGCAGCCGAAGCCATTCTGGGCATATCCATCGATCAAATGCAGGCAAAAACACCGACAGACTCCCGTTGGTTGGCTATTCGTGAAGATGGATCTGAATTCCCCGAGGATGCACACCCCTCCATGGTGGCCCTTCGCACGGGAAAAGCACTGCAAAATGTGGTCATGGGGGTTTTTTCACCGAAAGCTGACGGCTATATTTGGCTCAATATTAATGCGGTGCCGCTGTTTTTGCACGGTGAAGGCAGGTCATCCCAGGTCATGATAACCATTGAGGATATTACATATCGTAAACGCATCGCTATATATAACAAGCTTACCCCCAGAGAGAAAGAGGTTTTTAAGCTGGTGGCCAAAGGCCGCAATCGTAGAATAATTGCGGAAGCTTTGAACATAAGACCCAAAACTGTGGACAAGCACATTAGCAACCTGACGGAAAAACTTAACCTGCGTAAGAAAGACGAAATTGTGCAGTTTGCCACGCTTTTAGGGTTGGTGGTTTCATAACATATCTATCACAAGATACTGGCACGTTCTCAACAAGCCTCATAATCATGGGGCTTTTTTCATTGAGAATTCAATATAAGTTAAATAAAAGAAATTATTGCTAATGGATTTCTAAGCATTACGTCTGATAATATATAAAAAACTGTGTATGACAGCTACCGAACTATCCGCCATCAAGGAGCTGGATATGGTCGTGGGGGAAGAAGATTGAGCAAAATATCTAATGCATGTAATAGAGCTTCAAGCCTGGTAAGATACCGGAGGGATCGACATGAAAAAGATTAATAACAGGTCGGACACCAACCAGTTGCGCCGTCTGGCAGAGAAGCGGCTACAAAATAATAAGCAAAATAATTCTTCTCCTGTGACGCCGGAAGAATTGCAACGGCTTGTCCACGAACTAGAGGTGCACCAGATCGAGTTGGAGATGCAAAACGAGGAATTACAGCAGGCACGATTAGAGCTGGAGGCAAGTCTTGAGCGATACACCGACTTCTATGACTATGCGCCCGTGGGCTACTTTATCCTGGAGCGCAACGGTGCAATCCAGAAAGCTAACCTGACCGGAGCGTACTTGCTGGGAGTGGAGCGGGCCCGGCTGCTGACACAGCCCTTTAGCCGTTTTATCTCAGCTGATTCTCGCCCCACCTTCAACAACTTCATCGAAAATGCTTTTAGGAGCCAAGCCAAGGAAACCTGCGTGGTCACACTTAGTGATAAGGGAAGTGGGCTGCTCTGTTTACATATTGAAGCCAGGGTATCGGGGGACGGGCAAGAGTGCCGGGTAGCGGTGTTGAATGTTACTTCAAGCAAGCATGCCGAAGAAGAGTATAAAGCAATTATCAGCACATCGCTGAATGGGTTTCTGACTACAGATGTACGGGGACATATTTTGAATGTCAACGATGAGTATTGCCGGCTAATTGGCTACAGCCGTGAAGATTTGCTGACAATGCAAATTCAGGATGTTGAAGCGCAGGAAACCCCTGAAGAGACAGCGCAACACATTGATAAAGTAATAAGGATTGGCAATGACCGCTTTACGACTCTGCACCGGTGTAAAGACAGCAAAATTGTTGATCTGGAGGTCAGTGTCAGTTTTGTCCCTGCCCAAGGTGGGCGACTAGTTATGTTCCTGCACGACATTACAGTGCCAAAACAGCTGGAAGCTAAATTAAAACAATCCGAACACGAAAAAAATGTTATTCTGACTAGCATGGCAGAAAAGGTTGTATACCATGACAGGGAAATGAAGATCCGCTGGGCCAACCGTGCGGCTTGTGACTTTTTCGGATTGCAACCGGAAGAAGTCACAGGGAAAAGCTGTTATGAAATACTGGGTCGCCGAAAGGTAGACTGCGAGAAATGCCCGGTAAAAAAAGTCTTGGAAACGGGACATTATGATCAGGATACTCTAAGTTATTCGGAGGGGAAAACGCTACTTATCAGCGCCCATCCTGTTTTTGATGCAGACGACAGTCTCACCGGTGTTGTTGAGGTTAGCCTTGATATCACGGAGCGCGTTAGGATGGAAGCTGAATTAACAAAGGCGAAAGAAGAATGTGCTGCGGCAAACGTAGCAAAAAGTAGCTTTTTATCTTATATGAGCCATGAAATGCGCACACCTATGAGTGTGATTATTGGAATGGCCCACTTGGTTTACGAATCTGTTCAAAGTCAGGAAGAAAAAGAAAATGTTGATATGATTAGGGATTCGGCCGCGTTTTTACTTGCGCTGATCAACCGTATCCTGGATCTTTCTAAGATTGAGGCCGGTATGCTTGAACTGGCACAGGTCCCCTTTCATCTTACCCGGGAAGTAGAAAGAACCATCTCGTCGGTTGCTTTTCAGGCTCGTAAAAAGGGGTTAGAACTGTCTTATTCTATTGATGACAATGTCCCTGAGGCTGTTATTGGGGATCCCACAAGGCTTCAACAGGTGCTGGTCAACCTCATTGGAAACGCCATTAAGTTTACGGAGCAGGGAATAATTGATATAAGCATCCGATGGAATGAAACAGGGGTGCTCTTTTCCATCAGCGATACAGGGATCGGTTTTCCACCCGATAAGGTGGACTTGATGTTTCAGAGCTTCACCCAGGTAGATACTTCTGACACACGCAAGTATGAAGGCACGGGTTTGGGTTTGGCCATTTCCAAGAATCTTGTGAAATTGATGGGCGGTTCTATGGGTGTAAAAAGTGTGGAAAACCTGGGTAGTACTTTTTATTTTACTATTCCTTTTACACTGCCCGAGGGCATGGAGGATATTACGGAGACGTTCGTTCTAGAAAAACATGGGAAGAGTTTTCCCATGCATTCATCATTGTCTGAAAAGAAAGTGTTAGATATATTACTGGTAGATGATAAGCCCATGAACCAGAAGATGGCAACAATACTCCTTGAGAAAAAAAAGCATAAAGTAACCACAGCAATAAATGGCAGGGATGCGCTGGAAACGCTTATGTCACGGTTTTTTGATGTAATCCTAATGGATATTCATATGCCGGAAATGGACGGGCTGGAAGCGACGGCGCGTATCCGCGCCTGTGAAGATGAAGCCATAAGGTGCATCCCCATTATTGCCATGACGGCCTATGCCATGAAAGAAGACCGGTATAAGTGTATGCAAGCAGGCATGGACTACTATATACCTAAACCAATTAATCCGGGGGAATTGTATTATGCCTTGGGTAAGGTCATGGAAGGCAGGGTGTGTGAGCTTGAGCAGCATGCCCTTACTCTGGAAGAGGTACGCGAAATGCTCATGCGGGTAGATGGAAACAGAGAGCTGCTACAGGAACTTGTGGAAATGTTCTTCCAGGACTATTACAAAGATATGACAAAATTGAAGGAGTCTATGGACAAGAAAGACGCTCCGGCTCTGGCTGTAGTAGTTCATGGTCTTAAAGGTGTGCTTGGAAACCTGGGGTTCAAAAACGCTTACAAGCTTGCTTGCGAACTGGAGAAGATGATACGGGCAAATATTCTGGAAGAAGCTCCTGCAATGATTCGGCAGTTGGAAACGGAAATAAAGGGGCTTGAAAGATTCTTTTCCCACCCCCAATGGCAGGAGCAGACTTAATTTTTGGAAAGGACGATTCAAATCTATGCATGCTAACGGTTTAAAACCAGACAAGCCGATAATTATGTCAACTGATACTAAGATTTTACAATACGCGGAGATGTTATCAAAACTCTGGAGTAATCCCACTCATGGGATGGTGTAACATGTTATACACGATCGTGGTAATTCTCTTAGTATTATGGCTTATTGGCAAAATATTTTAGCTGAAGAACGTCATATTGGCATAAACATTTGCCATCAGTGCTTCGCTTGCTAATACACGTAAATTAATTGACAGGGATGTGAACTTCATAATCTCGCTATCAGAACAAAAAAAAACTATACCCAATATCGGACTTGATATCGGTGTTTTTGCGGTAAAGGGTGTACTGATAGACGGTGAACGGGTAGAAAAGATTTACCGCCCTACTGCTGGGAACCCTGCTGCCGCTTCCCGGGAATGTCTCGATTACTTATTGGAAAAGGTAAGTACTTCCACAGTGCGCTTTGCTCTTACTGGTAATAATGCCAAGCTGGTGGCCGGGAAAATCGGCATCACTCTGACTATTGAAGTTGAAGCGTTGCAGGCTGGGCTCGCTTTCATGTTAATTGACGCCGAAACCGTGCTTTCTTTGGGACATGAAAATATGTATTATCTGGAGCTGGACAACAGAGGTACGGTCACTTTTTTCAACTACAACGGTCAGTGTGCTGCGGGAAGCGGCTCATTCTGGTACCAGCAGGCTACCCGGATGGGCTATAATGACCGGGAGTTGGCGGAAGTGGCTATAGAGTCCCCCTCATCAGTAAAGATTTCAGGCCGGTGTGCTGTTTTTGCCAAGTCTGATATGACCCACGCCATCAACGGTGGGGCATCACAAATGGCTGTCGCAGCCGGTATGGCTAAAGCCCTTGTTGATTTGGTGGTAACGGGAGTTGCCCAAAGCAGGATCAAGGGTCCTGGTACCCTGTTTATGGTTGGTGGCGTAGCCAACAACAAGGCGATTCTCAAATATCTGCAGGCATATTGCCGGGAACGCGACATTGAAATAATGGTGCCTACTGATCATGAATATATTAATGCACTGGGGGCCGCGCAATACGGGGTAGAAATACCGTTATCCGATCTTAGTCTGGAGCGGTTAGTTTTAGATAAATACATTCCGGAAAACCCGCTTCCTCCTCTTAACCCGGACGTAGTCATTTATAGCAATGATTGAATTAGATAAGAACAAGCAATCCGGCGACCTCCCTGATTATCAGAAAATCAGGGAGAATATTTTCCGTGAAGCCGCCGGTGAACCGCTCAACGATGGGATAAAGGTAGGGATAGCGTGCAGTGGTCTGTACCATGAACTATTCCCGTTCTGGGCAGCTTTCTTCAGGTCACTTGGTGCTAAGGTTGTACTGAGTGGAACGTCCAGTGAAGAGATACTGGAGCAGGGTAAGAGGGATCTTGCTGCTGAGATGTGCTACCCCATTGAGGTCTTAATAGGACACTATCGAGAACTGGTAAATATGGAAACGGACTATATCTTCATCCCTGAAGTGATCGACCTTGAGCCTCTTCCCTGGGCGGCAGAATGGCCACGCTCTTTAAGTTGCCCCCTGCTGATGATGATAAGAGGGGTTGCCGTTAACTCGCTAAATATTCCGGAAGAAAAAGTGCTTCATGCACAGCTAAATTACCGTAAGGGGCCTGAGCGAATCAGAGAACAAATGTTGCCGGCAGCCAAAAAACTTCTCGGTAAAAATTTCTCCAACGCCGTATATCAGCGTGCACTGGACGAAGGATATCTCGCCCAGAAAAATTTCCAACTGGCCATCGAGGATGAGGGTCGTTGTATTATCGAAGGTCTCGGCGATTACCCCGATGCAGTTGTCATGCTTATTTTAGGACGCTCCTATACCCTATATGATTCTTTCGTTTCCAAAGACTTAATGTCATACGCCGCACAGCGAGGTCTGGTTGCCCTCTCCCAGGATTTTCTACTAGAATATTTGCGAGGATGGTATGAGGGAAGGATTAAATCATCTTTCCTCGATTCCCGCCGTGCGGATTTTGAACATTACATGAAGCAGAAGATAGAAGAAATGAGTAACATTTACCCTTCTCAGCTTCAGCACATTCTATCGGCGGCGCTCGCGGCACAGTTTTTCAATGAAAAATCAGAAGAAAGTGGCCTTCCACAACTTCACTTGGTACTTCAGGATCCCTTCAGATGCGGACCTAACTCCATGATCCGCCATTATCTGGACAATGTGTCCGGGTATTTACGACTTACTCTTGACGAGCATACCGCGGCCGCCGGCATGATTACCAGGCTGGAAGCGTTCAAAAACACCTGTCGTTCCCGGAAAAGTAGCGTTGCTACACCGTTTTTCTCGGGTAAAACGACAACAGCTGTTGACCGGAAAATAAAAAAAATTCTCATACCCAACTCTACTAAACACGCCGCAGTTTTCGTGGCATTATTCGAGAATTATGGCATCCAGTCTGCATTGCTTCCCCGGAGTACTGACAAAGACCTGACTCTGGCACGCCGTTACACGAACGGTGAGGAATGTCTTCCGTTTATTCAGAACTTGCAAGATTACCTCGAATATGCAGAGAGCAACTCACAAGAACTAGAAGAAGGCGGGGTCGTCTTCTTTCAGGGGTGGGCATGCGGTCCCTGCCGCTACGGTCTTTACGCATCAACCCAATCTATGATTATTAACCGAGCCGGATACGGCACACAGAAAATTTTAGCGTTTAAGAGTGAAGATGCCGTAAAAAGATTCGGACCGAAATTTGTTATTGCTGCCTACGACGGTATGCTGGCCATAGATATGTTGTATAAAATGCTGCATCAAACCAGGCCTTACGAGTTAAATAAAGGTGAAGCAGAAGCTCTTTTTAATGAATACTGTGAGCAGGTGTATACGATTCTGCGCCACCATCGCTTTATGTGGTTAAGTCTACTTACAGGCAGACATCTGAAACCATTGAAATTATTGTTGACGGCGGCGGCAGAGCGATTTGCATCTATTCCCTGTGGCAATGATCAATTACGGCCGAAGATAATGTTGGCAGGTGAATTTTACGTCCGCCTTGATGACCGCTGTAATCAGGATATAATCAAACAGTTAGAAGAAGCCGGTGGAGAGGTTTCCCTTGCCCCAGCCACAGAGTTTTTTATTTACTCGGCGTACGCAAACTATCGCAAAGCAAAGGAAGACTATGAATTCAAAGGTAGCCTTGCTCTCTACTTTAAAAAATTATGCTACACCGTTGTTAATTGGCTGACACACCACGATGAACACCATCTGGAACAGTCTGCGAAAAGTCTGCTGCACGGTGGGGAAGAGCCTGCTGCTGAGGAGATAAGGAAGCACTCTGAAAAATATATTCCGGAACATACTGCGGGAGAGCCTCCGATGACCATTGGCCGCACAGGAGCATTAGCCGGTCGTGATAGGATGGCCGGGGCCATATTCGTGGGGCCCTTTACATGTTTGCCCGCCTCGGTAGTGGAAGCACAACAGGGAGTTCTCAGCAATGAAATTGGCATCCCTATCATTTCGGTTTACTACGATGGTAGAGAGAACACCAACCGGTACGAATTTGTCTCCAGCCTCGTCTTCCAAGCCAAACAAAACCTGATATCAAAAAGACAGATCCCCATGGCGAGTGGAATTGAGTGGAAATTAAGCCATATAAAAAGACAGAAAGGAGTTTTTGATATGGGAGATAAAAGCCCAAAGAAACGGGAAAAAAAGAAGAAAGTGGTTAAGAACATTACTGTACAGCCCACAATTAAAAGTGAAGCACCCTCAGCAAAGTCGTCAAAAAAATAACAAAAAAGTATTCCAATATCCGCCGTAAGGAGCCTCATAAATTTGTGGGGCTTTTTTTTTAGAACAAAATAATGAAAAAGGGGAATATTGCTAATAGATATCTAAGCATTTAGTTTGTTATGATAACAAAACGAATTATGTAATTTAGTAATATTGGTGTAGGAGGTGACGAAAATTGACCAGGCATCTATCGGCCCGAGTGGAAGCATCTATCCGCCGTCAGGAGAGCTTGTGTTATGATGATTTGTCGCACCCGGAACTGACGTCTAAACTTATAGCAGAGCTAAATTTTACCATACATGAATTACAGGCAGTTACAGTTGAACTATTAGGGCAAAATGAGGAATTGGTGACCGGATGTTTGGCACTGGACGAAGAGCGGATTCGCTATCGGGAGTTATTTGAATTTGCACCGGAAGGCTATCTGGTCACTGATACGGAAGGCATAATACTCGATGCCAATCGTGCAGCTGCCAACCTTTTTAACGTTAGCAAATCTTTTCTAATTGGCAAGCCGCTAGCGCTATTTGTGTATAGCCAGGAGCGCAACAATTTCCGTACCCGGCTGGGCCAACTGAAAAATGGAACCATCGTACAAAACGAAGATTGGGAGCTTGTCATGTTTTCGAGAAAGCGCACAGCTTTTCTCGCATCCCTCACCGTGGGGTCAGTTATTATTTCCAGGAGAAAAACTGCGGAACTGCACTGGCTACTGCGTGACATTACTGCACGCAAGCAAATGGAAGAGGAGTTTCAAACACTGGACAAGCTGGAATCCCTCGGTATTTTAGCAGGGGGATTGCCCATGACTTTAACAACTTCCTTACCGTGATCCTCGGCAATCTCTCACTGGCGAAAATGTACGCCAGGAAAAAAGACGACAGAGTTTCCAGGCATTTTCAGGAAATGGAACAAGCCATCAGGCAGACAGAAAGTTTAGCCGTGCAATTGCTTACCTTTGCCAGCGGCGGCAAGCCACTAACCAAGGCTGTCTCCATCCGTAGCCTTATTGAGGAAGTGAGCAATTGTGCACTCAGCGAGTCGAAGGTGCGCTACGAATTTTCGCTTGCTGAAGATCTGCCGCCTGTGGAGATTGACAGTGGGCAGATAACACAGGTTATCAACAACCTGCTGATTAATGCCCACCAGGCTATGCTGGAAGGCGGGACAATCAGGATTCTTGCCGAGAAGCTGGCCGTTACCGGTGAGAAAGGTGCTTTGCCGCTCAAGCCCGGCAACTATGTAGCCTTAATCATAATTGATGAAGGCGCAGGCATTCCCAGGCAGCACTTGGCAAAAATATTCGACCCGTATTTCAGTACCAAAGAACATGGCCGTGGCCTAGGGCTGACAATCTGCTACTCAATTATAAAAAAACATCATGGTCATATTTCTGTAGAATCAGTGGAGGGAGAAGGGTCAAGCTTTACCGTTTATCTTCCTGTTTCCAGTAAAAAAGTTAAAGAAGAAGCAATGGAAGGCACACTTCTCTTGGGAAAGGGGAAAGTTTTATTTATGGACGATGAGGAGAGTGTGCGTCAAACTGCTGGTGAGATGCTGGCTGTTCTCGGCTATGGAGTGGAATTCGCCAGGGACGGTGCCGAAGCGGTCACGCTGTATAAAGAGGCGTTTTGCTCTGGCAGCCCATTTGATGTCGTGATTACTGACCTGACGGTCCGTGGTGGCATGGGAGGCAAACAGGCTGTGCGTGAGTTGCTTAAAGTTGACCCCGATGTCAAAGCTATTGTCTCCAGCGGCTACTCCAATGACGCGTCGCTTTCCGATTATGGAAAACACGGCTTTGGCGGTGTAGTAGCCAAGCCGTACAGACTCCAGGAACTGGGAGAGGTCTTGTCAGGGATTCTGGGGAAGGGATAAATACAAATGCGGAAACAACCGCGTCAGTCCCAAGCGCTTTGGGATGAATGATTTTCTCAGAGAAAATCGAAAAGAGAGAGGGTTGAAGAGTTCAACAGGGGACAACTGAGGTATCTTCTAAATTCATTGAGTATTTTCCTATAATTAAGGAGGTCTAAATTATGTTAAAGGAATATCTTGAGAAAGCAAAAGAAGAAAAAAAACGGAAAGAAAAGCTGGACGCCGCCAAAAAAGTAGGTGTCGGTCTAGCTGTGGGGACAGCGGTGGGCATCGCAGCAGGTGTATTACTGGCGCCAAAGTCAGGTGAAGAAACCCGGGAAGATATTGCGGAAAAAGCATCGGACGTCATCATTAAGGGAAAAAAAGTGTTTAACGACAAGAAAGAGCAAATCAGTGAGCTGAGGGAAATTGTAAAAGAGAGTATCACCGAAAGAATAAATAATGTAGGGGATAGTATTGAAGAAGCCAATGAAAAGCTGGAAAAAGTAAGTGAAGATTTAAAGGAAGGGCATGCAGATATCACAGATGCGCTCAAAGACACAAAAGAGAAAATCAAGAAAGATTTAAACAGGTAGGTGAGAGTTATGTATGTTTCCCTGCAAGATTTGGGAATATTTCTAGTCTTAATCACCGCGCTGGCCATTGGTGTGTTTTTAGTGATTACGCTAAATAATGCAAACAAGCTGGTTGCAAATATAAATCGAAGTGTAACTGCTAATGACGAAAACATTCAAAGCTTTTTGAACAACCTGAATGTCGCCACAGAAAATATTAGCGTTCTTAGCGCGGCTCTTCGTAAAAATCAAGATGTTTTCGAGAACAAAATTCCCGAATCAATTAATAATTTTCATGCAATAACAACAACACTAAAGCATACCAGCGAGAGAGTTGACAGCTCCATAAATGTTGTCAATGCAAGCCTGATGGAAACGGCCACTACCGTTAAAGAAAATACCCAGGATGTATTGACCTATATTAAGATTGTCAGTGAAGGAATCCGTATTTTGATAGATACACTGAAAAAAAAATAGTTGGCAAAACAATCAGGATAGAGCAATAAGGCTCTATCCTGATTTCGACTTTGCACCTGCTTGCCAGGGGGTTGTAAAATGGACTTGATTAATACAAAATCTTACAAAATAGCGGTTTGGATACTAATTAATGATTATCATTGGGCTAATACTTATTGGTAGCCTGTTCGGCTTTGTCGGCTTGATTCTGGCAATTCCAGCCTTTAGGCGGCATTATTGTATTTTTAGTTTGGCTGTATATTAGCAGTGTAGTAATATTGCTGGGTGGAGAAATTAACGCTACTTTCCATCATTACCTTACTAACAAAACCAACCCAAAAATCATTCAAGGGTAAACTACCTTCACTTTAGTCATTCCTTTGTATTTAAGATTAAATAGAGGGAGCGTGAAAAAATGGCCACGTCACGGACAATAGCAAAAGAGGCTGAGTGGGCTATAGTTAAGAAAGATAATAAGTATCAGAAGCTTGTAGAAAATATGCCAGATGCTTTTGCCTATCATCAAATAATTATAGATAAAGAAAACAATCCTGTAGATTATATTTTTATAGAGGTTAATGCCGCCTTTGAAACAGTGTCAAGCCTTTCAAGGGATAGTCTTATTGGAAAAAGGGTTACTGAAGTTGATTTAAGCATTCAAGGAGATTCTTTTGACTGGATTGGCACCTATAATAAGGTGACGACTAAAGGTGAAAGTATCCGCTTTGAAGAGTATTTTGAGATAGCCGATAAATGGTACAATATTACGGCTTATAGCAATAATGCAGGTTATTTTGCCACTATTTTTAGTGATGTTACTGAGAATAAAAAGGGTATTGAGGCGTTGCAAAATTCAGAGAAGCGCTATCGGCGACTCTTTGAATCTGCCAGGGACGGCATTTTGATTCTTGATGCAAATACGGGAAAGGTACTTGATGCCAACCCACTCCTGATAGAGTTGAGTGGTCATTCATCAGACTCGATCCGTGAAAAGTACGTCTGGGAAATAGATTTGTTTAAAGACATTGCCCCATCCATGGACGCTTTTAAAACCTTGCAATCTAAAGAATATATTTGTTATGAGGATTTACCTTTAGAAACTAAAGATGGCCGGATCCCTGTGGAATTTGTCAGCAATGTTTACTTAGTGGATAACAGTATCTACAATGACAAAGACCTCCTAAGTAGGAGGTCTGTTTTTAAGGAATATAAGAAGCCGTTGGTTGTAAGTCACGTAGCATTATTAACTCTTTTAAAAGATTTAAAAAAATATAAAGCCAATGAGATCGTTATTCTTATAAATGATGCATCACTAATGGACCAAATAAGTGGAACATCTCAAACAAAAAAAGCAGACGTCCTCAGAATGGCTAGCAGAGTACGGCAAGAACTCAATAAATTCGGAGATTCTGTTATTATTCAAGATGTTAGCAAAGATAGTGTAAAAATGAAAGAATGGAAAGAAGCGTTACAAAACGATTTATAAAACAGGCTCTCCATAAATTGGCACCACTCTGGTCCAACCTTTCATTTTTCCGTATTTCAGATATTTATCGTAATACTCTAGCTCTGTACTAAGGAGTTCAGTCCACAGCTTTCGCAGAGAGTCGTTTCTGATCGTCTCAATAATTGCTCGGACATGCGTGTCTAGGGCGTTCAATAACCAGCCTAAAATATTATTGTACATAAACTGATCCTTGATTGTTTCAGGGTCGACAGGAGACATTACCTGTGCTGACGGCCTGTTAGGCAGTGTTACATTAAGCTTTAGTGCTAACTGTTCAAGCTGACTGACCTGCTTGGAGATAACATATAATCCATGCTGCAGTATTGCCTTAAACTCTGTGTCATGAGCAAAATTAACGAATAGACCTATCAGCTCAGTTTGTTCATATCTCAAACTGATAACGTCCCAAATATGAAACGCTTCGGCCGTGGAAAGCTGTTCCCTTTCATGGGGAAGAGCAGTCTTGTAAACAGGATACGACTCTTCCCAACCTTTCACTTTACCAAACTTATAAAGGACCTCAAAATCCTTAAAATGTGTTGTTAAATCCTGTATGATACTATTTCGCAGATTATCATTGGTGCTGGTTGTGCGGACCGCGTGTATCAGAGACATCAGTTGTGCCATGAGGTCATGGTATATTTTTTTGTAGATATACTCATCAGTAATCTCATTGATGCTGGCTGCGAATTTAGTGTCCAGAGGAGGTTTGCCGGGCATGACGATACGAAATTTTTTCGCGTCTTCTTCCAGGATAGTAATTTGATTTTCAAAGTGTTTTAAAAACCTGTCCAGTACTATATCCCACTCCCGGTCATGAACAAAGTTCTTAAAAATCTGTACTGTCTGAGCACTGACATATCTGGCTCTTAGAAGGTTGAAGATATTAAATGCTTCTTGGATGTCGATTTGTTCTTTTCCACCTCTGGCTCTTTTGAAGATTGATATTGGAGCCAATGCCTTCACTCCCCAATTGTAGCTACGATATTTTCTATTATCAGTAAAACCGTTGTTACATATACATCGACAAGAAAAGTAAAAAAAAAGGCCTTACCCGGCCTTTTGAATAAATAGTAGACTTGGTTCACCTATCCCCTCATTTACCGCTACGCTCCCGTGCTTTATCGGCAGCAACTTCCCTCTGGCCTCGTTGAATTTCATCCTGCAGCCTGTCTTTTGCATGTGCTATCTCCTGGTCTTGAATTGAAAGACGTTTTTCTAAAGCGGCTTGTGTTTCGCACAGCTTTGCCTCCAACACTTTGGATTCGGTAATATCCACAAAAGTGGCGACCACACCGTCAATTTTGTCTGCTAAAGTGCGATAAGGCAGAATGCGTGCTTTATACCACCGCCCATCACCGGATGTGATCTGTTTTTCCAAAGTATTCAGCGTACGCAGAACATCCCTTACGTCATCGGCTAGTTCAGGATAAAAAAGACTGGACGCGATATCGGTGACCGGTCGGCCCACGTCACCCGGGATGAGCTTGGTGATTACAGACATTTGACTGGTGAAGCGTCGCACGCACAACGCGTTATCCAGAAACAGGGTGGCAATCTTCGTGCTATCCATGAGATTTTTCATATCGTTACTGACTAGCGACAGTTCATCTACCTTAGTCTGCAGTTCATAATTGACCGTCTGCAGCTCTTCATTTAAGGACTGCATTTCTTCCTTGGACGTGGTCAGTTCTTCATTTGTGGATTGGAGTTCTTCGTTGGTTGACTGTAATTCCTCATTGAAGGATTTGAGTTCTTCATGGGATGCCTGCATCTCTGCACGGGTAACATGCAACTCCTCGCGGGCTTGCAGCAGCTCCTGCTCCAGTTCAGCTTCCCGCCGACTGCGGGCAGGTGTTTCATTGGTTGTGGCCGTTGTTTTGGCTTGAGGAGGTATGACTACGTCTTTAAAGACAATCATTATCATCCCACGCAGCGCATCCGGCTCTTCGAGCGGCTGAACGGTGATGTCTACCGCCTGTATCCCGCCGTTGGTTTTCACAACGGCGTTTTTGAAAGTAACCGCGTTTTTCTGGCGAAGCGCTTTCTGAAAAGTATCGTTCAGTTCATAGCGCAGGCCTTCACGGATCATAGCAAAAATATTCCAGTTCGCCTTGCCGGCCGCCGGTTCCAGGTACTTACCCGTCCGGCCGGTAATGTAGAGGATATCACCTTTACCGTTGACTAACACCGTAGGTGGAGAGTAAGATTGCAAAATCAGTTGATCAGCCAGCAATTGAATGTTCTCAACCGGGTTCGACGTTTCGTGAGCAGTCGACTGGGCGGGCACAAAGGATGCGGGAAATCCTACAGGCTCCGCCTGCAGTGGGGACTGGAGCCGCTGGTAAAGCCGCGATTTACTGTGCAGCGGTTCAAATAGGTGGGGAAAGCTACCGACTGTCTCGGCGCTTCCCAAAAATAAAAAGCCGCCGGGATTCAGACTATAGTGAAAAAGAGGCAAGAGCTTTTTCTGCATTTCCGCTGTCAGGTAGATAAGCAGGTTGCGGCAGCAAAGGATATCGAGCTTGGTAAAGGGTGGATCCATAATAATGTTTTGCGGCGCGAAGATGACCATGTCCCGAATGCGCTTGGCGACCTGATAGCCTCGGTCCACCTCAACGAAATACCGACTCAGGCGCTCCGCTGACACATCTGCTGCGATGTTGGCCGGGTAAACTGCCTCCCTGGCTTTGTTAATGGCGTCACGGTCCAGATCGGTGGCAAAAATCTGCAGTGTAAAGTTTTGGGCGGGCTTCAACTGTTCCAGCGCCTCTGTGAAGACAATGGCTAAGGAGTAAGCCTCCTCGCCGGTGGCACAGGCGGATACCCAGGCACGGAGTATCTGACTGGGCGCCCGCTCAGCCAGGAGTGCAGGAATTATTTTGTCCTTTAACAGTTCCCACTCCGCCGGTTCGCGAAAAAAATTAGTCACCCCGATTAAGAGCTCCTTAAACAGCAATTCCAGTTCCTGAGGGTTCTCCTGCAAAAATCTGATGTAGTGGTCAAGCTGGGTAATCTGATGTATACCCATGCGCCGCTCAATCCGGCGGTAAACGGTGGTTTGTTTATAGGAAGAAAAATCATGGCCTGTCTTTGACCGTAGCAGAATCACAATCTTTTCGAAGGCACTCTGTGCTTTGCCTGCCAGGTCTGGGTCAGCCCTATTGATAAGAGGTTTGTGTTGTAGATAGGAAACAATCTTTGACGGCAAAGCTTCCACCGCAGACACAACGTCTGCTAAGCCCGCCTCAATGGCACTGTGAGGCATGCTTTCAAATTTAGCAGAGGATGGTTCCTGGACAAAAACTGCGCCTCCTTTTTCTTTGATAGCTCTGATTCCCAACGTACCGTCAGTACCCATGCCGGAGAGGATGACGCCGATACTTCTCTCCTGCCTGTCATCAGCCAGGGATCGAAAAAAGAAATCTATGGGCAGACGCAGTCCGCGGGGTGCCACACAATCAAAAAGGTGCAATACCCCGTGGAGGATAGACATATCCTTGTTCGGAGGAATTACATATACGCAGTCTGGCTGAACGCGTGTGCCATCGCTGACCTGAACAATTTTCATAGCGGTAGCACGCTGGAGTAACTCCACCAGCATACCCTTGCGCGTCGGATCGAGGTGCTGAACAATAACAAACGCCATACCGCTCATCTTAGGAACGTTTCCGAGGAAAGATTCAAGGGCCTCCAACCCTCCTGCGGAAGCACCAATGCCCACGATAGGAAAGTCGACTTTTACAGTATCCGTTTTGAGAGCATTACGCTCAGTGCTAATCTTTTTATTTTTGTCCAAATGTTTATTCTCTTTCATCCTAACTCCTCCATTCCCTAACGTTGAATACGAACACCACTATTTATTGTACATGTTATGGTCATTATTTTCAACAATTGTCCTCTTTTTGAAAGTTACTGTGTTTGTGTTATGATGATATGTCGCACTCGGAACTTATTTTATAAAGAGCAAGAGATGCAAAGACCTTTGCTATTGTCATCAGTGGGTGCTTCTGGATGTATTGTCTCGAACACACAAGAACAAATGATTTTCTTAAAGGCTTTTAACTCTCTGTAAAGAATATATAGAGCACGGGACAAGGGGACAGTTTTTTGTCCAAGTGAGAGTGAAGATATTTAATCTGAAAGGATAGAATAATGGACGGAATTAAAAGAAGCAATATTGAAATAGGGGCTACGGTAATGGTTGTACAAAAGCAGGACCAAGGTAGTGGTAAGCTCACAGAAGGTATAGTTAAGAAGATTCTAACTAACTCACCAGAGCATCCTCATGGTATCAAGGTTATGCTTGAGAATGGGATTGTTGGCAGGGTCAAAGAAATTAAGTAAGAGAAAAGGCTTAAAAGCAGGTAAGTGTTTCTAAGCCTTTTTTAGTTGGTATAAAGTTAGGCGATAAGCTCATATGTTATATTTTAGGGGAAAATATTTTAGTACCAATATTTATATTTAGATGCTAAAATAATTGTATGATATAAATAAAAATGTCAAGGAGGGTGGTCAATGTTTAAGAAAGGGTTATTATTCATGTTGGCTTTCGTGTTGGTGGCATCTATGGCTGTCGGTTGTACATCGCGTACCAACACCGGGGGCAATGGAGACGGTAAAAGTGAAGATAGCTTAAAAGTGGGTATGGTCACGGATGCAGGAACCATTGATGACAAGTCGTTTAACCAGGGTACCTGGGAAGGTGTAGTAAAAGCGGGTAATGAGTTTGGCCTTGAAACCAGATACCTGAAGCCTGTAGGTACGACGGAAGCCCATTACATTACAGAAATCGGCAATCTGGTGGATGCAGGATATAAATTTATTGTCTGTCCCGGTTTTAAGTTTGAGACAGCAATCTTCCAGGCACAGGAGCGTTATCCAGATGCTAAATTTGTACTGATTGACGGTTATCCGCATGCTGGCGATTGGGCGCCTGTTGTAGCGGCTAATACAGTTTCCATCTTCTTTGCTGAGCATGAATCAGGCTTTTTGGCAGGGCTGGCCACTGCGCTGGAACTACAGGAAGGGGAAGTCGGTTTTATTGGCGGCATGGAAATCCCTCCCGTGCAGAAGTTCAACTGGGGATTCCAACAGGGGTTGTTGTATGCCTCTGAAAACTTTGGCACCAACGTTACTGTAAAAGCGGAAAATGTAATTTATCAGGGTACATTCGATAACGTAGCGGCAGGTCAGCAACTGGCAGCACAGATGTATGACAAAGGTGTAAAGGCAATTTTTGCCGCTGCAGGTGGCGTGGGTGTGGGCTCAATTAACGAAGCCAAAGCCCGGGCCAAAGATGGGGACGACGTTTGGATTGTTGGCGTTGATGTGGATCAGTATGCAGAAGGTATTTATGAGGGGAACAAGTCCATTATTCTCACATCGGCCATGAAGCAAATTGACCAGGCCGCATATGACATGATAAAAGCGGAAAAAGAAGGCGTATTCCCCGGTGGGGAAATACTGCTGTTTACCGCAGCCAATGACGGTATCGGGATTCCCAAAGAAAACCCCAACCTTAGTGCAGATGTTATGGCAAAAGTGGCTGAAGCATTCAACATGATTAAAAACGGAACATTGGTAATTTCTGACGTGCAAGGGGATTTAATCAAGTAGATGCAGCAGGAGAAAAGGACGGGTTACTCCGTCCTTTTTCTCTGGAATGTTATGGCAGGGGAGGCAAACCGGTGGACTATGTGATCGAAATGTTGAAGATTCGCAAAGAATTTCCGGGTGTGGTGGCCTGCGATGATATTACGCTCCAATTAGCTAAGGGTGAAATTCATGCGCTTTTGGGAGAGAACGGTGCAGGAAAATCAACATTGATGAGTATTCTTTTTGGCCTGTATCAGCCGGATAGTGGTACGATTCGGGTTCGGGGCAACGATGTTCGCATCTCGAATCCTAATATAGCCAATGACTTGGGAATCGGAATGGTTCACCAGCATTTTAAATTAGTGGAAAACTTTACAGTTACAGAAAATATTATTTTGGGCAGTGAGTCCACACGAGGCTTGTTGGTTGATGTTCGTTCGGCTGCAGATAAGATTCGAGTCTTGTCGAGACGGTATGGTTTAAACGTGGAGCCGGAGTCAAAGATTGCTGATGTTTCCGTTGGGATGCAGCAGCGTGTTGAAATTTTAAAAATGCTTTATCGCGATGCGGAGATTCTGATTTTTGATGAACCCACATCTGTTTTAACGCCGCAGGAAGTGCGGGAACTGATGAAAATTATGAGAAGTCTTGTTAACGAAGGCAAGTCCATTATTTTAATTACACATAAATTGAAAGAAATCAAAGAGATTGCTAACCGGTGCACGGTAATTCGCCGTGGAAAGCCGGTGGGCACGGTGGATGTGGCCACCACATCGCAGGAAAAGCTGGCGGAGATGATGGTTGGTCGGAAGGTACTAATGAAAGTTGAAAAAGGTCCTGAGAACCCTGGTGAAACAATATTACGTCTGGACAATTTATCTGTGCGCAGTGGACGGGGTGTACTTGGGTTAAAAAACTTTTCACTGGACGTACGCTGCGGGGAAATCGTCGGTGTTGCCGGGGTGGATGGCAACGGACAGTCCGAACTGGTAGAAGCGATAGTTGGTCTAAAGAAGGCGGAAGAAGGTCGAATTTTATTAAACGGTAAAGATGTGAAAAACATGTCTGTGAGGAATCGTATCAGGGAAGGGATGGCCTTAATCCCGGGAGACCGTCATAAATATGGGTTGATTCTGGACTATTCCCTGGAAGACAACCTGGTTTTAAAGGTATATGACAGTCAACCCTATTCCAGAAATGGGTTTCTCAAACGAGAAGCCATACACCAACAAGCAGAGAAAGTAATCAGTGAGTTTGACGTGCGTTCCGGTCAGGGATCTGCCGGGGCTGCCCGCTCACTGTCGGGTGGAAACCAGCAAAAAGCGATCGTAGGACGGGAGATTGATCTGAATCCAGATTTGCTGGTGGCGGTTCAACCAACCCGCGGTCTTGATGTGGGTGCCATTGAGTATATACACCGCCGTATCATTGAGCAACGCGACCGCGGGAAAGCTGTTCTTTTGGTGTCGCTGGAACTAGACGAAATCCTTACTCTCTCTGACAGAATTGCAGTAATAAATAATGGTGAACTCGTAGGAATCGTACAAGCTTCCGAAACCAACGAAAACCAGGTTGGCCTGATGATGGCCGGCGTGCAAAGGGAGGCAGGGGTGTGAAGCCTAATACCGGCAAGTATGTCCAACAGCTTAGGGCCATCAAGGTTACAATTAACAAAGAGTATGTCCTGGCTTTTGTTGCCGTTATCCTGGGTCTCCTGGCCGGTGCGGCACTGATGTTGCTAACGGGTAACAATCCTGTGTCAGGCTACTACTATTTATTTCGTGGCGGCCTGATGAATGTGGAACGGGTGGGAAACACACTGGCCACAGCAACACCCCTGATTTTTACCGGGCTTTCAGTTGCCTTTGCCTTTCGGACAGGGTTATTTAATATCGGAGCGTCCGGGCAAATGTTGATTGGCGGCTTGTTTGCCACAGCTGTCGGATTAACGCTCGACTGGCCAAAACCTCTGCTTTTACCTGTTATGGTGTTTGCAGCTTTAGTGGGCGGCGGATTATGGGCGGCACTTCCGGGATGGTTAAAAGCACGGTTTAATGTGCATGAAGTGGTTGCCACAATTATGATGAACTGGATTGCCTACTGGACGGTTTTCTACACAGTCCCCCGCTATTTCAAAGGTCCTTTTTTAGAAACTGAATCACAACGAATCCCATACAATGCGTCACTTAAGCTTAACTCGCTTACCAGTCTCTTTGGAGGATCTTATATAAATTTAGGGATATTTATTGCATTACTGTTTGTATTGATTGCCGCAGTCATATTGGAACGAACAACGCTGGGGTACGAACTAAAAGCTGTAGGTTTTAACAGGCACGCAGCTGAATCAGCCGGTATTAGCGTGAACAAAAATATTATTCTGTCTATGACAATTGCCGGAGCCTTGGCAGGGCTGGGGGGAGCCACATTTTATGTGGGTTATGCATCAAATATGCAGATTGGAGTGCTGCCAAGTCATGGCTTTGACGGCATTGCGGTAGCGCTTTTAGGTGCCAATACTCCTCTTGGCGTTTTGGGTGCTTCGGTATTCTTCGGATTACTGCATACAGGCAAAGGATTCATGAATGCCATGACGAGAATTCCACCGGAAATTGCCGATACCGTGATGGCTACCATTATATACTTTGCCGCAACCAGTATTATGGTGGAAAGAGTGTGGACCCGGTGGCGGGCGAAGCGGGGAGGTGTCAGGTAGTATGTGGCTAGTCTTTGTCCAGATATTTCCCTATGCTGTGACTTATACGATCCCCCTGCTGATAACCGCACTGGGTGGCCTGTTCAGTGAACGAAGCGGTATTGTCAACATCGGCCTTGAGGGATTAATGGTTATAGGAATGTTCACCAGCGCGCTGGTTATATATACTCTGGAGCCGGTATATCCTGGGACAGCGGTATGGTTCGGCCTGATGGCCGCAGTTATAGCTGGTTCACTTTTCTCTCTGTTACATGCATTCGCCTGTATCACCCTAAATGCCAACCAGGTCATCAGTGGCATTGCGATTAACATGATTGCCGGAGCGTTAACAACGTATCTCGCGCGCAACATTACCGGTAGTGGTAATATACTCATCGTTCACAGCTTAAGCAGAAAAACAATTCCCGTTCTATCTCAGATTCCACTAGTAGGCAGGCTTTTCTTTACACAGACATATGCCACAACGTGGGTTGTGCTGGCCATACTTGCTCTGTCCTCATTTGTGTTGTATAAGACGGTATTTGGCCTTCGTCTCCGTGCATGCGGGGAGCATCCCCATGCGGCTGATTCCGCAGGGATCAATGTCTATCTGATTCGTTATATTGGGGTGATGTTGTCCGGCGCTTTGGCTGGGCTGGGCGGTGCCATAGTCATTGTCACCTATTCAGGTGAATTTAGCGGCACAGCATCTGGTCTGGGCTTTTTGGCGCTGGCGGCTCTGATTTTCGGTCAATGGAAACCTGCAGGCATTCTGGCGGCAACCTTCTTCTTTGGTATTGCCAGCACCGTTGCTAACGTATCACAGGTAATACCTGCTTTGGCTGTGATTCCGGGAATTATTCTGAAAACATCACCGTATATATTAACGTTGTTTGCTTTGGTTCTGTCTTCGAAATTTTCTCAGGTGCCTAAGGCACTGGGTGAGCCTTATGACAAAGGTAAGAGGTAAAATCAATGTCTCTGTGACTGATATACAAAAGCATAACCGCTGAATAGAGTGCCAAGTGCATGCTAATCAGCGGTCTTCTTAATTTATAGAAAAAAAAGTACAAGGAGCGACGATAGCCTGAATTATGGAAAAACATAAGGCCTATGTGATATAATGCGATAAGGAAATTTATTGGAAGGAGTGAATTGTTTTGAACATGGACGAACTGGCGCGTCAGGTGAAGGAGTCTTCCATTAAGTTGGCCGCGGCTGGGGCAGAAGTTAAAAATAAAGCGCTCGCTCAAATTGCCCAGTCTTTATATGATAGGAAAGAGGAAATTATCAGGGCCAACCGGGAAGATTTGGACAGAAGCGAGCAGGAAAATCTGGCTGAGCCACTTTTGAAACGATTGAAATTTGATGAAGAAAAAATTGCTGATGTGGTTGATGGTATAAACAGTCTTATCAGCCTTGAAGATCCTGTGGGCAAAACATTGCTTTCCACTGAACTGGATGATGGGCTGGAGTTATACAGGGTAACCTGCCCCATAGGGGTCATTGGCGTTATTTTTGAATCAAGACCGGATGCTTTGGTGCAGATATCCACGCTTTGCCTCAAAAGCGGGAACGGCGTGCTCTTAAAGGGCGGGTCAGAGGCAAGGGAGACTAACCGCATACTGGCGGAGATTATAATTGAGGCATCCGAAAAGGCAGGTATCCCTGCAAATTGGGCTGCACTATTAGAGACACGGTCCGATGTCAGTGACATGCTGAAAATGGACCAGTATATTGACCTGATTATCCCCAGGGGTTCCAATGACTTTGTACGCTATATTATGGATAATTCAAAAATTCCTGTTATGGGTCATGCTGATGGAATCTGCCATTGTTACGTGGATACAGATGCCGACCTGGAGATGGCTCTCAGAGTTGTAGTGGATTCAAAAACACAGTACGTGTCCGTTTGCAACGCCACGGAGACCCTGCTGGTGGATGAAGGGGTAGCACCAGAGTTTTTGCCGGAACTAAAGAAGTTGCTGGACAGCAAAAACGTGGAACTGATGGGGTGCTCCAAAACTCAGGCCATCATTCCGATTGCTCCGGCCACGGAGACGGACTGGAAAACCGAGTACCTGGATTATAAGCTGTGTATCAAAGTTGTTACGGGGCTTAATGAGGCCGTTGACCATATCAATACGTACGGTTCAGGGCATACGGACGGCATTGTAACCAGGGATAGAGAAAAAGCAGCACGGTTCATGGACTTTGTGGATTCCGGGAATGTTTTTTGGAATTGCTCTACCCGCTTTAGTGACGGCTTCCGCTACGGATTTGGTGCAGAGGTGGGGGTAAGTACTAGTAAGATTCACGCCAGAGGACCAGTAGGCCTTGATGGGCTACTGATTTATAAGTACAAACTGATAGGAAACGGCCATGTGGTTGAGGACTATGCCAACCGTTCCAAAGTGTTTACACACAGAAACTTAAACAGGGAGTTTACATTATAAACTGTCTGTGCTCATATTCAAGCATGATAAAAGACAATCCCAAAGAACGCTGTAAGGGAGGCTTAACATGGACGTTAAAGAAGCAATTGTAACGCGCAGAAGTATCCGAAAGTTTAAAGAAACACCCATTGATAAACTAATATTGCAAGAACTGCTGGAAGCAGCGAGGCTAGCCCCATCGGGAACAAATATTCAGCCTTGGCGGTTTATTGCCGTGACAAGTCTGGAAATGAAAGCAAAACTAAAGGAATGCACTATCGGCATGAAATTTATTGAGCAGGCACCTCTAATCATGGTTTGTTGTGCTGATCTTACCGCCGTGGATAAACGCAGTGAGCGCATCAGTGAGTTGGTAGAATCCGGTGCGTTTGCGGGAACGGGCATCGACACCATACTGACTGATTCGCAGAATAAACCGCAGCGTGATGGTGCGGCCCAACTGGCGTATGTTAACCTTAACGTGGCCATCGCCATTGAACATATGATTCTAAGGGGTGTGGAACTTGGCTTGGGCAGTTGCTGGTTAATGTTGTTCCGACAGAGCAAAGTCAAAGAACTTTTTAAATTACCCGACACCATGTATGTCACCGCCCTTGTCCCCTTCGGGTACCCGGATCAGGAACCAGAGGCCCGACCACGCTTACCACTGGAGAACATTTATCTAGGCGAAGTGTAGCCGCCTAGAAAGTGAATAAAAACAAAGGGAAGACTATGGCACAAAACATTTTGCAAGTTTCAAACATTAATAAGTCATTTGGAAAAAAGAGCGTCCTGCGGGATGTGTCCCTGAGTGTTTCCCAGGGAGAATCGCTGGGGTTTATTGGTCCAAACGGTGCCGGCAAAACCACATTGATTCGTATCATCCTCGGCTTAGTGCGATCCGATCAGGGATCCGTTATAATTAACGGACATCCGCTACGGGGCGAGTTTAAAAAGGCCATCGGAAACGTGGGCTCAGTGGTAGAGACCCCACGTTTTTATTCCTATTTGTCCGCATACCACAACTTACAGATGACTTGTAATCTTCACCCCCAAGTAAAGAAAGAAAAAATCGCTGAAGTGCTGGAGTTAGTGGGCCTTACTGCCAGAGCCGGTGATAAGGTGGGTACATACTCTTTGGGGATGAAACAACGACTGGGTCTGGCAAGGGCGCTTGTGAGCAATCCTACCCTTATTTTTTTGGACGAACCGATGAACGGGATGGATCCGCAAGGGATGATTGAAACCAGAGCGCTAATCCTCAAGCTGAAGGAGCGGGGAATCTCGTTTTTTATCACAAGTCATCTGCTTAGTGAAGTGGAGCAGGTCTGTGATCATATTGCCATCATTAAGACAGGTCAAATCATTACCCGGGGAAGCATGGAGCAATTACTCACGCGCAACTTTGAAACAGTGGATATCTACACTTCTGAAACGGCGACGGTTACTTCTGTTTTACAAAACGTTAGCTTTGTTCATCAGATAAAAACTGGTGAAAATCGGGTTACCGCAGAAATTGACCGCAAATCTTCAGCAAACCTCAATCGGTTGCTTGTGGAAAGAAAGATACCTGTAGACTACCTGGTTCCAAACAACACCACGCTGGAACAATTATTTATTGAGCTGACAGGTGGGGGAGAAGACAGTGACGGGTCTGATAAAAAATGAACTGCTTAAACTAACGCATAACAGGAAAACGTATGGGTTTATGCTGGCTTTGTTGATGATTAATGTTATTCCTGTGCTGTTGACGCTATTGATAGGAATCAGGACCATGGATGGCCAGTCGTATCCGTCCACCCTTTATGGCGTGACTGTTTCCTGGGTTCTGCCTCTCTTTCTGATTGCCATTATTGCTGAAATGATAACTGAAGAATATAGTGCTGGAACGCTCTCGCTATCTCTGGTACACCCTGTTACACGCGTTCAACTGATTACTGCTAAAGTCATAGCACTTTTAATGCTAATTTTAGCGGGTCTTCTTTACGCACTACTCTTGGGTTACGGCATTGGTACATTATTTTTTGGCTGGGGCAGCGGTTTTTTCATGCGCGGGATATCCTACACCACATGGGAAGGAATTAGAATTACCTTAGTTTCCTATTTTGCATCAGCTGTGCCGCTTTTATCGTTCTCCCTACTGGTAATGTTTCTTGCACTTATCATGTCCAGTGGCGCATCGGTGGTGGGAGCATCTGCCGGGTTGCTGCTTATCTTTACCATCCTGGATTTGCTGGCAAAGGAAATCAGTCCTTTTCTAATTAGCAGTTACTTTGTCGTAACACATTTAGTTTTATCATTTAACAGACAGGAAATCAGTTTTGCGCTTGCCTTTCTTTTACTACATAGCCTCTTATTTTATCTGGCAGCGATAGTGGTTTTACAAAAAAGAGATATTGTGAATTAATAGGTCGGCCAAAACACCTTGGTCGTTTTTTTTTGTTCACACTTACTGGAATCGTGGTTTTTTTTCTCATAATAAGCAGGTTTAAAGGATATATCTCATATGGGTTAGCGCCGAATCCCTATGGTGTAAGCTCGTAAGGGTTAACCAAATAGTTCTTTTAACGCAATGGATAAACCCGTAAAGCTTGGATGGGCTACAACATCTTCGTCCATTCCGGTTGCAACCAGGGAGTATACACCATCTCGGAGGGAAAAGCATTCCAGTGTTTTTTCCTCCGGATTCACAAGCCAATAGTGCTGTACTTGGACTTCTTGGTAAATCCGCAGTTTCTGAAGCCGGTCTTTGCGTCTGCTGGAAGGAGAGAGAACTTCGACAACCAGTGTGGGTGGACCGTCAATCCGGGTATCCTTCACGATCTTTTTTTGTTCTCCGGACACATAGAACACGTCCGGTTGGACTACAGTAATGTCTAGGAAGGTAACGTCTAAGGGCGCGTTAAAGATTTCCCCTTCAGCATCAACTTCCCAAAAGTAATCTTCTAGGATCCGTTGGAGCCGACGGGAAACTCGTTGGTGCATAACATTCGGTGACGGGTCTTTGATCAAAATGCCTTCAAGAATCTCGAAACGAAAGCCTGGTTCCTCCGGCAGTGTCAGATAGTCTTGATACGTGTACCTTTTATTGGGGTCGGTGTTGTAATTAGCGGCCTTTTCCTGAACAGTTGAACCGGTAAGTGCTTTGATTGCATCAGCAAGCCTATAGCGGTATTGCCTGTTACCCAGTTCAATATAGGGTATTTTATTCTCTCTTGTGTATCTCCAGATGGTTTCCACTGAAAGGTCTAAGGCTTCGGCCAGAGCTTGGGCGGTTATTAGTTCCTTGTCATCCGACATAATATCACCTCCGTCTCTATTATATATAAAACATAAACTAAAATCAATCATAATAAACTAAAAGGAACTGCGTGTGCTCTGGGGAAGTGTAGGTAAAGCCATCATATTTGCCAGGTATAAAACTGGCTGAAATGAAAAATTGCTTGCCGGATTATGTGGTAGAGTCAATGAGAGAAGCGATTTTGGAACTGGATAAAAAACTCAAAGGATTTGCGCTGCCTTATGCTGTGATGACAGGAGTAGAAACAAGGAGTTCGGCACCCATCAGAATTGAAAGAGAAAATGAAACCATGGAAAGTGCCAATGTTGCGGGGTTATATCCCATTGGTGAAGGCGGAGGCTATGCAGGAGGAATTATTTCAGCAACTGTGGATGGAATTAAGCAGCAGAGAAGATCATCAGCAAATATAAGCCGTTTGATTCCATATAACGCAAGAGCTATCTGCATGTTTTCATTAAAATGGCGTAATTATAAAACCCCCGCATGCATTATGCATGTGGGGGTTCAAGCTTCTATACAGAGTTCTACTTGCTAAGTTTGGCCCACGTGTCCCTGAGACCAACGATACGGTTGTATATGACTTTGCCTTCTTGGGCCGCTACAGGGTCAAGGTAGAAATAGCCCTTGCGCATAAACTGGAAGCGGGTGCCGACGGGAGTATGAACTATGGCTGGTTCCACAGGAACATCGGTGAGGATAGTCAAAGATTCGGGATTAATGTTGGTGGTAAAGTCTCCATCTTCTTCATCCTCGGGGTTTTCCTTGGTGAACAGGTTATCGTACAGGTGTACGGTGACTTTGGCGGCGTGTTGGACAGACACCCAGTGGATGACGCCCTTAACCTTCTTGCCGCTGGTATCTTCGCCGCTTTTGGTCTGTGGATCATATGTGCAGCGCAGTTCAATAATGTTACCACTAGAGTCTTTAATGACCTCTTCGCATTGGATCACATAGGCACCCTTCAACCGTACTTCTTTGCCGGGCGCAAGCCTGTGAAATTTCTTAGGTGGTTCTTCCATGAAATCTTCTTGTTCGATGTAAATCTCCCGCCCAAAGGGAACCCGACGGGTACCAGCGGTCTCATCCCCAGGCATATTCTCCAACTCCAACAGCTCGCTTTTTTGCTCGGGCCAGTTGGTTATCACAACTTTCAGAGGGTCCAGTACTGCCATCATCCGAGGTGCTTTTGTCCCCAGGTCTTCCCGGATGCAGTGTTCGAACATGGCCAGATCCACCGTACTATCGGCACGGGCTACTCCCACCCGCTCCTGGAAGTCGGTGATGGCGGCGGCCGTTACGCCCCGTCGGCGCAGACCGGCAATGGTGGGCATTCTGGGGTCATCCCAGCCATGCACATGCCCTTCCTCAACCAGACGGCGTAGTTTGCGCTTACTCATGACAGTGTACGTCATATTCAACCGGGCAAACTCAGTTTGCCGGGAACGGCACTTGATTACTTCCGGCATTAACTCCAGTGCATTGTCTACCACCCAGTCATACAGTGGCCGATGATCGGTATATTCGATGGAACACAGGGAATGGGTAATCCCCTCCAGTGCATCGGTAAATGGGTGATCAAAGTCATACATGGGATAGATACACCATGTATCTCCGGTTCTGTGGTGATGGGCGTGGAGAATGCGGTAAATTACGGGATCCCGCATATTCAGGTTACCCGAAGCCATGTCAATTTTAGCCCGGAGCACCCGGGTGCCGTTGGGAAATTCGCCTTGCCGCATTCGCTCAAAAAGGTCCAGGTTTTCTTCAATGGAGCGATTTCGATAAGGGCTTTCTTTACCGGGTTCGGTCAAGGTGCCTCGGTATTGCCGCATCTCATCCGGGCTTAGATCGCAAACGTAAGCACGCCCCGCTTTAATCAGACGCAAAGCAAACTCATACTTAGTTCCGAAAGAATCGGATGTGAAGAACAGGCGGTCTTCCCAGTCGGCTCCCAACCAGCGAATATCTTTAAGGATGGAATCTACAAATTCCTGCTCTTCTTTGACTGGGTTGGTGTCATCGAAGCGCAGGTTGAACTTGCCGTTATAGGTTTGGGCCAGAGTATAATTCAAAAGGATGGCCTTGGCATGTCCAATGTGCAGGTAGCCGTTGGGCTCAGGCGGAAAACGAGTATGAACCAGGCCGTCATTTTTTCCTTCATCAAGATCTTTGCTGATGAGAGTAAGAAGAAAGTTGGATTTATTTTCAGATTCATTGGTCATGTGCTATCGCCCCTTTATTGTAGCGCCTGACGGTGCTTGGTAATATATTCTTAAAAGATTTAATCTCATTATAACAGACAAGCACCTGTAGGAACAATTCCCTGAAATATTTACGCTCCTTACTTGCATTAAGTAGTAGAAAACCTTCTGTTTCCCATTATATTACAAGCACTTCTTTTATTGCAAATACGCACAATGAAACACTCTTTGCAGGAATTCCTGTATATGTGCATAACTTAATTAGTAAGGAGATGTTCATATGCCGAGGAAGAGTTTGGTTTGCCCTAAATGCGGATCAAGGAATACAGTGGAACTCGTTTATGGCTATCTTACGCTGGCGCTCCACTTGCGTAAACGGTATGGAGACAACATGAAATAGAAGGGGGAAAAACTGATGGATGTAATTCTTGTTGTCTTACTGGTGGTTTTTCTAGTAGTTTTTGTACTTAAGACTGTATTTAAAATTGCTTTTCGTATGGCACTATTGGTTGGTGTTGCGTTACTGGTCCTATACTATCTGGGCAGAATGCCGTTTAGCTTATGATTAGTATTACCGCTTTAGTATAAAGCAGGAATACAAAGTAACCCGGGAACTATGTCCCGGGTTATTTTTATAACTCAAGCTGATGCTCATGGTTGAAAAAAGTTTTATAGCCTAGCTCAACAAATATAATCACCGTTAGCGAAACACTGCCCACTATACCCAGCATAATAGCAATTTGGTACTCAATGGCTGTAACGGGAGAAACACCGGAGAGTATCTGACCTGTCATCAGGCCGGGTAGGAAAACAATACCCATGCCGACCATGGAATTGATAGTGGGAATAATCGCTGAATCAAAGGCGTTGTTGGCAATATGTTTTGACGCGGCTTTAGGGGTAGCTCCCAACATCAGCGCGGCTTCCACCAGGTTCTTTTGCGTATTCATCCCGTCCACCAACCTGCTGACACCGAGAGAAATACCGGTCATGGAATTACCGATAATCATCCCGGCAATGGGGATAAAGTAGCGGGGTTCGTACCAGGGAGAGAGATTAATCACCACAAGGATAAAATAGATAATGCTGACCAGCGTTCCCGATGCCATGGAAAGTGCAATAACCTTCTTTATTTTTGGGGATAGCGGCGTTTTTACCCGTTTGATAATGTTAGAGACCGCAAACACCAGCATAACGGCGATTGCCAGTATAACCAAGGCGGGATGGGGGTTTTCGAAAAGATAGACGAGGATATAACCCGTTAATATCAATTGCAGCGTCATGCGAATGGATGCGATGACTATTTCCTTCTCCCTATGAATACCTTTAATCCTTACAATGACCATCAGCAGTAAGACAAAAATATAGGCGGCTGCTAATTGATAAATTTGCAGTTCTATAACCTGCCCCCCCATACTAAACTCCTTCCTTGCCGACCACGCGGCCATTTTTTAATTCAATGATGACATCTGAAAATTCCCTGGCAACTTTTTTGGAGTGTGTAACCATAATCAATGTCTTGCCAGTTTCCCGGGTATGCCGTACAAGCTTTTCAATGATTAACTGTTCTGTCTCGTCATCAAGGGCGGACGACGGCTCATCCAGTAAAAATACATCGGGCTCCATGAGAATGACTCTGGCTAACGCCAGACGTTGTTTTTCACCGCCGGATAGTGTTTCTGCGTTGCCTGACAACTCTTTTGACAGATGAACCATTTTGAGTGCTTCATATAGTTTCTCATCATCAACAGGTGGCTTATCCGCAAACGTAAAGCCCAGCAACAGATTATCTTTGACACTGCCCGGAAAAATGGCAGGCAACTGAGACAGCATCACCACTTTTCGCCTAAGCAGGATTGAGTCGATGTCACGCAAAGAAGTGCCATTAAATAATATGGTTCCTTCGTCATTGCTGATTAGTTTGTTCAACAGCCTTAAAAGTGTTGTTTTCCCGCTGCCGCTTTCCCCGACAACAGATGTAATCTTGTTAGTAGGGAAACAGAGGCTATCAATAGCAAGAATGTCCCGGTACTTTACGCCTTCCAGGCAGTACATGTGATTCCCCCCAGCTAATCTCCGATTTGTCTGGTATTCTATCATAGTTACAGTCGTAAATAAAGAAATTTACGATTTGCTGTAGTTACGCGCCCTGCCGATACAGCATTTTTTGTTATAGGCATGATAGCAGTAAATTATAGTTCATGATAAACATATAATGTTATAGCGGGAGGTGTAACATGTTATGAGTGAATATCTGTTTGTAGGGGTAACGGTTATCGTGTATCTGTTTCTTGCGTATATTGTTATTATTGCACCCTGGCTGCAAAAGCGTTAGAGAAGATATCATTGGTGATAATGAGTAAAAAAATGAGAGAGCCTGCTTCTAATAAAAAATAGATGAAGGCTCCCTCATTTATGTTATAGGGGTATAATTTAAGATGCTACCTCAATTGGCAGCATCTTAAATTATATGTTGCAAATGTTAGTTTTTCATGCGGAATGTTGCACAATCCGTCTCCTGAGTATCAGACGCATGAGGCGGCTGAATTTCAATGAACGACGCTACACAATGATCTCCGGAAGAATAATATTCACAAGTATCAACGACACATTTTACCCTTGTGATGGGGTTACTTTCTCTGCTCGCACGTGGATCCATAAAATACCTCCTTTGTTTTTACTAACTTTATTTTTCGCAAAGCTGAAGAAATTATACTGCTTCGGCTGCAGGTACCTATTACTCAGGTTTTGGCAGGATTCCGTTGATCGACGGTGAACCATACGTATTATAGCTAAGAAACAGGAGGAAAATTCATGAAAAAAAATAAAGTGTCCGATGTGACGAAGGCATACCGTTCTGCTATTGCAGACAGAGCGACGTGGTTTTATCTTTTATTGCGGGCAGCTGAGGAAAAAGGCGTGGACGGAGAAGAACTGGCCGCAAAAGCTATAACAGAATATGGGGTGGAAAAAGGAAAGCAACTGGGGGAGATAAAAAATGCCGCGGACTTTGCCGCGGCACTGTTTAAAGGATATGGTTGTCAGGCGTTCGCTATGGAAAAAGTAAAAGAAACTGAAAAAGAAAGTATTTTGCATTTTCACCACTGTGAGCTTGTGGAAGCCTGGCGCAAAAAGGGTCTTTCGCCTGACGAAGTTTCCCGACTCTGTCGTTTGGCCAGGTATGGGGACTTAGGGATGATCAGCAATTTCCCCGGACTCCAACTTGCATTCCCCAAGGTCATTGCCGACGGCGATGATTATTGTCAGTTGCAGATTACACTCGTTTAATTTCAACGCCGCCCATCAGGGCCCTGGCCTGAATTCGCAAGACTTTTCCTCTATTCTCCGTAAGAGCCTGCTCATAACGGGTAGAGCCGAAGATTCCTCCGCTCCCTTTGCCGAAAAATTCAACCCCATCTGAAGGCAAGTTGAGAAGCCGCGTCCACTTAGTGTGGGGGCGGCATATTTTGTCTAAGATCTAGATCGTCATAAACCACTGGAACGAAAGAGGAAATATGGTTATTTGTGGTGAATAATGGAAACGAGATATTAAGGTTGGTTACAGTAATGTATCACATGACAATTTCCGATAATCAAAGCTTTTGCTTCTCAATCCGCAAAACCGGCCAAACGTAGATACACTTGTATAACTAATGTAGAAAAATTATGTAGGAATAAGTACTCTATATTTTGGGATGATTAATAATCCCCTCGCAAGGCGGCATGATGCCGTCTTTTCTTTTTTTTAAAATCCTTGTTTTAAATAACACCGCTATGTTATAATTACACCATACTGTAATCATGTAAGGAGTAGAGCTATGAACGAAAGAGGATATACAGCAGAAGAGGTTGCAGAAATTCTTCGAGCTGAAGGAGACGCATCCATTAGCAAAAGAACCGTTAACTACTATGCATTTGATAAAAACATGTTTGAAGTTAGCCTGGGCGGCAAAGGGACTTTTACTGAAGCCGAAATCAACAAGATAAGGGGCATTCGAATGCTAAAAGAATGTACGAACTATACATTGGAGCAAATCAAAAAAAATATTAATACGCAAACTCTGGAAGACATTAAGCAGCTTTGCTTAAAGCGGGCAACTGAGATAAGCTACCCTCTCACAGTGAGTGAAATAAGAAAAAGTCCATATGCAAATGAACCTGATTACGAAATGTCCTCTCAAAAGTTGATGTCATCACCAAGCGCTGGCCTCGAAAAGCCAAGAACAATAAAAGTTAATAATGATATTACTTTAGTTATCAGCAAGCAAATTGATAATGAAAGGCTTTCTGCAATAATCCGTTTTATACAAAATTTAAAATAAAGGAGCGGTGAAAATGAAAATTTCCGCCAGGCTTGCCAGAGAGGCTATGCTAAACAGGGACGGGCTAAACCACCTGCAGGTTGAACTGATTCCTCCTGTGGTAGAGGAAGGGGCACCATCGAAGCCAGTTCTGATGGTCTTTGTGATTGACCGAAGTGGCTCAATGGGAGGGAATCTAAACCGTGTAATCCATGAAGCACCATATGATGAAGTGAGATATTCTTCGAAGATGAGCTATGCGATTAGTGCTGTAACAAATTTCTTACACTTACTTACAGAGGATGACTTGGTCGGGGTTGTTTCTTTTGATGACAGTGCTGAAATTAATCAGCATTTAACGCGCTTAAATCCGTCTACGAGGCGCAGTGTTATCGCAAATGTTCAGGGAATTCAGCCACGCGGCTGCACCAACATTTCAGATGCCATACTGACTGCCAAAAGAATGATAACAGCAGCCCACTTGGATGAATACACCTGCAAAATTATTCTTCTCAGCGACGGAATTGCAAACCGCGGTGTGTCTGATAGTGACGGCCTGGCATCCGTGGCTCTGAGCTGCCTGCGGGAAGGCATTACAGTTTCGAGTCTTGGAATAGGAGCTGATTATGACGCTGGAATAATGGGAGCTATCGCAAACAGCGGGGGAGGGCTGTTTTATCATATCCTTAACTTCCTGTTTTTTTCTCACTCAAAGCTCCTTATATCCAGCCATATTCCTCAGATAACGCCTCAATGTACACGCCGATTGCCTTATAGTAGTTTCTATTATCAACCACCATTTCACGAACTAAAAAGAGATAGTCGTAGTCTTCTCTAGTATATTCTCCCAATTCTAGGCATAGCTTAGTTGTGGCGAATCTTTTTTTGTACAGCTCAATATCTTCTTCTGTGTCTGATTCTTCCATTGGGAACCAGGTTTCAAAAAAATTCATCATTTCATTCAA
>JAGXRM010000019.1 GCA_018335855.1 Clostridiales bacterium
AGGCATATGAAAGATAGCTCGAACAAAGATTTCTAGTCCACCATAGGTTTGCCTGAGCAACATCGTCCGCTCCCAAAGGCCCTTACAGGGGGTGGAATTTAGGTCTGCAAAAATTTGCGCTTCTTGCCGCCCTCTGTTTGGTGCGCCCATTTTTCAATTACCCGGCTAATTTATGCCTATAGTATACCATAAAATAGCACTGGGCAAACGGTTTTTGTGTACTCCAGAAAGATTGTATGGAATTTAATCCTGCAAACTAGAAGTTACTTTTGCATTTGAGCTATTTTTTTACCATCACAATCCAGTCTCCCTGGGAGTCGGCTGTTTTGTCTATGGGCTCGAAGCCCAGTGATGTGTAGAGGTTGTAGGCGGCTTGGTTTTCCGGTCGGACTTCCAGCTTGATCTCTTCTGTGCCTTCGAGGTATGTGAGTCCAAGGTTGAGGAGTTCCCGGGCGATGCCATTTTTTTTGTAATCGGGATGGATCGCGATGGAGAGAATCTGGGCCTGAGATGAGGAGCGGTAATTGTGTTTACTGCTGAGGAAGAGGAGTTTGTGGCGGATAATGGATTTAATGGGGCCCGTACCGATGTTGTAGCTGCCGGAGAGCCAGCGGTACAACCAGAGGAAGATATCGCCCTGGGTTATGGCTTTGAGCCAGATACGGCGCATGCTGCGGTTGGCTATGAGGTAGCCGGCGAGCTGATCTTCGGATGCGGCTACGAAAAAGCTTTGGGGTTCGGCCCGGTGAATGAAGTGGAAGATGTCGCAGATGCCGCGGTCGTTTTGTAGTGGCTTACCGAGGAAGTGTTCGACGGAGGGTGTAAAGCTTTGCAGGAAGATAGACGCTACGGCGGGGATATCCTGGGATTGGACTTGGCGGTATTCCATTTACATTTCCTCCTCAACGTGAGTTAAGCCCTTGATGATCAGGAGTTCCTGCATGGAAACGGGAATCAGGCCTTTTTCCTGAAGGCCGGTAATGATTTGGGGCAGAGCTTGTAAGGTATTGTAGCGGTATCCGCCTTCAGCGGAGATAATATTACCGCTGTCGTGGAAAAGGAGAATGTCACCACCAGTGACATGGGAAAGAATTCGGGTGGTGATGTCACGGCTGCTGATTTCTCGCCAGTCCTGGGAACTGATGGTCCAGAGGCAGAGCGTGTAATTACGTGCGGTAACGATGTCACGAACCGTTTGGCTGTAGACGCCTCGGGGAGGACGGAAAAAGACGGGTGTTATACCGGTTACTGAATGGATAATTTCTTCACAGTGGATGACCTCTTCCAGGACTTTGTCCGGGTGGAGCGGTACCAGGCTCCGGTGGGAGTAGGTGTGATTGCCAATATCATGGCCTTCTGCTGCGATACGGCGGGCGATGTCCGGGTACATTTCCACGTGACGGCCAATCATGAAAAATGTGGCTTTCACGTTGTGTTCTGCCAGGATATCCAGAATGGCTGGGGTATAAGCGGGGCTGGGTCCGTCATCGAAGGTGATGGCTACGTAAGGCAGGTCCGGGTTGCCGTGACGGATCATATCGATTTGAGTGCCGAAACCACGATAAACATAGCGGCTGAAAAAGCCCACTGTAATCAGGGATGTGATGATGAATACAAGGGTGAACTGGCGGAAGCGACGTTTACGGGAGCACTCTTCCCCAATTAAATGATAACTGACCAATAATGCGGCAACCATGCCAAAGAGAATATACAAGTCAAAGCGTTTGACCTGCCAGAGAACGACGGGCAAAGAAAGTGTGGTAACAATATAACTGGCGTACTTATTGGTAACGGTTAGGTACAGCGTTAACCAGATGATGATTAGATAGGGTAATACTGTGGGTGCGAAGACGATGAGGACACCAAAAAGAACGCCGATTCCTGTCCCGCCCCGGAACTTGGCAAGGAAGGACCAATAATGGCCGATAAGAACGGCAAGGCTGGCAAGCGCCATGGCGATAGGTGTGCCGATAAGCAGCCTGGCCAACAGAACTGCGGCAATCCCTTTGAGAGTGTTTACAAGGAAAGCAAGGTAATTGAGTTTGAGCCCTGGCATTTCCCATGTCAGAAAGTTCTTTTCATTGTTATTTAAAGCTTTGAGGATAATCTCCGACGGAAGAGAACCTAAAAGGTAGGCGACCAGTATGACAAACAGAAATGTGTCCCTGGCAAACAAAAGTATTCCCCCCGTATTTTTTTGTATCCATATTAATTATAACGTACTTATTTCGATAGGGATATATAAAGATAAAATGCGTGGTAGCCACGCATTTTATCTGGGTTAGAGAATGATGGCGATGAGGCCGCCGCTTCCCTCATTAATGATTTTTTCCAGTGTTTCCTGGAGTTTTTCCTGGGCATTGGGTGGCATGTTCCCCAACTTATTGCCAATGCCGTCTTTAACCAGTGCGTGCAGAGACTTGCCGAAGATGTCAGATTGCCACATCTTCTCCGGACTTTCTTCAAACTCGCTCATGATGAAGCTGATTAATTCTTCGCTTTGTTTTTCCGTTCCGACGATTGGTGCAAATTCGGAATTAACGTCAACGCGGATGATGTGGAGGGACGGTGCCGATGCACGGAGGCGGACACCGAAACGGCCTCCCTGGCGGATGATTTCCGGCTCTTCCAGGGACATTTCCTCCAGGAGGGGCGGGACTATTCCGTAGCCGGTCTCCCTTACCTGTTCTAAGGCTTCAGCAAGCTTATCATATTCCCGCTTAGCGGCTACACTCGCTTTGAGAATCATTAAGAGATCGGCCTGGTCTTCGATTTCCACACCGCAGATTTCGGTGAGAATCTGCTCATAGAGCGATTCCGGCGCCTGGATTTCAATGACAGCCTTGCCGGTTCCCAGGTCCATTTCCTTAAGCACGATGTTTTCCACAATATCCTGGACGCTTAAGGTTTCCACCATACCGTCCACGTCACGGAGGCGGTTAATTTCAGCTACGCTTTCACGGATAATCTGGGAATAGTCTTCCCGCAGCCAATGGTCTGCGTCCAGCACTTCTACCCAACTGGGCAGGTTGATGTTGACTTCACGGACCGGGAACTCGTAGAGTACTTCCTGGAAAATGACATTAATGTCTTCTTCCATCAGTTGAATGGCGTTAAACGGAATGATGGGAACATTATATTTATCTGCCAGTTCTTCTTTTAAGGCGAGGGCTTCCTGAGAGTAGGGCCGGATAGAATTTAACAGGATTACGAAAGGTTTACCCAACTCTTTCAGTTCGGCAACGACCCGCTCCTCCGCTTCCAGATAGTCATAGCGGGGGATGTCTGTAATAGTGCCGTCTGTTGTGACGACAATACCGATGGTAGAATGGTCGGTGATTACCTTCCTTGTCCCCACTTCTGCCGCTTCTTCAAAGGGGATGTCATAGTCGAACCAGGGGGTGGTGACCATCCTTGGGCCGCCGTCATCATCGTAGCCTACTGCTCCATTTACGGTATAACCGACGCAGTCGACAAAACGAACCCTCATGGAAATATTGTCCCGGACTTTAATTTCAATGGCTTCATCCGGGATAAATTTTGGTTCTGTTGTCATTATGGTACGGCCGGCGCTGCTTTGAGGCAGCTCATCCCGTGCCCGTTCCTGATCCAGGGCATCTGGGATATTTGGAATAACTAAGAGCTCCATGAACTTTTTTATAAAAGTTGACTTACCTGTACGGACCGGTCCGACTACACCCAGATAGATGTCGCCGCCAGTTCTCTCAACAATATGTTGTATCAGATCAAATTTCACCAAAAACTCTCCCTCCTTTATTTACGTGTATATTGAAATGTGTTAAAGAACGTATCCCTCCCCTTCTAAACTTTTTGATAGTGATAAAGTTGTTATCACAACGATTACTAACGAGTTGCGGACAGGTTTTAACAATACATATATATGAAGGGTAGCTGTGATTATTACTTTTGAACAGGGAAAAAACGGTAAGAAACAAAAAAAAACACTCTTGCGAGTGTTTTACCAGTCATTTCTATTATTAAGGACGATTTCTTCAGTCTCATGTTTAGGGCCGCGGCGCATTAAGTCTACCACTGCAGCCCGGGGATCTTTGTCATTGAATAAGACATTACATGTTTCGTCGGTGATGGGCATTTCCACCCCGTAGTCTTTAGACAGGGCTTGGGCAACCTGTGCGGTGCGGACACCTTCGGCTACCATCTGCATCCCGGCCAGAATATCGTTAAGCTTTCTGCCTTCCCCCAGAGCCATCCCCAGATTACGGTTGCGGCTGTGTTTAGATGTGCAGGTGACGACTAAATCACCGATACCGGACAGACCGGCGAAGGTCAGGGGTTCTGCTCCCATCTTTATTCCCAGACGGGCAATTTCTGTCAGACCCCGGGTCATCAGAGCAGCTTTCGTGTTGTCACCGAAACCCAGGCCGTCTGAGATGCCGGCGCCCAGGGCAATGACATTTTTCAGGGCTCCTCCCAGTTCGACGCCAATAATATCCGGGTTGGTATAGACACGGAAAAAACGGGTCATAAACATGTCCTGCACTGCTTCCGCCGTTTGGCGGTCATGGGCGGATACGACTGTGGCCGAAGGAATACGGCGGCTTACTTCTTCCGCATGATTCGGGCCAGAAAGTACCGCAGCCCGGGCATGGGGTGCTTCCTCGGTCAGGACGGCAGACATTCTTTGCATTGTCTCCGCCTCCAGGCCTTTGGCACAACTGACCAGATATGTGTCCTTTGTAAGATATGGCGCAAGCATTCGGGTCGTGGCACGGACAAAATGGGAAGGAATAACCAGGGCTACACCTTCTTTTTGCCGAACTGCTTCTTCCAGATCAGACGTTAGCAGTACATTTTCCGGCAGAACAACCCCGGGCAGATAGTCCGGGTTTTTTTTTGTCTCACTGATGGCACGGCAAAGCTCCTCACGCCGGGCCCAAAGTGTTACACTGGCACAATTTTCAGCCAATACAACAGAAAGTGCTGTCCCCCAACTCCCCGCTCCAATCACGGCAACATGTTTCATTAGTTCTCCACCTTTTTCTCCTCTGTGGCAACTTTACTCCCCAGCTTATTTTCAGATCCATTTAACAGCCGGCCGATATTTTCCCGGTGACGCCATACGGCCAGAGAACTGAGAACAAGACCAAAAAGCTGATACTCAACGGGTTGGCGAAAAGCAACCATCAGAACAGGAATCATTACACTGCCGATTATTGACCCCAGTGATACATAACGGGTCAGGGCAATGATAATTACCCCTATAATTGTGGCAATCAGTATGACTGTGGGTGCAAGGCCTGCGACAACACCGATGCTGGTGGCAATCCCCCGGCCGCCGCGGAAACCAAAAAAGACAGGCCAGTTGTGACCGACGACAACAGCCACCCCGGCAAGGATTACTACCAGGGGAATGTCTGTGAGGGAACTGGCCAGATAGATGGCAGTCCACCCCTTACCGGCGTCCAGGAGTAAAACCAGGATTGCCGGACCTGTGCCCAGGGTACGCAAAATGTTGGTTGAGCCGGTATTTCCACTGCCGAAGTTACGAATATCCACGCCGCGGAAGAGGCGACCGGCCAGGTAGCCGAAGGAAACAGATCCGAGCAGATAGCTTAGTAACAGTGCAAGGAAATTGTTCATGAGCCCTCCCTTTTACGCTTTCGCACAAGCAGGCGTATTGGTGTTCCTTCGAAGCCGTATGTACTACGTAGTTTATTCTCAATAAAACGCATGTATGAGAAGTGAGCCAATTCAGGCTCGTTCACGAAGATAGCAAATGTAGGCGGTTTCACCTTTACCTGTGTCAGGTAATAAATCTTTAACTGTTTTCCTTTTTTTGTGGGCGGTGCCGTTACCGCCATCGCGTCTTCCAGAAGTTCATTTAGCTTTGAAGTGCTGATGCGTAATGCATGTTGATTAGCCACATAGTCAACCAGTTCAAAGACACGCTGAACACGTTGCCCTGTTAAGGCAGAGATAAAGAGAATCGGAGCATAACTCAGGTATGCCAGATCTTTCCGGAGTTGTTCCCGGTACGCGTCCATAGTTTTTTCGTCTTTTTCCACCTTGTCCCACTTGTTAACAACCAGAACCAGGGCCCTGCCCGCTTCGTGGGCGATTCCGGCGATACGTTTATCCTGCTCGGTAACACCGTCTTCAGCATCAAGCATCATGAGGACCACATCCGAGTCCTCTGCGGCGCGGATAGAACGCAAAACGGAATAATATTCTATCGCCTCATCTACCCTGTTTTTACGGCGGATTCCAGCAGTATCCACAAACAGATACCGGCGGCCGTCCCGTTCCACCTCCAGGTCGACGGCATCCCGGGTCGTGCCTGGCATGTCGCTGACAATAACCCGGTCGGTGCCAGCCAGACGGTTGGTCAGTGAGGATTTACCTACATTAGGGCGACCGATAACGGCAACACGTAAAATATCTTCGTCTTCCGCGGGCAGATTTCCCTCAGGAAGCAGTTTGACGATTTCATCCAGCAGATCCCCGGTTCCCAAACCATGGGCACCGGATGTAAGAATGGGTTCCCCCACCCCCAACTGGTAGAACTCGGCAGCATCGCCGGCACTGGCCCCTGCTTCCGATTTATTAGCGGCAAGCACGACCGGTTTATCTGTTCTGCGCAGCAGTTGGGCTATTTCAACATCTAGTGCCATAGGACCGCTGCGTACATCTACCAGAAATATAATGACATGAGCTTCGTCGATGGCTAATTGCACCTGATGAAATATTTCTTTTGAGATCTGATCCCCTTCAAATGTGAGTCCGCCTGTATCAATGAGCCAAAAATCCCGGCCGGTCCACTCCACCCGTCCGTAGATACGGTCGCGGGTTACTCCCGGAGTACTTTCTTCAATAGCTACCCGCTTTTGAATCATGCGGTTAAACATCGTGGATTTGCCGACATTGGGCCGGCCGACAATTGCAACAACTGGATGGGACACAAAGTCACCTCGTTTCTGCGAATAAAAACTGTAGGAATGTATCCAGACTGTCCACAACCCGGACTTCTACTCCGAGTGTTTCAGCCAGATCTTTTGTAGTATGCCCATCAAGGAAGAGGTCTCTTCCCTCTTTTAGCATCACTGCAGGTAAATAAAGAGGCCCGAATCGTTTTTCTTTAGACAGTGCATCTGTTAAATCCCGATATGTAAGTAAACCCGACACTGTTACATGACCACCGAAGAACCGGTTGGGCACAGTTTTCAGGTTCACAGTAAGACCGCTGATTTCGTTTAGTCTGGATATAATCGGTTCCAGGTAACAGGCAGCCGAAGCGCCCGTGGCGATAGTGGCTAATCTTTCTTCTGTCAATGTTGCAGGAAGTTTTTCATGCCACCGGTCCCACGCATTAAACAGCAGGCGCACCATCCCCACACCGTTTTCCAGTTGGGGATACCCTTCATATTCGTCATCTTGGGGGACGCCCATACCGGCCATCGTGTAAAACTCATCGGAGGCAAATACAAACCGGGTTTTGGCCTTTGCCAGACAATGCTCCTGCCAGCGGGAAAGCTGGTTTAGGACTGTCCGGGCATGGTTTTTGTCAAAGGGCGACAAAGGATAAAGCTGGTCCCTGTGGCCCGTAAGTCCAACGGGGACAACAGCCAGGCTACGAACTTGGGGGTACATACTGAATAAATCATCCAGGGTTTGTTCGAGCTCTTTACCGTCATTAAGCTCAGGGCAAAGCACAATTTGAGTATGAAATTCAATCCCGGCAGCGGCCAGTTTTTTTAGTATCGGCAAAACTTCGCCGGCTTGCCGGTTACCAAGCATACGACGCCGGAGTTCGGGGTTGGTTGTATGTACCGATACGTAAAGCGGGCTCAGATGCAATTGCATAATTCGCTGCAGATCAGCCTCATTCACGTTTGTCAGTGTAATATAGCTGCCGGAGAGAAAAGAAAGCCGGTAATCATCATCTTTTATTTGCAGCGTTTCGCGCATTCCCGGAGGAAGCTGGTCAACAAAACAAAAGACGCACCGGTTTTTACAAGAGCGAATCCCGTCTAATGTAGGAGAATCAAAGATGATACCCAGCGTTTCGTCATAATCTTTTTCTATCTCATATTCAACCAATTCGCCGTCCATGTGCCGGACTGCAATCAGTAATTCCTCATCGCTCTCGGTGAGGCGCCAGTCAAGGACATCGCCCAGTTCCTCACCATTGACGGCAACGATACTGTCACCGGAACGAATCCCAAGCTCCTCTGCGATGGAACCGGGCTCAACCCTGTCCACCAATTTCCCTTGTACCACTAGGCACACCTACTTCAGCATATACTTTAATCATTATCCTACATGCTGGAACCAGTGTCAAGAAAACCCGGGCTCGGGGGCAGGTTTAACCTAAATTGTTAAACCTGACCCCGGGTGTGTTGCTTGGTTCTGTAGGCGAGGAGGCGCATGCCGTTGGCGGTTACCAGCAGGGACGCACCCATGTCGGCCAAAATAGCGAGCCAAAGGCTTAGCCAGCCGGGAAAAACCAGGAGGATTGCTATGCCTTTAATCAACAGGGCTAAAGCGATATTTTGCTTGATGATGACCATCGTTTGACGGGACAAGCCGATGAGAAAGGGTAGCTTCTCCAATTCGTCACTCATTAGGGCCACATCAGCCGTTTCCAGGGCCGTGGGGCTGCCGGCCACACCCATGGCAATACCTAAGTCGGCAGAAGCCAGTGCGGGTGCGTCGTTAATTCCGTCACCGACCATGGCCACGTTACCGTATTGTTCTTTAAAGCGGCGCACCGCCGCTTCTTTTTCTGCAGGCAACAATCCTGCAGCGATATCATCCAGGTTCAGCCTGGAAGCAATTAAAGCTGCTACCTCAGCTCTGTCCCCGGTCAGCATAGCAAGCCTGACTATGCCCATAGATCGTAATGTTTTCAGGACAGCGGCACTCTCTTCCCGAAGAGTGTCACTGATTAAGATTACACCGTATAGTTTTCCTTCTGCGGACAAGCCGATGGCAGTAGCTGTACCGGCAACCACCCCTTCGGTCTCTTCCGGTGCAAGTCCTCTTTCTAGCAGAAATTCCGGGGAGCCAAGACTATAATGGATACCTGCTATAGTACCCTCTACCCCCTGACCGGGATAAACGGAAAAGTTCTCCACAGTCTGGAATTCCAATTTCCTCTCTTTGGCATACTCACGTATAGCGGCTGCCAACAAATGCTCGGAGTGTGCCTCCAGGCTGGCTGCGATTTGGATAATATAGTTTTCATCGGTGCCTTTAAACGTTTGAATGGCCCCGACGGCTGGTGTCCCTTTCGTGAGTGTGCCAGTCTTGTCAAAGACTATAGCCCGAATACTGCCTGCGGTTTCCAGGTAGGCGCCTCCTTTTATGAGTACCCCGTTCCTCGCCGCATTTGTCAGAGCGGCGACAATAGAAACCGGTGTGGAAACAACCAACGCGCAGGGGCAGGCCACGATAAGCAAGGCAAGCCCACGGTATAGCCACGGATGCCAGCCTCCGCCCAGGACGAGAGGTCCGCCGATAGCCAACACTGCCGCAATTCCGATGACAACCGGTGTGTAAACCGACGCAAACTGATCAATGAACCGTTGGGCCGGCGCACGGCGCCGTTGGGCTTCTTCCACCAGGCTAACGATTTTTGCCAGCGTGCTGTCGACGGCGGTTCCTTTGACTCTGACCCGGAGCGAACCATTCCCGTTCAATGTTCCGGCAAAAACACCGTGCCCTTTTCCCTTATTAACGGGCATTGATTCTCCGGTGATTGCCGCCTCCATCACAGATGAACTGCCCGATATAACGATGCCGTCTAAGGGGATTCTTTCCCCGGGTCGAATGAGGATTTCTTCGCCGGCAGCAATATCTTCCACTGCCACCGTTTCCGTCTCCTCTCCTGTCAGACGGTGGGCCGTTTCGGGAATGGTTGTCATCAGGGCGCGGATAGACCTGCGGTTTTTCTCTGCAGTGTAGGATTCCAGGGCGTTACTGGTAGCAAAGAGAAACGCAACCGTTGCAGCCTCCCACCATTCACCGATGAATAGAGCACCGGCTACTGCCACAGTCATCAGGACGTTCATATCCAGTTGCCGTGCAGCTATGCCAATAATACCCCGGCGGAATGTGATATGGCCGCCGATGGCTACAGTAGCAAAAAGGAATATGTTGCTTAAGAAAGGGTTAATCCGGGTAAAGATCATGGCCAACAGGAGAGATATTGCAGAAAAAACGGCATACATGACGCGTTTGCGCGCATTGGCCCAGGTGGCTTCATCGTCGTTACTATCCCGGATTTCATATCCCAGGTTTTCAATGATGTTGTAGACACCGGAGAGCACCCCCCGGTAACGGAGATGGAGCTTTCCCGAGGTAAAAGAAAGAACGGCTTCCGCCACCCCATCTGATTGTCTGATCTTCTCTTCCAGTTTTTTTGCACAGTCAGCACAGTCCAGCCCGTCAATAATAATTGTTTTTTCCTGCCATTCCCCTTCAGGTATTGCTTTGGCGTATGTCCCCATTATACGGATCCTTCCCCTTCTTTACAGCTTAAATCGGTGTGCTACATGGGTAAGTCCCGTCTGCAGCAATGTTTGTACATGATCATCATCAAGAGCGTAGTACACCAGTTTTCCGGCGCGACGTGTCCTGACCAGACCCAAATCCTTTAAGAGCCTTAAATGGTGGGATACGGCAGGAGCACTCATTTCCAGCACCTCCCCCAACTCGCAGACGCACAACTCCCGCTGTGACAATCCCAACAGGATTTTCAGACGGTTGGGATCGCCAAACGCCCGATACGTCCGGGATAATACCATCAGTACGTGTTCATCCGGTATACTTTTTTTTGCTTCTTTGACCGCATCTTTGTTAACGGCATATTCCTGACAGCACTCCGGTTCTCTTGTCATATTTTCACCTCGATTAAACACTTGCTTAATTGTTTAATATTATATGCTCAAAGATTTATTTGGTCAATTATATTTCTATAAAAACACAACTGAATTTTCTCGACAGGAACGAAAAAGCGGCTACCGATTAACCGGTGCCGCTATGCTGTTGTTCTGTCGGTCGTTCTGCCTTTTGTATTAAATCAGCGAAACAATTACCAGCCAGTTTGCCAGCTATTTTTTTTTCCGCTTTAGTGAGGCCTGCCATCCGCAATGCTTTGCATATGCCAATGACTTGGGGATTCTCGGGTTCGCAGGGTATAACTTTTACTTCTTTTATAGAGATGCGGTAAATTCCAAGCAGGCTCTGTACAACTCGGACAATGACATCGGTCTGACCCTTAACGCATGTCACAAAGACTTTATTGCCTTGTTCATCATTCCCTATGTAATATAACTCACCCTCGTCGTCTTTTTCACTGTGACGAAAATGTTCTACTTCGAGCAGTTCATCCAAGTCCGGCGGTACATTTATATCCAGCCGATTCAAATGGATGGCGGCGGCAACGGCAGGCAAATATAAATCACCAACCCCCAAATAAACATAATTCATGCAACGGCCCCTTCCTTAACACCCTGGACCAGCTCAACCAACTTGGGGTAGGCCTCCTGCGTACCTTTTAACACGATAGGCCGACCAATATTGATGAAACCCAGGCGCCGAGATATATAGCCGCCGAACCGCATCTTGATATTTACACAATGGAGAGTATCTACAAAGATTAACTCTTCACCGGCACCAATGATCTCTTTTATTTTCCCTAAAACTTTTCCCACAGCCTGCCCCACATTTCTGCAGCCCACAGAATATATCTCATTCCCCTGTTCATCAAAACCGAAAAAATGTAACTGCCCGTGACCTTCCTTTGTTTGCCTGTCAAAGAGTGTCAGGGCCATCAGTTCATCTTCAGTAGGGACCTTTTCTGGTTTAAGGTGTCCTAAATGAATGGCGGCGGCGGTTACAGATGAATGTGTACCACCGTAGCAGTGATAGACAATTTTTCTTCCTGCCATAATTCCTCCCAACTCACTGTTCAATTTAATGTTTCACTATAATATAAACGCCGTTGCCCATGTCATGCGCCACTGCTTCCATCACCCGGGAAAGCATAACGGCCATCCTTTCCTGTTCCTCTTCATCCCTGGCATAAAACACTGGGACACCGTGAATCTTCCGCTCCTCGCAGGTCACGGCCGCCATAATCATTTTTGTAATGGTTATTTGCATAACTGCCTCCTGTTAATCAGACGCGCATCTGCCGGCGCCTGACGCCAACGGATTGGACTGAGCGCTTTCTAAAACCGGAACGTTTTTTACTGCCTCTACCAAACATTTTTCGTCGGGTTCAATGGGGACAATAATCATTCCGATACGTCCCGTTTCCGTATTGCGCCGCAAAAGCGGAGTAAATTCCGGGGTATCCACGTCACGGTGGATTCCCAGCATCAGAGCAGCATCATGGGCAATGGCCTGGCGTTGCCCGGCGTTTGCCAATATCTCCCGGGCGTTATCATCAAATGGTTCCAGTATTAACGCTTTGGCCCGTTTATAATAGATTTCCCGAATCTCCGGCAAACCGAGGTTCATAATATGGACATCCTCAATAAACAGATTCGGTCCCTCAAATCGAAACTCTGCCGATCTCACGTTGGCAATATCTTTTATAATTTTGCCCTTCATCAACCGCTTTATTGCAAAGGCGGTAACAATGGCCGAGAGGACACCAAACAACACACCAAACCTGAAAGTAACTGCCGACGTAACCAGGGCAATAAACATAACTAAATAGTTGCGTGCCTCGAATGTCCGGGCTATACCTTCAATAAAATCATTTCCTCTGGGCACCATTTCCGACTTTTCCAGAGAACCGAGCATTTCCCGTTCCATGCTGCGCACTTCCCGAAACTGTGTGGATGCCAACGCAAGAAAGGTTACTGCGGTATACTCTTTAGCGACAATGGCCGGGACGGCCACCGCACCCAGGGTGGCCGCCACGAAACCCAATGCCAAATGGTTAACGACAGCATGCGGATAAGAAGGATACTGCCTGAAATCACGGCGCATCATCCAGTATCTGGCCAATGTGCCCAGAACCACACCGCTGGCGATAGCCATTAAGTCTCCGTTCAATCCGGTCAGCTCCCTTCAGGCCCCCGGTCGTCAGGATCATTCTTTTTCCGCCCGCCTAGCAGATCCGCAAACTCCCTGCGCCTGAATTCGCTTAGCTTTTGCTTCGCTTCTTCAATCCCGCCGGTACTAATCAGCAGATACCCGGCGACACCAAGAATCAATGCCAGTAGTACCCAAAGGACGGCACGGAGAGCTGTTCCGCCCGGGCCGCCAGGTGTGGTCGCCCCTGGCCCGGCAATTTCCCGTCCTTCATCCGTTCCATACAGATAGTCATTTACGACTTCGGCAAAGAGCTGTACCGATTCCTCTGCCTGTGCTTTATCGTTGGTATGGGAGCCGACTTCAATTAGAGTAGCACGGGGAGACAAGTCCTGATTGTAGCTGCCCCGGGCCATGAAAATCCCTTTTACCAGGCCTGGATATTTCTCGTCAGCCACCTTTTTTAACCCTTCAGCAAACTCTTGGTTATTGGCCATGTTTTGGTTTTGCCGGCCGACCACAAGTTGTATTTGTACCCGTTCCTCTCCTGCAACCTGCTCCAGATACTCTTCTTCGGGCACAGCATCCCGGTGAACGTCGATTAGCGCGTCGGGCTGATCTTTGAGCGCTTCTTCCACCGTGCGGCGTGAACGCTGATACGCACCGGCGTCATGGGGAGTGTGGGGTTCTTTGGAGCGAATAACGTTGACACCCAGTTTCTCCAGAGCGCTGGCAAATGAATCACCAACATCAAGGATACCGCCGCCGGGATCCTTGCTTTCTGTGCCGTCTCCGGGAATATAGGATTCGGCTCCATGGGAGTTATAGACTGCAATTTTCTTTTGGTCATTTTGTTGCTGTGCAGGCAGCGACATCTTCAGTAACCGGTTGACACGGGCAATCCATCCCTCTTCTTCTCCCACCGGCGGCCCGGCAAGTGTGACTCTTTCCACCAGTTCCGCCACCGCTTCCTGTTCTTCCACAGATATCACACGGTAATAATTATTGGCCATGTTGATATATTCATCGCCAACACTGATACGGCGTGCCGTACGCACAATAACCTGCCCGTCCTGATCCACCATGGTGTATACTTGACCGCTGTGATGTTCAAACTCGTCAAAAATGTCGTCTAACTCCTGTGCTGCGGAAAAGACTGTGGCAAGAAGGAGGCAGACCCCCAGAATCAAAGCCAACGATGCCGTCCTTTTGAAGAAGTTATTCTTCACGGTTCTCACCCTCCCTGTGTTTCTCCCGGTCATCCCTATGCGATTCCTCACCGAACTCCACATCGGAAAGCCCGGCCTTCAGTTCATCGGCACGATCATGGGAAGGACCGCCCTGCATTTTTTCCCGGCTTTCACCGATTAACTCCGCCAGCATCAGGGCCAGGATGCCGCCAATAATGATACTGTCAAAGACCCCGGCACCGCCAATGGTCATCCGGCCACTACCACCGGTCAGGGCAATTTCAATCCGGGAAAAAATATCGGTTAAAAGCAACCCCATAGATCCCGCAATAAAGGCGGAACGCCGGGAGCGGCCTGCCAGGTACCCGACAACACCGGCAATAATGGCAAAGATGTACATCGGATCGAGAAAAAAGTTATAGGTCGGTTCCAGCGGCATTATTTTCATCGTACCGTAGACAATTACCGCTGTAATGAGAGACGCCACAATAGCCCTTACTTTTTCCTTCGTTGTACCGGCCCGGATAATCAGGTATCCAGCCAGAACAATGGGAACAATGCCGCCGCCAATATTAATGGAGACATTTTGCGTGATGGGGATATCCGGCAGAAATCCACCGATTACCAAGGCGCCCACAAATGCCAGCGCAGCACGGTCTGTTAACCGTAGCCTGTCCAGCACCCGCTGTGCGACTCCCAGATAGATCAGAATCGCCACTGCAATTAAAACAATCATACCGATCGTCATTATCCATACACCTCCATATTTTCAACATTGCACTAAATAGCGTAACCGAAACGATAAGATTTATGCTATTTATGCAATGCCGGAAGGTTCTTTTTTGGTGCTAAAACCAAAAAAAAGCAGGAGAGAAACTCTCCTGCTTTTGATCCTAATGTTAGCTCTATACATGACCTCTGACTTTAATCGCTTCAGCAACTCTGCTGATTGAATTAATATAGGCGGCTGTACGCATATCTACTTTATGTTCTTTACTGGTCATATAGGTTTTGTCAAATGCGTCAAACATCAGTGCCTTCAGCTTTGTATTTACTTCTTCTTTTGTCCAGTAATAGTTCATTAAGTTTTGTACCCATTCAAAATAGGATACTGTTACACCGCCGGCATTGGCCAGGATATCGGGAATAACCATCACACCATTTTTAAAAAGAAATTTATCAGCTTCCGGTGTGGTAGGGCCGTTGGCGGCTTCCGCCACAATCTTGGCCTTAATATTATGTGCATTCTTGGCAGTAATCTGGTTTTCCAGAGCGGCCGGAACTAGGATATCCACCGGCATCTCCAGCAGATCCTCACCGGTGATGAGGCTGCAGGCACCAAAATCAACACAGGAACCGGTCTCTTGTTTATGCTCAAGAAGGTGGCTGGGATCAACGCCATCGTCACTGTGAACGGCACCACGGGAGTCACTGACGGCCACAATTTTGCAGCCAAGGTCTGCCAGCAGGCGGGCTGCAATATAACCCACATTGCCATATCCCTGTACGGCCACTGTTGCACCGTTTAGATCCAAGCCAATCTTTTCTGCCGCTTTAATAATACTATAAATACAACCCTGTGCAGTGGCTTCAGTGCGTCCCAGAGAACCGCCAACAATAAGCGGCTTGCCGGTAATCATGCCGAACTGGTTGCTACCCTTAAGCCTGCTGAATGTATCCATCATCCAGGCCATAACCTGCGGAGTAGTGTATACATCCGGAGCGGGGATATCTTTATCCGGTCCGATAATGACAGCAATGGCTTCAATAAATCCTCTGCTGACACGTTCCAGTTCGCCGTTGGACATTTCCTTAGGATTACAGATGACGCCACCTTTACCGCCACCGTAAGGGAGCCCGACTACACCACACTTAAATGTCATCCACATGGAAAGCGCCTTTACTTCGTCAATGGTTACATCAGGATGGAACCGAATACCGCCTTTGCAAGGACCGATTGCATCGTTGTGCTGAGAACGAATACCTGTAAATACTTTAGTGCTGCCATCATCCATTTTAACCGGAAATGTGACAATAAGTACCCGTTTGGGTTCACTGATAATCGCCTCAAGGGCCGGATCGAGGTTGATATACTTGCCTGCCTCATGTATTTGCTGCTGAGCAATTTTAAAAGGATTTAATAATTCCGTCACCGTTGACACTCCTTCAAAATATAATTTGCAGATTACTGCCTCTCGTTGAAGATTATATCAACCTTCCTTTAAAACTGTCAACGAAATTACCTTTCACTATATGAAATTTTTAAAAAAGTTGGGCTGACATTTTTATGTCAGCCCAACTTTGTAATTGTTACCGGGAAGTAAGTACCTCTGAGAGCACGATATTACGCTGCTCCAACCATTCCCTTGTGTAGCCGCTTACCACCAGCGGGACATGGCGCATCTGGTCAATATTTCCTGCTCCGGTCATGACCATAATCATTTTTAATTCATTGATAATTTCCTGCAGACGTGCAACAAGGGCTCCCCGTCCCTCGGAAAGTAAAAGCTTCGCTGCAAGACCGGCTATGCCCACTGTGTTGGCGCCCAAAGCAAGTGCTTTAGCCGCCAGGAGACCTGAATTAATGCCGCCGCTTGCCACAATGTCTATGCCCGGTGCACCCGCCATGGTTTCCAGGAGTGATATGGATGTGGGCAATCCCCAGTCCAACAAGTCCTGGTTTGCTTTGCTGTGGGCTCTGCGTTTCTCAATCAACATAAAATTGGTGCCGCCTTTGCCGCCAACGTCAATGGCGGCGGCGCCCATATCTTTAAAAATGGCGGCCTGTTCTTTGGCGATACCAAAACCTACCTCTTTAATGATGACCGGAACACCAACCGATGCAATTATTTTTTCAATCTTATTTCTATACCCGCGAAAGTCGGTATCACCTTCAGCCATCATGAGTTCCTGGGGGACATTCAGGTGGATCTGCAGTGCATCAGCTTTAACCATATCCACAGCATGTTTGGCCATTTTCAGATCGGCGTAAGCACCGATGTTAGCAAAAATAATCCCTTCGGGATATACTTCCCGTACAACTCTGAATGTTTTTGCAAAAAGAGGATTCTCCAGCGCTGCCATTTGGGAACCGACAGCCAGTGCTAAACCGCATTCCTTTGCGGCCAGTGCAAGTTCACGGTTAATATTTTCTGCATCGTCGATGCCACCAGTAATGGCATTAATGAAAAGCGGGCGTAACAAATTAATCCCCGCCAGGCTGGCAGATAAATTAACAGCAGTCAGGCCGGTCTCCGGTAAACAATTGTGAACCAAGCTGATGTCATCAAAATTAGCATTGGTTAACTCGCTTCTAACCGTATGCCACAGGTGCTCTAGCTTTCTTGCCTGACGTGTCATTGCTACTCTTCCTTATCGTTGTCGGATGTGTCAAAAAGGTTGCCGAACACATCTCCCAGAGTTAGGCCTGTACCGGTGTCTGCAGGCTGCTGATACTGTTGTTGTTGCGTTGCTTCCTTTTTGGGACGGGGGCTGGCATCACGCATACTCAGACTAACTCTTTTGGCTTCCGTATTAATGTCGAGGATTTTAACTTTTACGGTTTCACCCTGTTGAACAACTTCAGAAGCTTGCTTGACATGGTAACCGGCTAATTGGGAAATATGGACAAGCCCTTCCACGCCAGGAATGAGTTCGACAAAAACGCCGAAATCAACCAGACGTGTCACTTTACCTTCTACAACTTCCCCTGCTTTAAATTTCTTTGTAATTTCTGTCCAGGGATCGGGAAGCGCCTGACGAATAGACAGGCCGATTCGTTCCCGCTCGGGAATCACTTCAATTACTTTTACGTCAATTTCATCGTTGACATTGAGAACTTCTGAGGGATGGTCAATGCGGTGCCAGGAAATTTCGGAGATATGGACAAGGCCGTCAATCCCGCCCACGTCCACGAAAGCACCAAAGTTTGTGAGCCGCTTAACCGTGCCGCGAATGATTTCTCCCTGCTTGAGACCCTTCAGTATCTGCTCCTTTTGAGCGGAGCTTTCCTCTTCCAGTACCTGTTTACGGGAAAGAATCAATTTTTCTTTCTCGCGGCGGATTTCAATCACTTTAAACGTTATTTCCTGATTCACAAACTCACTGAAGTCAGGGATAAAGCGGATATCTACCAGAGAGCCGGGCATAAATCCTTCATAACCGCCTCCCAGATCTACCACCAGACCTGCCTGGACAGCTTCTTTTACCCTGCCTGTCAGTACATTGCCATTTTCAAAGGCCTGCTCCAGTTCTTCCCACTTATTTTTGCGTTCAATGTTTTTGCGGGAGAGGAGCACCCGACCTTCCTGGGTATCTACATTCTTGACGACAACTTCAATTTCCTGGCCTATTTGAACGGCCTCAGAAAGAGCCTCGTCAGGCTTTAGTATCATTTCCTGGCGGGGAAGAACTCCCTCGCTCTTATATCCGATATCCACAAGGACCTCGTCTTCGGAAATCTGTACTATTGTACCTGTAACTACATCCCCCGCGGAGAATTCCCGAACTTCCTGATTAAGGGAAACTTCCTCCACTGCCACCTGCTCTTCTTGCTCTTCTTGCTCTTCTTGCACTTCCGGTTCTTCCTGGCTTTCCACATTCTTTTCGTTTTCCATCTTACCAATGACCTCCTTTATCGTCCAGTCGGGCGTTGAAGCACCGGCGGTTACCCCGACTGTCCCTACGTCTTGCAGTTGACTTGTGTCAAGTTCATCCGCTTCTGTGATTTGAATAGTTTTTACTCCGGCATCACGGCAAATTTCCGCAAGCTTTCGCGTGTTGGAGCTTTGACTGCCGCCCACAACAACCATTACATCCACTTCATCGGCTAACTCTCGGGCAGTTGCCTGCCGCTGCACAGTCGCCTGGCAAATTGTTTCATATATATCAACCGCCGGGACTTGCTCTTTTAGTTTCTCACCAATTTCATTCACAATACTCTGACGTTGAGTTGTTTGTGCTACCACTGCCAGTGGTTTATTGCTGTCAATTTGTGAAATTTGTTCAGGAGAAGAAATTACATGGGGTTCCCCGTTGCCCCAACCAACCAGGCCCTGAACTTCCGGGTGCGCAGGGTCACCAACAATGATTACCTGTTTTCCCTCGGCCGTCAATGTCGCTACCAGTTTCTGCAGCTTTGCAACATAGGGACAAGTAGCGTCTATGATTTCTATACCGCGTTGTGCTGCTTCGGCAAATATGTCCGGTGTAACTCCGTGGGTTCTGATCAGTACCTTAGCGCCCGGCGGTACATCCGCCAGCCGCTCAACGGTCACAACCCCGTTGTCATGCAGCCGGCGCAGCAGTGATTCGTTATGCGCCAGTGGGCCAAGAGAGTAAACCGCTCCGTTTCCGGCGGCTTTTAAGGCAGCGTCCACCGCTTTCCTTACACCGCCGCAAAACCCGGCATGTTCAGCCGTAATGATTTTCACATTGCTCACCTCATGCATTGTTTACCTGCCGCAAGCGGCCTATGTTGGCCATAATGGCGGCGGCAATTTGCTCCAACTGCTCCGCTTTCGCTTTTTGACCATAATACTCTGTAAATTCAAGCGGTTCACCGATTTTAACCTGAATCGGTTTAAACAGGCGGTAAGGGCCAATAATTGCCACAGGAATCACGGGAGCTTCGCTTTTTAAGGCTATTAAGCCAACGCCGGCCTGGGGCGGTAATAGTTCATCCGTCTTACTTCTTGTTCCTTCAGGAAATAAACCCAGGATATTGCCGTTTTTAAGTATGTCTAAGGCTGTTTTAATAGCCCTGCGGTCAGCACTGCCCCGTTTGACAGGAAAGACGTTAATCCCTTTTATTATCTGGCTGAAAACCGGGATCCTAAAAAGCTCTTCCTTCGCCATGAAGTGGACCTGACGATTTCGTACTATTGATCCGATTAACGGTGGATCCCACCAGGAAATATGATTGGAGCAAAGAATATACGGGCCTTCATTTGGCAGGTTTTCCAGGCCACGAACATCCCAGCGATAACAGAACCTGAATATCTGGATAAAAAACCAACGGATTCCCACGTACAGCACGGAATTCCCTCCCTGCGTCACTGCCCGTTTACAGTATGAACGATGGTGCTTATGACTTCCTCTGTCGTCATCTCCGTTGTATCTATGTGGATCGCATCATCCGCCGCTTTGAGCGGCGCACACTCCCGTTCGGAGTCGATTTTGTCTCTGGCAGAGATTTCACTGATCATTTGCGGCAACTCCAGCGTTTCCCCTTTGGCCGTCAGTTCCGCCAAACGGCGCCGGGCCCTTTCACCCAGTGAAGCAGTGAGGTAAAATTTATACTCAGCGTCAGGCATCACATTGGTGCCGATATCACGGCCGTCCATGACTGTTCCGCCTCTGGCGCCGATTTGACGCTGCTTATCTACCATTACGTCGCGCACTTCGGGGCAGCGTGCCACATAAGAAACTCCCCTGCTTACAACCGGCAGGCGAATGGCTTCGGAAACATTTTCGCCGTCGAGAAAGATTACATTCTGGTTGTCTTCACCACTTTGAATGTCTAATTGCAGCCGCCGGGTAAGCCGTCCCAGCGCGTCCCCGTCCTCTAAATCTATGTTTTCGCGCAGGGCAGCCACAGTAATTGCCCGGTACATGGCGCCTGTGTCGAGATATGCCAACCCCAGTTGACGCGCAACAGCACGGGCCACCGTACTTTTTCCCGCGCCGGCGGGACCATCAATTGCAATCCTAGGTTTCATTTCTGCCAGCCCCTTCCAGTAAAATTACACAACAAAAACAACACCTAGGTGTTGTCTGCAAGGTCGACCCTGAGATTCCGCGCTTCACGCAAATAAATATGTTTAACTTGAGACTGGCTCAGTTCGGTATTGATATGCATCATCACACGAACACAAAAAGCCATTGCACCGGGCACGTCCGCTTCAACGGCACAGAGCAGTGGCACTTCATTCCAGCCGAGTTCCCGGGCAGCAACGGCGGGGAACACCGCATTGAGGTCTGGTGTGAGAGTAAAAAATATACTAATGATATCTTCTTTTTGTATGTTATTCGCCTGCGCCATCCTGACCAGGAGTTCCCGAGTCGCTTCTAAAATTTCCGACTCAGTGTTTTCCGTAACATTTATTGCGCCGCGTAACCCTCTCACCACACTACAACCCACACAAACGTCCTCCCACGAACAACCGCTGTACTCAGGAAAATAGAAACTGTTTATTTACCGTATTTTAAATAATATCTTAAAATGCCAACTTTGGCAAGTCCTAACCTAGTCTCCTTTTATAACCACCCAGCCAATCGTCTCCGGGCGTCCGAAAAAGTGGACCTGCCTGCCATGTTGGGGTAACTGGATACCATCGGATACAGCACTGACAACTACACCCAGTTCCTCCTCCGGAATGTCTCCGTCAATTTCCACCAAATCTCCTTCACTGACAGTGATCACAACGGATGTGTTTTCTGAAAACGACTTGACCGCCGTCCCGTTAACGAACACTTCCACATTGCCTTTAACTTCTCCGAGCAACGTCAGTTCCAGGTAATGCATCACATCTCCGGCAGACCGGCTTATTGCCGGTGCCCCGATATCCACCGGTGTGTAAGGCTCACCTTCCAGGCGATCCACCAGATTAAGCGTCCGCCGTACCCCCGGCACCGTCAGCAAAGCTTGGCTCAAAAACAACAATACAAGAAGAAAAATTGCACCCCGGATTAATAATCGTTCGAAACCGCTTGTCCGTTCTTTAAACCACTGTTCAAAATCCATTTTAACGCCTCCCATCCTCTACTACAGAGTATGTCAGGGACAGCGTTTTTTATTCCTGTCCAATGGCGGAAAGGCCAGCCAAAGTTCCTGTGGAAAAGGCCGCCTGCAGATTATACCCGCCGGTGTTACCATCAATATCTATGACTTCGCCGGCAAAATACAGCCCTTTAACCAGCTTTGAAGCCATACTGGCCGGGTCAATTTCCTTACGTGACACACCGCCTGCGGTGACAATGGCCTCCCGGAGCGAACGTACTCCGCTTATCGTCAGCGGCATGTCTGTCAGCGTCTGAAGCAGTTGCCGGCGCTGTTCCCTGCTAATCTGGTTAACAGGCAGTTCACCGTCTATTCCAGATAACCGGATGACCGGCTCAATCAACCGCTGCGGTAATAACTCCCCAAGGCTGTTTTTAAATTGTTTGCGGGAGTATTTTTCAAAGTCACGCAAAAGTCTGGCATCCAGTTGTTCCGTGGTTAGTGCCGGTTTTAAATTTAAATGCACAACAGGCTTTTTCCCTTTTTTTAAAGCTTTCACCGCTTCCCGGCTTACCGTGAGAATAATCGGTCCGGAAAGGCCGTAGTGGGTAAAGAGCATTTCTCCAAACTCATCGGCCACTGTTTTACTACCCACAGTCAGTTGCACACTGACATTTTTAAGCGACAGACCGGTTAGATCCCAAACCCAGGTTTCCTCCGTCTCCAGTGGCACCAGCGCCGGATGCGGCGTTTCCACCGTATGACCCAATTCACGGGCAAGCCGGTAACCGTCACCGGTGGACCCCGTTGCAGGATAGGAAGCGCCACCGGTAGCGATAATCACCGCATCGGCTGGGAATTGTTTTTCCCCGCATTCGACATATTCAACGATACCATCTTTTACACCGATAGCCGTAGCCCTCTGTCCATAAATTACCCGGACACCGGTCTGATCTAAAAACCGCCGCAGCGCATCCACCAAGTCAAATGCTTTCTGAGACTGGGGGAAAACCCGGCCGCCCCGCTCCTCCACCGTAGGTACATCCAGATCATGAAAAAACCGGCGCACATCATCATTGGTAAACCGGTACAACGCACTGTACAAAAAACGCCCGTGCCCGGGGAATTGCGTAATAAAGTCTTCGAGATCGGCAGTATTAGTCAGATTGCCCCTGCCTTTTCCCGTAATCGCCAGCTTTTTTCCCAGTCTCTCGTTTCGCTCCAGCAGTGTTACAGCAGCACCGCCCTTCGCGGCATGACCCGCCGCCATCATTCCTGCCGGCCCTCCTCCTATTACTACTATCCGCATACAATCACTCCTAACTTTCCACCCGGGTCAGACCCAGTTCTACTGCCATCTTCCTGGCAGCCTCTCGCCTGCAAACTGAGCATTATTCTGGCCAGTTCACCCGCATCCATTTCATCACCATGGCCCAGATGGGAAATGTCATAATTCTGGCAGAACACGCAGCGCAGATTACAGTAGGAGAAAAAAACTGTCCCTGAACCTCCACGGCCAACCAAGGGCGCCTCCTCGCCAAAGTGGGGGCCAAAGCTTGACACTCTGGCCTTAGCGCCTGCACGGCAAAACCCCTTCTCCCCTTTTAGACGGTCCACACCGCAGGCCTGGGGACAAAGTAAACACCCGCCAAGCCCGCTGACAGCTTTTTGGGCTCTGACTGTTAGTTCACCGCTTTTAGCTAAATCAGTATAACGCACATTTTCCTCCTGGTAAATAAAAAGCGGCCCGCAGCCGCTTAGTAATGTTAACGCCTAATCAAAATATTTTTTCGCCTTCAGATAAACTTGCGTTTTTACCATGTCATTTACCTGGAAGAAGAGGTGTTCCATTTGCTGCTTGGACATAGTAATTCGTTCCGGCTCAACAATCAGAATACGGCGAAATTCTTCACGTACAGCGAAGCGGACCAGCTTGTCCAGGGAGTCTGCCACGACGTCGAGTTCCATGGGCGCAAAAGCCACTTCGTCATCGACTTCTTCGTCGTAAACGAAATAAATCTCACCCAGCTCAATATGGTCTATCTGGACTCCCTGCAGAGGGACATTCCGCCATAAGGCCGCTTGCTGCTGCCGAAGCTCCCCGGCCGCCTCTTCGGTGCTTTTGCCGCCAAAGAAGAACCGGGATGGCCTGGCCTTGCCGCGATAATCAAAGCGGACCTTGGCACGAATCGGAGACTGTGCCTGTAGCTCTGTTATTTCCGCCTGCTGTTTGCATTCCTCTAAACTAACCGGCTTTTCAAATCCGGGCTTCAGCACTTTAATCTCCCCTCTATGAACCTTCATTTACAGAGAAAACTCTATAATAACTATATTTTCCCCGTTGTAAAAAATAATTCGTGCTGAAAGGAGAAAATCCTGCCGGTTCCGCCTGTCTTCGCGTAGTCTTTACGATTAACTGTCAATATAACATGTATCGTTTAGTCGGACCAACTTCCAATGACCATCCACTTTATCTAAAATTGTCAGAGAACCAGGGTAAACCTGTACCCGTCCCACCGCAATTAAAGGCATGTCCATTAAGGCAGCAACGATTGCGCGGATTACCCCGCCGTGGGTAACAGCTAACGCTACCGCTCCTTCCTCAAGGCTGTCACAAATATCTTCGGCCGCTTTCCGCACGCGCGCCGTCAGTGCTGCAATCGACTCTCCATCGGGTGACGTATTTTTCACAGGATCTTCAATCCAAAGTTTAAACGCCTGCTGCAGGGAATCATCCATATCTTCATAACGAAGACCCTCAAAGCGTCCAAATGACATCTCCCGCAAATTTTCCATAACCTTCGGCTTCAGTCCAAAACGGGATGCCAGAGGTGCAGCAAAGGATTGTGTCCTTGCTAGCGGCGAAACGAAAATCGCAGCAGGCTTTTCCGTAAATGAACGGGCCAAACGTTGTGCCTGATCCTCACCCAGTTCGCTTAGCGGTACATCGCTGCTTCCCTGCAGGCGAAATTCCCTGTTCCATAATGTTTCACCGTGACGGATTAATATTAACCGGTTCATGTGGCCTCCATACGAGATTTATTTCAGCGCCTGGTGCAGTGCGCGTACCAGTCTTTCGTTTTCTTCCAACCCACGAACAGCAACCCGGAAATAGCTGTCATCTAACCCGTGATAGTTACTGCAGTTCCGAAGCAAAATACCTTTCCCGATCATTTTCTGTTGTAAAGCTGATACCTTTATCGTTGTACACTTCAAAAATATATAATTTGCTGAAGGCGGATATACAGTCAGGCCGGGAACGCTTCTTAACTTTTCAGCGAATGCTGCGGCAGTCGTTGCCATCAAAGCAGACGACCTTGCGGTGAAGCTGTCATCGGCCAGTACAAACTCCCCGGCTCTTTGCGCCAATGCATTGACACTCCACGGGTCACGGAGGCGATTAAGCCTTTTGAGCAAAGACGAATCCCCTGTAATAAAACCGAGCCGCAGACCGGGCAAGGCAAACATCTTTGTCATCGAGCGCAGAACAACAACTCCCTTTTTCTGCTCCTGTAGCATCGTTATTTCATCGTGACCGGGATAGAACTCCAGGAAAGCTTCATCCACAGCAAGCAAGCTTCCCGCGTTATCACATGCGTCAGCCGCTGCCAGCACTTCCTTCCGTGAAAGTAAGGTGCCTGTTGGGTTGTTAGGATTACAGAGAATTACAAGCCCCGGCTTCGCACGGATTATTTCGCGGCAAAACCCATCCATGTCCAGGCTGAAGTCGTGATGGTGATCTGACATGTAGTAAGTAACCTCGCAGCCCGCAGCCCGCGCTGCTTTTTCATACAACGTGAACGTGGGTGCAGTGAGAAGAACGGGAGCAGGTGCTATAAGTCGGGGTAACAGATAGATCAGTTCTCCTGCCCCGTTTCCGGCTAAGATATCCCCGGCAGGATTGTACCGCTGGCAAATCGCTGCCTGCAAGCCGCGGCATTCTGGGTCCGGGTAGCGGACAATTTCCGGCAGTTTTTCCGTAAGATAATCAAATAGCCCGGGTGGCGGGCCAAGCGGATTTATGTTGGCGCTGAAATCAAGAATCTCTTCCGGGTTGAGTCCCGCTGATACAGATGCGGTCCAGATGTCGCCCCCGTGCCCGTATGAAGAAAATGTTGCATCTGCCACATTGTCACCTCCGCATTTTTCTTGCTACTTCTTGCAACTTGCTACATTCATGCCACAGCAGCTATCACGATAAGCAGGGCTAATTCGTGAATCTCGCACGCCGCTCCAATCAGGTCTCCGGTGACACCACCGAAGTTCACCCGGAAAAAATGCCGAATGCCGAAAAACACAATAATTTGGGAAACAAGGGCTGCAAAGACAGTTGCCCAAAGATATGCGCCGGCTAACACAGTAAACAGGATTGCGGTGACAACTACGTGGGATATTCCTGCTCCTTCCACAAAAACCCTGCCCAGGCCGGATTCACTCCTTGCATAGCTACTTGTCCCCATCAGCGCCACCATGGCCGTCCTTCCTGCTACCGGAGCCAGAAAGAGTGCTCCGGGCATACTCAGTTCAGAGGAAAGGGCTGCAATAGCTGCAATCTTTAAGAAAATCAGCAAGGTGGCAGCCTGCGCGCCAAATGCACCTACACGGCTGTCCCGCATTACAGCTAACCGTCGCTCCTTGTCCCCCCTGACACCTAAACCATCAAAGGTATCCATTAACCCGTCGAGATGGAGTCCGGCCGTAAGTATCACCCAGAGAGTCACCGTCAATGCTGACGACAAAAATAACGGCCAGTTTCCCCGGGCCCAGTTAAAAAATAAAAATAATATCAGACCAACCAAAGCACCCACCAGCGGATAATAATACATGGAAGCAACCAAATCTTCTTCTTTGATTTCTCCCTGATCTCGGCCCAGGGGCAGAATGGTCAGGAAGCGCAACGCGAGAAAAAAATGCTTCACTACGTGCACCTTCTTTCAGTTTAACAAGGGCATAGTAACCTGTTAAGTTAGTAAATACCGTATAGCCAAACCTGCAGCTAAAAATATCATGGACGTTATCCGCATCAATTGGGATGCCCCGGAAATATCCTCATGCCCGGGGAGGCGCCCGCCGCTATTGAGCCGGGGACGGTTCGATATGCGGCCTCCGTAACAACTATCGCCGCCCAGAGTCAGACCCAGTGCGCCTGCCGTCAGTGCTTCGGAGAGGCCGCTGTTAGGACTGGGGTGTTTTCTGCCGTCATTTCTGAGCGCACTCCACGCCGCTCTCGCATCAAAGCCCAGAATAAATGCTGCCAGCAACATGGCCGGTACTGTAAGCCGTGCCGGCAACCAATTCGCAGCGTCATCCAGCTTGGCCGCCGCCCTGCCGAAATAAAGATAACGGTCATTTTTGTAGCCTACCATGGAATCCAGTGTATTCACAGCTTTGTACGCCAGTGCCAGGGGCAGGCCGCCAATCAATGCGTAAAAAAGCGGTGCCGTAACGCCATCCACAGTGTTTTCCGCCACTGTTTCCACTGTAGCACGGGCAACTTCCGATGCAGACATACTGTCTGTGTCCCGGCCGACAATCATGGAAACGGCGCGGCGCGCCGCCGGCATATCACCGGCAGATAAAGGCCGGTAAACGGCTGCCGCCGACTGAGACAAGCTTTTTGCTGCCAATGTGGTGGCCAGCAAAACAACCGTCATTAGTCTGCCGACAGCAGGATGGAGCAGTTCGGCGGTGTATACAGCGAAAACGGCAACAGCCCAGGTGGCACCCACCACTGTGATCACCAGTAATGCACCGCGCCATAATAGCTCGGCAGGTGGCTGGGAGATGTCACGGAGCCTTTTCTCGAAAGCAGAAATCATACGGCCAACCGCAATCACAGGGTGTGGCAGCCAATGTGGATCGCCGATAACGGCATCGAGCAGATATGCTAGCAAAAGTGTCACTCTGCCCCTCCCTTCACATAAAGGGGCAAGCCAGCCACAGCCAGACAAACAGAATCAGCCTGGGATGCCAGGTACTGGTTGGCACGACCCGCAATATCCCGGAAAATCCGCCCCAACTGCGATTCAGGCACAATGCCGCAGCCCACCTCATTGGCAACTACAATGGTCTGAAACGGAGATTGCCTGGCCAGAAAGCATAATTCTTCCAGTTGCGTATGAATCTCGCCCTCCAGTAACGAGAGAGCGACCGGTGTCATCCCTTCCTCATAACGATCCAGCAGAAGATTGGTCAGCCAAAGGGTAAGGCAATCAACGATCACCGCTGCATAATGCCGGGGAACACGGCCCAGTGCCGCAGACAGGTCAAGGCGCTCTTCTACTGTCAGCCATTCTCCCGGCCTGCGCTCCCTGTGCTTTTTTACCCTTTCAGCCATTTCATCGTCAAATACACCGGCCGTGGCAATATACGCGACCGGTCCTGCCGATTTCTCTGCCCTTTCCTCAGCGAGGCGGCTTTTCCCGCTGCGGGCGCCCCCGATCATTAAAACCAACCCTCCGTTTATGTTTTCCACATTATTTTCCCCCACAGCTGAATTCACGGCAGGCGTCCACAAAACGGCACGCCACCGCCGGGTTGCTGAGAAAATGAAGATGAATATATGAGCCCGCGGCGTTGCCAACCCTTTCCCCTACCGGGTCCCCTTCGGGAACCCTGGCATACAGCGGCGCGGCAGTACCGTCTTCCATGTCGGACCAATGAAACTCATGACCGCGGCAGGTTTCCCCGGCCGGAAGAAGATTGTTACCCTCCGTACCAGATACTTCCACATACCCCAACGCGCGGCGTTTGTGCCTCATGGAAGTCCGTCCGGGAAAAACACCGGCCATGGGAAAATGACGACCTTCAAAATCCACCAGTTCCTGAGACAGGTACATATAGCCACCGCACTCTGCATAAACAGGCATTCCCGTCGCGGCCGCACTGGCAATCTCATTACGCATCGGTTCGTTCTCTGCCAGTGTTTCGGCAAACATCTCAGGAAAGCCGCCACCCAGAAATATCCCGGCGCAGTTTTCCGGCAGTCGTTGATCATGTAACGGGGAGAAATCAATCAGTTGGGCGCCGTATGCTTCCAGTAACGCCAGGTTCTCCGGATAATAGAAATGAAAGGCTTCATCCCTGGCCACAGCAATGATACAGTCTTTCTTCCGGGGCGGCGGGAACGCCGTTTTCCCCGGTTCAGACAAAGCCGGAGCCGCTGTGGCAACCTGCAGTATCCCATCCAGATCTATATACTCCTCTACCAATATGGCCAATCTTGCCAACAGCATATTAATGCCATCCATCTCTTCGGCCGGCAACAGCCCCAGGTGCCTCTCGGGAATGGTTATATCAGCGCTTTTGGACAGATAGCCAAACACAGGCAGTCCCAGATATTCCTGCACTGCATCCCGTAAAAGCCGGTAGTGGCTTTCCCCGGACACATGATTGAAGATAACACCGGCGAAAGGGACATCCTTATCAAAATGGACGTATCCGCCAACTAAGGCAGCGGCGCTGCGGGCCATCTTTGCTCCGCTGGCAACCAGAATAACAGGCGAGCCGGTTATCTTGGCCACATGGGCCGTACTCCCTGTCTCCCCCATGTTCTTCCGACCGTCATAAAGCCCCATCACCCCTTCAATCACGGCCAGTGAACCGGCGGGTGCACGGCGGGCCAGAACTTCAAGCACCTGATCCGGCGGCAGCATCCAACTGTCCAGATTACCAGCTGGTGTGCCGGCAGCCAGGGTATGAAAGCCAGGGTCGATATAATCCGGCCCAACCTTAAAAGGCACAATCAGCCGCCCTCTGCGGCGCAGCGCCGCTAAAATCCCGGCCACCACCGTCGTCTTCCCCACACCGCTATGCGTCCCGCCAATTAAAATCCTATCCATAAACTTCCCGCCTTCAACTTTTTTCAACAGTCTGGAGTTAATGTTAAAAGGGCGTTGACTATCGCGGCTGCAATGGTGCTGCCGCCTTTTTGTCCCAGGACGGTAATCCAGGGGAAGTCAAAAGATGTGAGCCATTCTTTGGATTCGGCGGCCCCGACAAAACCGACCGGGGTGCCGACAACCAGGGCTGGGCGTGCCCGGCCGGCTGTTACTGCTTCAAGTAGCACAAATAAAGCGGTTGGCGCATTACCAATTACAAAAATCCCATTCATGGGTTGTTGTGCCAGTGCCGCTTCCATGGCGGCTGCAGCCCGGGTTATGCCGCCCATTTTCGCTGCGTTTGCTATTTCCGGCTCATGAATGGTGCAATACAAATCCAACCCTAGCTCTGCAGTTGTCTTGCGGTTAATCCCGGAGCGTACCATTTCCACATCGCAATAAACACGCCCCCCGGCAGCCAGCCGTCTGGCCCCCGCCTGCGCAGCGTCTTTTCCGATGACAGTTATCTCTGCAAATGACGGATCTCCCGTCGTATGTACAATCCGCTTTACCACAGGCTTTTGCCAACGGTCCAGATTGTATCCGCCTAAAAGCTCTTCAATCATTTCCATGCTTTTCTCTTCAATCCTTCGCGGATCTTTAATATATTCCATAACAGCCTCCTACTGATGCGGGGCAGCGTCCACCCGGTCCCAGACAATGTCCGCCATCCGCTCGTCAATCCCCAACACCGGCGCCAGAATCAACCGCATATCAGGGTATTTCTCTGCCACTTCTGTAAGGACTTCAGGAATATCCTCCTGGATGTGCACACCTTCATACAGAAAAACCGGCACAATTGTTACTTCTTCCACACCGTCCGCCGCCAGTTGGGCCAACGCACCGGGCAAGTCCGGCTTAGCAAACTGCAAAAAACCGTGTGTAATAGTAGCACCCGGACGCTTACTTTTCACTAAACCGCACAACCTGACCAACGCATCATTCGCTTCCTGTTTCCTGCTACCGTGTCCAACAAGCAATACCGCCTGTTTCATATCAAAAACCTCCTTTAAAATTCAACCCATTTTCCAACCGGGGGGATCCTCTGCAAATCGGGGACGGTTCTCTGTCGCAAAAGTATTACGTTACGATTAAGTTCACCTTTTCTGCGACAGAGAACCGTCCCCGATTTGCATGTTTGCAACTTAGGAACCGTCCCCGGGTTGCAAAACTTGTTATTGGGGGATTTTTTTTAGGGCGTTAATAATTTCTGTGGGGAAGTTTATGCCGGCGGGGGAGGGGGGGCGTCTAATGAGGACGATGGGGATTTTTAGTTCTCTGGCGGCGGCTACTTTTTCTGGAGTGCCCCCGGTTTCGCCGCTGTCTTTGGTGATGATTACATTGGCACTGTATTCCTTGAACAATGCAATGTTCAGCGCTTTTGATACCGGACCCTGGATTGCGACAATTTCGGCGGGGGAGAGCCCCAGGCTGGTGCACTGACGGATACTGTCCGCATCGGGGAGTACCCTCGCCACCACTTTTTTACCTTCGGGCAGATGATTCAATATCTCCCTGAGATGCCTGCTGCCGATGGTCAGGAAAATGACTTTTCCTAATCGTGCAGCAATTTTCGCTGCCGCTGCAAAATCTGCGGCATAATACACGCCGTCGCCTGCCTCGATTTGCCCTGGCGGCCGCTCAAAGCGGAGATAGGGAACACCGGTTTTTTGGGCAGCCTGCCGTGCTTCTGCCGTCGCCTGCTCGGCAAAGGGATGGGTGGCATCTATCAGTGCCCGGACGCCTTTCTCCCGGATAAAACGGGTCAGTGCGGCGGTATCCATAGCACCCTGAAGGACGGTGCAGCCACCCTGCTTGCGCAAAAGGTCGGCGCCGTAGTCACTGATGGCGGTGGCCACAATCATTTCAGCAGGAAAGGCGGCACGCAGGGATGTCAGCAAAAGACGGGCGTCTTTTGTCCCCCCCATTACCAAAATCATAGCGCGTACCCCCGTGGCGTGACCATGCGGCCGTTCACGACTTTCGTACAACTGTTGCCAATAATCACAGTGGTAAACATATCTACTTCTTCTACATTCAGCTGGGCCAGCGTAGTAATTTTGCTTCCTTCTTCAGCACGGCCGCAGTTTCTTACTAAGCCAACCACCGTGCTACCGTCTCTCTTCTCTAATATAATGCTGCGGGCCGTGGCCAAATGATCTTTCCGGCCCCGGCTGCGCGGGTTATACAGTACAATGATAAAATCCGCATAGGCGGCAGCCTCCAGCCGCCGGACGATGGTTTCCCATGGCGTAAGCAGGTCGGACAGGCTGATGACAGCAAAATCATGCATTAATGGAGCACCAAGCAATGCAGCAGCCGCATTGGCCGCCGTTACGCCGGGAACGATATCTACTTCCATACCGGCGGGTGCTGCTTCCAGCACCGGGCCGGCCATGCCGTACACCCCGGGGTCTCCGCTGGAAACAACAGCCACATGTTTTCCCTTGGCGGCAATTTCCAAAGCGAGCATAGCCCGGTCAACTTCCTTTTTCATGCCGGAAGAAATCACTTCTTTTCCGGCTAAATGATGCTCTATCAGCTTAATATAGGTTGTGTAGCCGACGACCACATCTGCCCGTGCCAGTGTTTCCAGAGCTTCCGCTGTCAGTGTCCGTTCCGCTCCCGGCCCCAGGCCGACCACGGAAATCTTCCCTTGGCCACTGCCACTGTTATCCCGTTCAGATTTTGTTTCGGCACCAGCAACTGGTCGCTGCTTGCTGCCAGCATCGCTACCGGTTCGCATACCGCACCCACCCCCATGTTTTTTTGTACAAAGTTTGACGTTTGATAAGGCACAGTCAGCGAATTAATCTCATCCGCACTGTAAAAGAACAGCGGCACCCTTAGCGTTTCAGCTGCTTTAAGAAGCCCGGGCTCATCGCTTTTTTTGTCAATGCTGGCCAGACCGGCCACACTGGACGGGGCCAGGTTGTAACCGCTCAGCACACCGGTTACAGCTTCCAGGATGCGCTCTGCCGAAATACCGCGCCTGCATCCCACCCCGACATATAGGACAGGCGGACGTAAGTATACGTCGTTCTCTCCGGCATCGGTGAAGATAGTCTGATGCGTAATGATTGCCCGGTAGAAATATATCCTGCTCAATTTAGAAAAATCCGCAAGCGGTTGAAACAATAAATTGCCCTTCGGCGATTGCTCAACATCTTCTTCTGTAAAGACGACCACCGTCTCCCCGCGGAGCATGGCAGCGTTTAACTGTTTTATGCCGGAAAAGGGCTCAGGCATCAGGCCGTATTCCCTGGCAAACACATCAACGGCCTGAAGTTCATTGACGTCAGTAGCCGTGGTAATGACCGGGATTGCACCGATTGCTTCACCAAGTTGCCACGCCAAATCATTGGCCCCGCCCCAGTGTCCGGAAAGAAGGGAGACAGCATACTGTCCCCGCTCATCCATGACGACGACAGCCGGATCCGATAGCTTGCTACGAATCAGCGGCGCCAGTAGCCGGACGGCAATTCCCGTTGCCATAACCAACACCAGGGCACGCTTTGTGGTAAAACACTCCATAAATGTTTCCCTTAATGAACGATAACATAAAGCCGGGCACTCCGGAGGACAATGTCCCTCAGGAAGATAAACGGTAAAGCCTGTTTTCGCGCCAATCTCCAGCGCAAGTGTTCCTCCCTGCGCCGTCAGCGCGATAACGGCGCCGTTCATGTCGTCTTTCCCTCCCGGAAACCGTGGGTAAATTCAGTTGCATAAAGCCGCGATTGCGGATAGTCTTTGCCGGTTAAAAAGTCGCCAACCAGAATCATGGCCGTCTTCGTGATGCCTGCCTCTTGAACAAGTGTAGCAATATTATGCAGCGTCCCCCGAATCACCCGTTCCTCGGGCCAGGAAGCCTTCTCAACGATGGCAACCGGTGTTTCCGGGGTATACTCGGTAATCAATTCCGCCACAACAGATTCAATCATACCCACACTGAGGAAGATGCACATGGAGGCCCGGTGGGAAGCTAAACCACGTAAGCTCTCCTTTTCCGGCACAGGAGTCCGTCCCGCCAGCCTGGTAATAATCACAGTCTGCGAGACCTCGGGCAATGTCAGTTCCCGGCCGACGGCGGCGGCCGCAGCCGCAAACGATGATACACCGGGGACAATCACTGATGAGATGCCCCTTTCAGCCAGTGCGTCCATTTGCTCCTGAATAGCGCCAAACAGTCCGGGATCTCCAGTATGCAGACGCACTACAGTAACACCATTTTCCACGGCTTCCGTCATTAACTCCACCTGCTGCTCCAGATCAAGGCCTGCACTGTCCACCAATTTGGCCTCAGGAGCGGCATGGTTAAGTATGGCGCGATTGACCAGGGAACCCGCATAGAGAACCAGGCCGGCCGTACCAAGCAACCGTGCGCCTTTCACGGTAATTAACTCCTCATCACCGGGTCCGGCGCCAACAAAGAATACTGTCAAAGGGGACGCCTCCTTTTTGCTATTAAGAGTGATAAATAATCCACATCCTCCCCGCGGAGCGTGAAGGGGTTGTTTGTCCAGGACTCTTCGGCGCTACCGCAGCGGGTGACCAGGTAAACTTCCTCGTCCAGCCCAATCCGCCGGAGCATTTCCAGCGTCTGATCATAGGCTGCGGAAACTTTCAAAAAAACAATGGTATCAAAATGTTTGGCAATCTCTTTTAATTCTTCTTCATCCACAGGAACGGGAACTACTGCCAACCGTTCATCTTTTTCCACCAGCGGCACGCCAACCACAGCGGCGGCGGCATTAATGGCAGAGACGCCGGGAATCACTTCCGCCTGTGCCTCGGGGTTTTCCCTGCGCAGATAACGCAGCAGGTACCCAAACGTACTGTATAAAAACGGATCGCCAATGGTTACAAACGTTACTGTCTCTCCATCGGCCAGCAGCGCTGACACCTGCCGGGCGGCATCAATCCAATGTTCTTCCAGGACGTCCTCATCTCTGGACATGGGAAAGAGTAATTCCACAATGCGGACGTCATCGCGCAGATATCGGGAAGCCGCTGTATACGCCACACTTTCCCGACCCCGTTTGGAGATGGGAATACAAAGCACATCAGTCCGCGACAAAATATCTTTGCCTCTGACAGTAATTAAATCTCCGTCTCCGGGCCCCACACCCAAGCCGTAAAGTATACCTTTCGTCACTGCTGTCACACATCCTTTTGGGCACTGAGAATCCAGATACCGTTTTGTGCTTTAAAATACCGTTCCTTACCCAACGCTTCCAGCCGCGAAACCTGAACATGGATACCTTCCAGGCCAGAAAACGGCGGCGAAGCCAGAATCTCCAAGGCCGCAGCCATGGTTGACGGCGTAATGGCATTTACGATAACCATGCCGCCTGCTGCCATGTTTTCCGCGCAGACAGCAAGAATATCTTTAAGCCGGCCGCCGCTGCCGCCGATAAACACCCGGTCCGGCGCAGGCAACGTCATTAATGCTCCTGGTGCCTCCCCCTGAAGGACGGTAACATTCCCCACCCCAAAACGGCGGCAGTTTTCCTCAATCAGCACAATCCCCTCAAGGTTCCTTTCCACAGCGTAAACATGGCCGCCCGGTGTAAACAGTGCCGCTTCCACCGTAAGTGAGCCTGTCCCGGCGCCCACATCCCACACTGTCAGGCCTGGCGCCAGCCTGGCACGGCACACGGTGAGGGCACGGACTTCTTCTTTAGTCATCGGCACGGTGCCCCGGAGAAATTCACCATCCGGAATTCCCGGAGTATGGCAAGTCCGAATCTCAGACATCTTCAATCACCATCACACAGTCCCCTTCTACTGTCTCATCCAGCGCTGACAAGCGGGTTTTCACAATTTTTTCATCCGGTGCCGTCAACCTGTAACATAGCGTCACTCCGGTATCAGCACCACCCCCGTCTAAAACCAGAGTTGCAAGCCGGGCTGGCGTCCAGGCACGGTCAGTAAGAACCGCTTTCCTGCCCGGACCCAAAAGCGGCGGCAACAGTTCCCTGCCGTCCCGGCCATGGGCAGAAAGAAGCACCGCATCGTGCCACAGAATCCCCAACCGGGCAAACGCCACCTGGAGCGAAGATATCCCCGGGTATACTTCCAGTTCATCATCGCAAAAATGCTTTTTAAGAAAGGCCAGAAGGCTGTAAAATCCCGGATCACCGGAAACCAGGACAGCAATTTTTTTAGTGCTGGCCCGTTTTTTTAATTGAGTTACCAAACTGGCCAGATCGGCTGTCACAGGCAATGTTTCTTTCCCCAGTGACCGAAAGGGCGCCAGTGCCCGGGCACCGCCGGCAAGGATATCAGCTTCGGCCGCAATTTTTTGTACCACAGGCAGTATGTATTCTTCTCCGCCGGGACCGACCCCGGCCACAATAATCTTAGCCATGGTTCCACTCCTTTAAGCACGCCGCACCAAATGGATCTGCCGCCAGCACGTCTCCGCGCAAATTTAACAGGATACAGCCCACTTTAATCTGATTCCGGGCAAATTTCCCTGCCCGGCTTACTGCTTCCGTTGCCACCGCAGTAAGAACGGATGCATTGCCCCGCTCCACCAGATACCGGGCTGATTCCTCGGCCGTATTATGCGCCATCAGCGCACGAAGCGCCTCCACAGGCAACCCGGCCAGAGCCGCATGAGCCACCAGCGTTTCCCGCCGGGCATCGGCCACAGAACTATGAGTATCGGTAATCCCGGCCGCCACCTTGACTAATTTGCCGATATGCCCGAGGAGAATTACCTCAGACACCCCTTTGGCCGCACACCCTGTAAGCATATAGCCAATAAAGTTGCTGGTCAGTATTACAGCATCGGTTTCCACCGGCAATAGTTTGCGGGCATTTGTTTTCCCCATCTTCCCTGGTGTCAGCACTAAGCGCCTGTGTCCCGCCGCCAGCGCCACATCTATTTGGGGCAAAAGCGAGCGTTTAAACGCTTCGGATGACATCGGTTCCACGATTCCCGTAGTACCCAAAATAGAGATGCCGCCGAGAATACCCAAAGACGGGTTTAATGTGCGAGCTGCCAGTTCCCTGCCCCCGGGAACGGAAATGGTTACACGGACTCCTTTGCCTGGGGGAAGAACGCTAACTACGGCAGCTAAAATCTGTTGCCGTGGCACCGGATTAATGGCTGCCTCTCCCGGAGGCACGGCCAACCCTGGTTTCGTCACCCGGCCCACACCATCCCCTCCCATTAGCTGAACTTCTGCCTTAGGGAGAGTTTCCGCTTCTGCCACAATGAGCAGCTTATGGGTGACATCAGGATCATCGCCCGCATCTTTACGGACGGCGCAGCGTGTCCCGGTTGCAGTGATTTCGCATAATTCCACGGACAGCGTAAGCGTAAGGCCGGACGGTGTATCTACAGTAACCATCTCAACCGTGTCGCCGGTATAGAGAAAACGCACTGCTGCGGCAGCAGCGGCGGCGGCGCATGTTCCTGTGGTAAAGCCGGCACGTAATGTTGTGCCGTCCGGTTGTTGGTATACTGGAAGCATACTTGTATCCCCTTAGCGTTTATTCCCCAGCCGATCCTTTATCCACTTTCGGGCCTGTCCGATTGTTAACGGCAATGTCTCTGTATCAACGTCATCTTTGTCGCGCAATATCTCGGCAAGATGAGCGATTCGCGGCAACCGCAACCCGGCCTTTCGCATCGCGGCCGCATCACTGAGCACTTCTGCCGCCGGACCGGTACGGACGACCTGCCCCTTGTCAAGGACGCAAACACGGTGGGCAAACACGGCCGCCAAATCCACATCATGGGTAGTCACGACCACTGTGAGCTGTTTTGATTCATTGAGTGCCCTGACCAATTCCATGATACGCACGGCACCTATGGGATCAATCCCGGCTGTAGGCTCATCCAGCAGCAACACTTCCGGATCCATGACCAGGATCCCGGCCAGTGCTGCCCTTTTCTTCTGACCGTACGAAAGGGTGCGGACTTCCCTGGGCCCGAACCCGGCAAGGCCCACCGTTGCCAACGCCTCCGCTGCCATTTCTCTGGCCTTTTCTCCATCTTCCCCTAAGTTGCGGGGACCGTACATCACATCTTCTTCTACGGTAGGTGCAAATAACTGGTCGTTGGGATCCTGAAAAACCAATCCTACCTTACTGAATAAATCTTTTTCCCGGTATCTCCCCAGAAGCATGCCATGAAGGGAAACAGCGCCCGAACCAGGCCTTAGCAGCCCATTTAGATGGTGAAGCAGGGTCGTCTTCCCCGAACCGTTTACTCCGAGAAGAAATAATATTTCACCTGTTTCCACAGTCAGTGTCAGCCGGTCAAGCGCCGGGACGTTGGTGCCAGGATACGTATAGGTAATATCTTGTGCAGTTAAAATTGACACGGCGCCACCTCCCGATAAGACTACTATGATTTTACCACACTTGCCAGCGCCCAACATACAGTGCAAGGAAAAGTACCGCTGCGGTGAAAAGGGGAATCGCATGACGAAAATGAGTGACGGTAAGAGGTTTTGGCCGCTCCGCCGTTGCTCTGCCGTCAAACCCGCGAATACGCATGGCCCGATACGTCCGCTCACTGTGGTCAAATGCGCGCACCACGGCCTGCCCGCCGATTGCCGCTGTGGAAACGGCGGCAGAGCGCCAGTCCTGGTAACCCAGTCGCAGCGTCCTGGCCTGGCGCATTCTGCAGATTTCCTCTTCATAGACAGAAAGATAACGCCAAGTCATGCTAAGTACAGCAACCACCGGTGCCGGCACCCGCAGCCAGGTCATGGCACCGTTAATTTGCGTTAGTGTAGACGATTGGGCAAACCAGAAAAATGCCAAAACACCGGATGCAATCCGCAGTGCCAATAATCGTCCCATCACAAACCCCTGCGGAGAGTACCTAATCAGTTGCCCTAAAATTGTAACGGTTTCCATGGGCGCACCGCCAAAAAAGAAATGAGCCAGGAAAAAGATGGCAGCAAACGTCAATGGAATAAGCAGCCTTTTAAAGCTTCGCAAAGGCGGACGGGTGAAAACGATTAAACATCCGAAAAAGCAAGCGGTGAAGATAAGAAACTGCGGCCGGGTGGACGCACTCCCCAGCAGTAAGATGAAAATCAGAAAAAGAAGTTTCAATCGGACATCAATGTTTTTCATTGCTCGGCCTCCGCCTGCTGCAGCCGTTTCACCAACGCCGGCCGGGATTGTGTAACATAGTTCAGTATACCCACCGTGATAAATCCTTCCAGTAACGCTACCGGAAGCTGCAGGGGGAGAAACGCCAATATCAGCACTGCCCACTGGGCAAAAAAAGTTTGCCCGGGAAACACCGGTGCCAACTGCAGTGCAGAAACAACATAGACCGCCAGATCACCAATCAGCGCCGCCAAAAATATAGCCGCCGGCTTGGGAACGCGAACCCGCAAAGCCGAACGGTAAACAGCAATGGTTGCAAAAGAACCGGCTACGCCCATAGCAAAAACATTGGCACCCAGTGGTCCCAAACCTCCCTCTCCCAGGAGGAGCGCCTGAAGAATCAAAGCAACTAAAGACAAAATAATAGCGAGCCATGGACCAACCAACAGCGCAGCCAGCGGCACACCGACCATATGGGCCGACGTTCCGGTAAACGGTACCGGGATATGCAGCATGGACATGACAAAAACGGCTGCTCCCAGTATCCCCATCATCGGCAGTAGCTCCGGTATCTTCTTTTCCGTCTTTCTGTATTCCTTAACGGCCCGAACCAGCATGATACCGCTGGCACCGGCCCACCCGGCAGCTTGTGCTGCCGGTAAAATTCCCTCAGGCAAATGCATGGTGTAGCCTCCTTTATGTCTTTTGAATCAATGTATGTAGCAATTCCAAATCAAGGTGGTCACGGACAGCCTGGGCCAGCAGGCGGTATGAGCTTTCCCGCCGCTGCCGGGCCGAAACACCGTCACCGGTCCGTTCAGGTAATCCATGGGCAACACGCACCCGGTTGAGGAACCCTTGCCGGAACTGCGCTGAATCAAACAATCCGTGCAGATACGTGCCAATTACCCGCCCGTCCCCACTCACCGCCCCGTCCGGCCGCCATACCCCGTCTTCAGCGGCTAAACTGGCAAAGGGCTCTCCGGCCAGCCGTATCGTCCTTCCCATGTGTATTTCATAGCCTTCCAGTGACTCACCCTCGAACACGGTTTTACCTGTAACGCGGATTGTGGTTTTCTCCGGGTAAAATTCCGTCTCCACCGGCAGCAGACCCAATCCCTGGCCGTCACCGCCGGTACCGTCACTGCCGGATGGGTCTGTAATTCGTTCCCCCAGCATCTGGTAACCGCCGCAGACACCGACCACGTAGGAGCCGTGTTGCTGGGCGGCCAATATTGTCTCCGCCAGGCCGCTGTCCCTGAGAAACGCCAAGTCTGCCAGGGTATTTTTTGTTCCCGGCAAAATAATCAGATGAGGAGAGCCAATCTCACCCGGTCGGTCCGTGAACCGCAGCGATACCCCCTCTTCTTCGGCCAAAACGTGGTAATCGGTAAAGTTGGCAATCCGCGGCAGGGTAATGACAACAACTTGCAGCTCCCCCGCTCCGTTCCCGGCCCCGCGCAGGCCCAGAGAATCCTCGGCGGGCAACGACAGCTTCTCCAGAAACGGCACCACCCCTACAATGGGCTTGCCTGTAATTTCTGTTAGCTGGTCTAAACCGGGCTGCAGCCTTTCCTTAATTCCCCGGAACTTATTAATGATCACACCCTGCACCCGGTTTCGTTCATCATCGGTAAGAAGGGCCAGTGTACCTACCACGGCGGCAAACACTCCGCCGCGGTCTATGTCGGCAGCCAAAAGTACAGGAGCATCCGCAGCAGCAGCCAATCTCATATTTACGATGTCATGGTCACGGAGATTCACTTCGGCCGGGCTGCCTGCCCCTTCTATCACCACCACATCAAACTGTCGGCGCAGCTTTGTCAAAGCTTTAAGCACGGCGGGAAACGCTTCCTGTTTGTATTCCTGATAGTGTGCTGCAGACATATCGCCCACCGGTTTCCCGCTGACAATAACCTGGCAGTCCGTATCCGACACCGGCTTGAGTAACACAGGATTCATCTCCACCATCGGTGCCACCCTGGCCGCCTCAGCCTGCATCACCTGAGCCCAGCCAATCTCACCGCCGGGGACAACCATGGCATTTAGGGCCATATTCTGCGCCTTAAACGGTGCCACAGTATACCCTTCCTCACTGAGCCAGCGGCAGAGCGCAGCGCAAAGGATACTTTTGCCTGTGTCCGATGAGGTGCCCTGCACCATAATCACAGCACCCATCAGCTCTCACCCCGCTTCGGCCCGTTCAGGCCCATCATCGCATAAATTGCATCCATGTCCAGCGAGGCCCGGACATGGTCTGCCAAACGGTCAATTGGTTTGACAACAGCGTCTTCCGACGGTGCCAGGGCTACCCAGCCCTTACGCAATCGCAGTGTATTAAGCCAGGTCCGTCTGAAAACCGGTTTATCAAAAACGCCGTGCAGATAGGTACCCCAGATGTTTCCGCAAGGGGAAACGGCGCCTTCAGGAATTTTATCCCCTGAGTCCGTAATGAGCTGAAACGCAGGCAGGCACCCGGTATGACGCTCTGTCTGCCCCATATGTATTTCGTACCCTTCTACCAGGCAGCCCTCAGCAAAGGGCAACAGTCCTTCAGCCCGGGCACGGGTAACCCTTTTTTCGGGGAAAAAGTTTGTATCGGTAGCCAGTAAACCAAGCCCGCCGGTAACAAGAGGAGCCCCTCCTGATTCCCGGCCATCGGGGTCACTCAGTGTCTGCCCCAGAATCTGATATCCGCCACAAATTCCCACCACAGGCACGCCACGGGCAGCCAGATTTATGACAGCCGCAGCCAACCCCGTTTCTTGCAGAAAAGTGAGATCGTTCATACTGTTTTTCGTGCCGGGAATAATGACGGCGTCCATATCGGCGGACAATTGCTCCGGGTCATTGCAATAGTGAAGCGAAACATCACTTTCAGCTGCCAATGCATCCAAATCGGTAAAATTTGAGATGTGGGGCAGGCGAAGCACTGCGATGCGCAACTGGTTTTCCCCATGATTCAGCGGTACCTCTATCCTCTCCAGCGCCACACCATCTTCTTCAGCCAGACCTGTATCGGCTACGTAAGGCACTACACCGATTACTGGCCTGCCGGTCCGTTCTTCCACCACATCTAACCCTGGTTGCAATAACTCCAGATCACCGCGGAATTTATTAAAGATAAATCCCGCTACCCGGGCATTGTCTTCTGCGGGGAGAAGCATCATTGTTCCAACTACCGCAGCCAGCGCACCGCCCTGATTCACATCTCCCACCAGTAAGACTGGTGCGTCTGCCAGGTGAGCCACTTTCATGTTGGCCACATCCTGTGCGGCTAAATTAATTTCTGCAGGGCTTCCCGCACCTTCAATGACCAGAATTTCATAGTCTTTGTGTAATATACTGAGTGACTCCCCGATGATATTCATACAAAGAGCGACATATTCTTCTTCCGTCCTGGTTGAGTAATCCATATCGCCATGGACCTGGCCCCGGACAATAACCTGCGCCTGTCCTTTTCCTTTGGGCTTAACTAAAATAGGATTCATATGTACAGTGGCCTCAATCCCGGCCGCCTCAGCCTGCTCTCCCTGGGCACGGCCAATTTCGCCACCGTCTGCAGTCACATGGGAGTTCAGTGCCATGTTCCAGCTTTTAAACGGCGCCACACGGTAGCCCTCCCGGGCAAAAATACGGCAGAGCGCCGCAGCAATCACACTCTTGCCCACATGTGAAGCTGTCCCTTGAATCATAATTGTTTTCGCCATCATCGAATCCTTTCACCGGCTCACTTCTTGACAAAAAACCGGGCGGAGAGTAAAATATACATACCCACTAGGGGTATAATATTAGGGAGGCTCTACTATGAAAAAATTTGCCATTAATCCGAATAACTGTGATAAGTCTCCGGGCTGTCCAGTCCGCAGGGAATGTCCCAGCCACGCTATTTTGGAAATGGACGGCGTTTACTATATTGATATGGACGTCTGCCGCGGTTGCGGGCTTTGCGTAAAGGTTTGCCCGAGAAATGCTGTGGAAGAAAGTGCATCCTGATTAATTTTCCTCCGGCGGGCTATGCTACCATGAGAATACATTTGCAGTAAAGGCCGGTGGTATCAAATGACCAATGAACTTATGCTGCTTTTTCTCGTGGCTACTCTGCTTTTTCTCATCCTGGAAGTGGCGGCGGTTATGCTCCGCCTGACCGGCCTGGACCGGGATACGGCCCGCTTCCAGGCCATTTCCATTATTACAGCCTCGGGCTATACCACATCGGAGTCGGAACTGGTTGCCCGCCATCCGGTACGCCGTAAAATTGCTATGTTTCTAATGATTTCCGGCACCATCGCCCTGGCCTTTATCATTTCTATCCTGGTTCGTATTTTAGGCCGTGGCTTGTCGGGACCCGAAGAAGTATTTTCGGCCGTAACCGCCCTGCTGGTTATCTACTTGCTCTTTCATAATCCAATTATGGCCGGCATGGTGGACCGCTACCTGGAACGGCAGCTATTGAAACAGCCTTATCTGTCCCGCCGCAGTGTGGAAGAACTATTAAAGCTGGATGAAAACTACAGTATTGCCGAAGTACATCTAAGTAACCCTGACTCCCATTGGTTCGGTAAAACACTCTCAGAAATTCGTCCGCGGGACCAAGGGATTATGATCCTTTCCATCCGCCGGAACGGCAACGTGATCCGGGCGCCGCTGGGCACAGACGACTTGCGTCAGGGAGACATATTACTGGTTTACGGCCGCCCAAAATATATTTCTCAATTAATCGAACGTGTCACATAAACTGAATTGTTCTGCCAAAGCCCGGTAAAGCCGGGCTTTTTCATTGACGATGGAGCCCCTGGTCCTTAGCACCCCAAGTAATCGCAAACCCTCTCCCCCGGTAAAATCCCGATTCCTGTCTGGATTCTCCTCCAGAATAAATAAGGATTTTCCCAGATCCACTGCGAATCCCGCTGCTTCCAGGTTGCGTATATTGCCGTTCCCCAAAGGTGCTTCGGCCAACACCACAGCGTCTGCCTGCCGGATCATTGCCAGATTTTCATCATGTCTTTGCTCGGATATCCCGGAAAAAGGAGCCTCAGCCACCACAGATATACCCATTGCCCGGGCCGCCTCCCAATCACTGTCACCGACATTGAGAACGCCTACCGTTACGGTGTATCCCGCATCTCTCAAATCACGGAGCATCTCACCGCCGCTGCCTCCACCGGCCAGGACATGTACTCTTTTCTTCTCCGGTTCAGCAACCACATTGTCCTTTGTTACAGGCAACAACGAAACAGTAGGGGTGCCCAGTACAGGGTGGGGAGTCACCAGCACATGCGTTCTATATACGTTGCCGATGTTTTTATCAGTCAGAACTTCAGCCGGGGAGCCGCTGGCAAAAATCTTTCCATTATTGAGTAACAACAGCATCTGGCAGTAATACGCTGCCAGGTTCAAGTCATGTAAGACGGCTACTACTGTGACACCATGGGTCACACTCAGCCGTTTAACTAGATCAAGGATTTCCTGCTGGTAGCCGATATCAAGATGGTTTGTAGGTTCATCCAGGAGAAGTACCTTTGGTTCCTGGGCCAGCGCCCGGGCGATCATTACCCGTTGCCGTTCCCCGCCGCTCAATTCGCTGAGCCTTCGCTCGCGCAAATGGGTGCACCCTGTCATTTCCATCACCTGACGGACGATTTCCCTGTCTTCCATTGTTTCCGACTGAAAACGACCCAGAAAAGGCGCCCTACCCATCAATACAATCTCTTCCACCGTAAAAAGATAACCTGCATCGCCGTCCTGGGTGACCACTGCCATCCGCCTGGCTAATTCCTTTTGTGAAAACGACGCCAATTCCCGGCCGTCAAGATAAATGCTTCCCCCCGATGGTTTAAGCACACGGCTTATAAGTTTAAGCAGAGTTGTCTTACCGCTCCCGTTGGGGCCGATGATCCCGGTAAACACCCCTTCGCCCAGAGAAAATGTTGTACTGTCCAGCACGGCGGTTTCACCATATTTAAATGACAGTTGTTTGACGCTAATTTCCATATGGCGACCTCACAGGCGGATTTCCGTTTTCTTTTTACGCAGCAAATAAATGAAGAACGGCGCACCGACAAAGGCTGTAATAATCCCCACTGGAATTTCTTGCGGCGCCATTACTGTTCGAGCCACCACATCCGCCCAAATCAGGAATACAGCTCCAACCAGCGCTGAAGCTGGCAAAAGCACACGATGGTCTGGCCCGGTCACAATCCTTACGGCATGGGGGATAATCAGACCGACAAAGCCGATCATGCCACTTACGGCAACGGCCGCGGCCGTCACCAGAGATGCTGTAACCAGTAAAATTTTCTTGGTACTATCCACCTGTACACCGAGATGCAGCGCGGCTTCTTCCCCTAAAAGCAAAATATTTAAATCCCGGGCGTACGCATAAAGAATAACGGAGCCCACAGCCAGGTATGGGCCGACAAACCAAAGCTGCGGCCAGGAACGCATCATCAGACCACCGGACAACCAGAAAAATATGCCCTGCATATTTTCCCCGGCCAGTACCATCAGCAGGGAAATAACAGCACTCAAAAAGCTGGAAATGACCACGCCCGCCAGCAACAGTGTCACCACGGGAACCTGGCCGCCTATTTTTGCTAAATTATAGACGAAAAACATAGCCATCAGTGCGCCGATAAATGCAAAAAGCGGAATCATATGGGGAAAATTCAGTTGATAGACCTGTCGGAAAAACAGCGCGAACGTCGCACCGGCAGCAGCTCCGCTTGACACTCCGATGGTAAACGGATCTGCCAAAGGATTGCGCAGCATCCCCTGATATGTGACACCGGCCAGAGCAAGAGAAGCACCGACCAACGCCCCCAGAATAACCCGGGGCAACCTAAGATTCCAGATAATAGACACCGTAGACCGGGGAATCTCCGCCAGACCCTCTGGTCCACCGGGCCAACCCAGCTTTGCCAGAACAATCTGCAGAGTTACTGCCGGCGGGACGGACGCTGTCCCGATGGCGGTGGCTGCGATAATCGTCAGCAACAAGGCCGCCAACAAGCCGGCAAAAAGCAGTACGCGCTTGTTCATATTACTGCCGGTAGAATACAGCGTTCAATTCAGTCAGCCCCTGGGCAACCCGGGGACCTGGACGGGAAACCAAGTCGCCGTCCACTGTGTAAACCCGTCCGTTTGCAATAGCCTGAAGTCCCTCCCAGGAGGGATTAGCGAAAATTTGCGTAGGATGAGTCAGGATGATAATGTCGGGATCCAATTCAAATAAAACTTCTTCCGAAAGGAGTAGCCAGCCGTCACCCTGGTTAAAGGCTGCATTGAGTCCACCTGCCGCCTCAATCATCTCTGAGAGAAACTCACCTGCTCCCACGGTATATAAATAGTCGGTATCCAGCAGGATAAATACTCGCGGACGTAAATCCAGATCAACGCCAGCAAACTCTCTGCTTACCGCATTCCTGCCACTGTGCACCTCCGCAGCGAACTGTTCCCCTCGATCAGGAACATTGGTCAGACGGGCAATCTCCCTGATAGCATCTTCAATTTCTGCCAGGCTCTGCGGATCGATAACAACCACGGTTACACCGTTTGCTTCTAACACGTCTAACACTTCCTGGACAGTACTACTTTTGCCGGCAAGAACTATATCCGGTTCCAGTGCAAGAATTGCCTCCGCGTTTAAGTCATAAAGGCCACCTACATTATCTATAGCCAAAGCCTCTTTCGGGTAATTGCAGTAAGACGTCACACCAACCACCCGCTCTCCCAGCCCTAAAGCAAATAACGTTTCTGTCAGGCTGGGCATTAATGATACAATGCGCAAAGGTTCTTCAGTGATTACCACATCTCGTCCTACGTTATCGGTAATTGTCATGGGATAAGGACCAACAGGTGCCACCGGCGCGGTTGGCTGTTGAACTCCGCCGCCGCATCCGGCAACTATCGAAGCTACCGCGACTATGACAAACAGTACAATCCATCGCTTATTCATTGTCTCTTCCCCCTCTTCTTTAAAAAAAAAACTCAGCGCCCCGGCTGAGATTGTACAACGTGCGTCTCCCTTCTCCCGAGGATACGTGACATCTGGCAATACAGGCAGGTTTCCTGGCTGCCGATCATCGTCTTGCCGCGCCTTCCCCCTAACGGAGTGGCCAGTGCGGTGACTCACGGTTTACAGTGGCGGGACCGCTCAGGTTTTACACCTGATTCCCTTTTAACTCCCTAAGGAGCACCCGTTTACCAATATTAAGTTAACTACATTTTAACAGACAGATCAAAATTAAGCAACGATGTTATTTACGTAACTTTCACTGCCTGACGCAAAGCTCTGATTTCTTCAGCAGTTAGCCGGCGCCACTCCCCTACTTTCATACCTCGCAGCGTCAATGAACCGAAGCGGAGACGTTTAAGACCTACAACCGGATGCCCTACCGCTTCCAGCATGCGGCGCACCTGTCGGTTCCGCCCTTCTTTAAGGGTCAGGGAAACCTGGGATGTGGGGCGTCCCCCTTTAACAAGGCGGACTTGAGCAGGCGCCGTCATCCCGTCTTCCAGTTGTACGCCCCTAGCCAACTGGTTCAGAACTTTCGCTGTGGGAATGTCATGGATACGGGCCAGATACTCCTTCTCCACCCCATAAGACGGATGGGTCAGCCGGTTAGCCAACTCGCCGTCATTTGTTAGCAGAAGCAGCCCGCTGGTGTTGATGTCCAGTCGCCCCACAGGAAAAACGCGAACGTTGGCATCCCGAACCAAGGCTAATACAGTGGGCCGGTCAAAAGGATCTTTAGCTGTGGTCACATAGCCCACAGGCTTATACAGCAGAATATATTCTTTTTTCTTTACCGTCTTAACAGGGCGGCCGTCCACTTCCACCTGATCACTGTCAGGATTAATGGTGACTCCCATTTCAGTCACAACGTCTCCGTTAACCTTTACCCTGCCCTCTTTAATCAGCGCTTCACCGGCACGGCGCGAACAAACACCGGCCGTGGAAAGATATTTTTGTAGTCTCATTGCATGCCTCACTATTATTTTATTTTTCTCTAACCATTAGTCTGCAACTTTTACCTACATTTATCCCATGAATACCGGAATTACGGATAACTCTGCCAGAAAATATTAGCTTTATTACATTCTTTATCTATCAAAGAAACCCTTTTTTTAACACACACCCGTAAACTCTGATTGTTTAAAAACTTTCATCCCGGCCCAGCAGGCTGTTCAAAAGCAAGCATAGCGAGGCGCGACTCCTGTCGGCTCCGCAGGCGTATTTAATATACGTTGAGGAAGCCGGCAGGGGGAGCAACGAAGTCTAGGCGCCGCTTTTCAACAGCCTGCTGCAGCCTGCAACTACCGGAAGACAATGTTACATATAGTTATCGCCGCAATAAAACCTGTAAAGTCTGCCAGCAAGCCGACGGCCAAAGCGTGCCTGGTCCGGCGTATCCCGACGGAGCCAAAGTATACGGTGAGAATGAAAAGAGTAGTATCGGTGCTTCCCTGCATAGTGGAGGCAACTCTGCCAACGAAGGAATCGGGTCCCTGGGAGTTAAGGATTTCCGCCGCTATGCCTAAAGCGCCGCTTCCTGAGAGAGGGCGCATAATGGCCAGCGGCACTACTTCACCGGGGATATTAAACACTTCAAGAACCGGTGTCAAAATCAGAATAAATAAATCCAGGGCACCTGAGGCGCGCAGGATGCCAATGGCAACCAGCATTCCGACTAAAAAAGGAATCAGTTTAACTGACGTGTCAAACCCTTCTTTAGCACCCTCCACAAATGTATCAAATACATCTACCCGCTTGAGAAAAGCATACACCAAAGCAATAAAGAGAAAAGTGGGAATGACCCACGCCGCCATTGTTTGTGATATAAACTGGAGCATTAGCCGTTCCGTCCTTTCCGTCCGTTCCTGGAAAAGCGGCGCAATAGCCTGTCAAAGGTGATGGCAACCGCTGTGGAACAGAATGTGGCTACAATGGTTGTCCCCACAATTTCTGTGGGGTTAAGAGAACCGGTGGCCGCCCGTAAAGCGATGACTGTAGTGGGAATCAGCGTCAGGCTGGACGTGTTTACAGCTAAAAATGTACACATCTCGTCGCTGGCTGTTTCTTTGTCACTGTTTAGTTCCTGCAACTCCTGCATGGCCTTTAAGCCGAATGGCGTGGCTGCACTGCCCATTCCCAGTAAGTTGGCACTCATATTCATTAAGATGGCATTCATGGCCCGGTGATTCTTGGGTATATTCGGGTAGAGAAAGTTAGCGAACGGGCGGAGAATTGCGACAATGATATTGATCATGCCGCTCTTTTCTATAATCTTCATCATGCCGAGCCAAAAGGTTAAGATGCTTACCAGAGAAATGGCGATACCGACAGCTTTCTCCGCCGAAGAAAAAACGGTCTCCGTTACCGTTTCCACCCTTCCGGTTAGTGCCGCCACCATCAACCCGGCAAACATCATACAAAACCAAATCAGATTTACCATGCTGCCACCACCTGCATTATGTTTGAGCTAATATTCAAACTCCTCGTACTCCCGAAATGGTTCATGAATGCAGGGCGGCAAAAGGGACCCACCGTCCGAAAAATTTTCTTAGAATTCTCCCGAAACCTCTTTTTTCTACTTCTTCCGCTGCCAGCAGTGAAACCTCGGCAACTCTCTGCGTACCAAAGTAAATATGCAGGGCACCTACTTCCTGACCTTCTCTCACAGGGGCCGTTAACGGCTCCTTAACGTCAAAATGATAGCGCAGGAGTTCCGCCTCGTTTTCTTTAAGAGGCATGCCCACACCGTTGCCCGCAATCAGTGTGACTTTATCGGACACGCCCTTACTGACTGCAGCAGTCTTTAGAGGCTGGTTTTTCTCAACAACTTTTTTCCACATATAGAAAGAATAGCCGAAATCCAAGAGGCGGGTGGTATCTTCCCACATTTGCGGAGCGTTAAGAACGACGGATATCAAACGCCAGTCATCCCGCACCGCCGAGCCGACAAAGCAGCGTCCGGCAGGAGTGGTCCATCCCGTTTTAATACCGTCAGCGCCGTCATAGAGGGTAAGAAGTTTATTCTGGTTACGAAGTAACCGGTCATAAGGCCTGCCCGTCCAGGAAATTTTAATTTCCCTGGTTGTGCACACTTCCTGAAATTTTGGAATTGACATGGCATGGGCAGCGATTAGTGCCAGATCATAAGCAGTGGTATAGTGCTCCTCATGGTGAAGCCCGTGGGGGTTCATAAACTTCGTTTGTGCCGCCCCCAGTTCTTTGGCTCTTCTGGTCATCATCACAGCAAATTTTTCCACAGAACCGCCTAAATGCTCGGCGATTGCAGTGGCTGCGTCATTGCCCGAACGCAGTATTAGACCATAAACAAGCTCTTCCAGAGTCTTTTGCTCGCCCGCTTCCAAATCGATTCCGGACCCTTCCATCAGGGATGCATACTCGCTGACTGTAACCACATCTCCCAGCCTGCCTGATTCCAGAGCCAGTATTGCCGTCATAATTTTTGTTGTGCTAGCCATAGGTAGCACCTCATGGGCATTTTTACTAAATAAAATCCTTCCCGTTGCCTGGTCAAGCAGCACTGCGGAACGGGCTGTAACCCTAGGTGGTTCTGTTACCGCAGTATCTGCCCTCACCGGAAGTGACAAAGCAACCACAATCATCAGGACCGTCAAAATAGACGCCAGTAATCTTCGCATTCAATACCCCCCAATTCCAATAAAAAAAGCCATGCTTATTGTTATTCGCATGGCTTTCGGAATATGAAGAGAACTGGCTGCTCATCCATTAAATCTCGTAATTCATTTGATTATCCTGCCCATTATCACGTTTTATCAGATTTTGCAGTTGGTTCACCAACTGCGGTGCCATATCAATCAGCCTGTCCAGCATAGCATGCCTGTCCACAGGCAACATGCGGACCTGTCCATTACTGCCCATGACCAGAAAAGCCACAGGCTGCACGCTCACTCCGCCGCCGCTGCCACCACCAAAAGGAAGTTCACCTTTGCCTTTACTCCCTTTTTCTTCTTCCACATGTTCAAATTCACTGCCGCCGGCTGCAAAGCCGAAGGACACCCGTGAAATGGGAATAATCACACTCCCGTCCGGTGTTTCCACAGGATCACCAATAATTGTGTTCACATCTACCATTTCTTTAATGTTTTCCATGGCTGTCTTCATCAGCCCCTGGATCGGATGTTCTTCCATAGTTCTATCACCCCCCTTGGATTTTGATTAATTAGGAAAAGAAAACCTGCTATGGTAAAGTGACCAAGACGAAAAGAAACGGTGGTGTTGAGGCGACAGGCAAGTTCTGGCTGAGGGCTGAAATCCGGCTTCAATCCGAAGACCGGACGCTGCTTTACCGTAAGCCAACGCTGTGCCAGGGTGGAAACTGTGCTGGTGACCGTCCAGTACAGCCCGGCGAGCATCCCTGTTACCGCCGCATCATCTGCTCCTCCCCGGATGTTCAGAGTAAACTCATCCACCGTTACTGCTCGTATGTAAAAGCGACTGATAAACCAAAGCAATTTCCGATTTTTCCGAATGTATTTTATAATAGCTGCAGCTTTTTCCCAGTTAATATCCTGTACCGAAATTTTTTCTTTTATCTCCCGTATCAGTTCATCTTCTCCGGCCTTTAGTTCCGCCTCCATTGTCAGATCCAGAGGAGTCTCTTGATGAAGCAGAGGGATTGCAATGTTAAAACGAATCAGAGAAAAAAATGTATTTACACGTATGGTTAAAAAATCGTTATTATTTTCCCTTTGGAAAAACAGATTTATACGCACAGGGACCAGTTGAACGAGAATGTATAAGACAATCATAAAAGGAAGCAACTGCCACAATATCTTCATGAAACCACCACACACGTTTTTTTTACCTTCTCCCGCTACGATAAAATAAATACACAAGTTGTGTTTTAAAAAAAAAAGCGCTATTTTGCGCTTTTTAGGATCAGGTCGTTATAGTTTGTCCAGGCTCTTCAAACAGCGATCTTTCCCGAGGTAAGTCCATATCTGACCGTGGCAATTCGCTTACGTCTTTCAGTCCGAAGTATTTCAGGAATTCCCGGGTGGTGCTGTAGAGAATCGGCCGGCCAGGGGCATCCTTTCTGCCTGCGGTCCGGATAAAACGGCGTTTGAGCAGTGTCTCCAACACACCGTCCACTTTTACACCGCGGATATTTTCAATGTCCACCCGTGTTACCGGCTGGCGGTAAGCAATAATGGCCAACGTTTCCAGTGCGGCCTGGGAAAGGGTGTAGCGGTTTTCCCCTTTAAAAAGTTTTTCCACCACCGGTGCCAACTCCGGCTTGGTGGCCAACTGATATCCTTTGGCAATCTCCATGACTTGCAGTCCGCTATCATCTGCTGCATATTCCTGCTGCAGTTCCCGGAGGGCAAGACGCACGTCCTGAACGGGAAACTCTGTAATTTCCGCCAGACGGTCCAGGGACAGAGGTTCCTCAGCCACAAAAAGTAGCGCTTCCACCAGGGGCTTTATCAACATTTTTTGCCACCTCCGAGCATTACACTTTACGCATGATGAGCAGACTTTCCATGGGGCCCGTCTGCCAGACTGAAATTTTTCGGAGCCTGATGAGTTCCAAAAGAGAGAAAAAAGTGATGATGATTTCCGACAAGCCTGCACCTTTAGGAAAGAGGGAGAAGAAATCGATGCCTGACGACTGTCCTCTTAAAGAAGTCATAATCAGCTTCATTTTATCCTTTACCGTAAACTCATCCACATTTACTTCCCGGGGCTGCCGCTCAAAGTCTGCCAGCAGATGCGCAAACGCCTGCATCAGTCCGGGCAACGTAATCCCCGCTGCGGACATTTCCTTTTCGGGATTGACAATCACTACTTTTTCACCGGATAACGAGCGGGCAAACACCCGTTTTTGCGCTTGCTCGAAGCGGCGCAATTCTTCAGCTACAGAGCGGAAGTGGCGATATTCCAGCAGGCGCTGTACTAACTCTTCCTGGGAATCGATGGTGATCATTGCATCTTCCAGTTCATCCACCGTTTCAAACGTCCCCGGCAGCAGTTTTTTTGATTTCAGCTTTAACAACGTGGCAGCCATCACTAAAAACTCGGAAGCTACCTCCAGGTTCAGCTCTTGCATCGCCTGCAGGTATTCCAGGTACTGAGCGGTGATTTCCGCAACAGATATTTCATAGATGTCCACCTCCGCTTTTTCAATCAGGTGAAAAAGCAGGGCAAAAGGCCCTTCAAAGGCGGGCTGTTTAACGAGATAATCCACCGGCCTCTCCCTTTCCTTACAGCGTGAGGTTCATGGCCTCACGGACCAGTTCCATGGTCTTTGCGGCAACCTCACTGGCTTTCTTAGCACCTGACTCCAGTATTTCGCGGATATACTCAGGTTTTCCTGTTAATTGCTGCCTGCGTTCGAAAATGGGCTCCATATAAGACACCAATTTTTCGCCCAATTGTTTTTTGCACTGGACACACCCGATTTCTCCGCGGCGGCAGACAGCTTCCACGTCAGCCACTGCGTCGGCGCTGAAAACGCCGTGGAAAGAAAACACGGTGCAGACATCTGGGTTGCCCGGATCATCTTTACGGATTCGGCCGGGGTCGGTAATCATCTGTGTGACTTTGCGCCGGATCTCATCGGGATTCTCTGACATCTCTATTGTGTTACCGTAGGATTTACTCATTTTCCGGCCGTCAATTCCCGGAAGCAGCTTGACTTTGTTTAAAATGGTGGCGGGCTCGGGAAAGACAGGCTTGTACAAGTGGTTAAAACGGCGGGCCACTTCCCGGGTCATTTCAATATGGGGCGCCTGGTCTTCCCCGACGGGAACAGCATCAGCGCGGTATACCAAAATGTCGGCGGCTTGTAAGAGCGGATAGCCTAAAAAGCCGTACGTCGCCAGGTTTTTCTCCCGTAACTGCTCAATCTGGTCTTTGTAGGTAGGACAGCGTTCCAGCCAGGAGATAGGTGTAAACATGGAAAACAGCAGATAAAGTTCGGCGTGCTCCTTGACGTCTGACTGCCTGAAGATGACGTTTTTCTCCGGGTCAAGCCCGGCTGAAAGCCAGTCGGTCACCATTTCGTACACATTTTCACGTATTTCCGATGTGTCTTCATAGCCGGTAGTCAGTGCATGCCAGTCCACAACAGAAAAAAAACAACGGTGAGTATGCTGCAATTTAACCCAATTGTCCAGCGCACCCAGCAGGTTACCTAATTGTAGTCGGCCCGTGGGGCGCATGCCGCTTAAAATCACTTTTTGATTCATGAGATTACCCCTTTCATAAAAGGTTAAGCAGTAAACTGACTGCAACAAAAATTATATTCGAAGCAGCGTTTATCAGTGGGGAGAGAATTCTCCATAAAACACCGGAGAATATTAATACAATTAAAATGACCGGGCCGTATTGCTCAATCTGATGAAATGTTTGCAAAAAGCTCCGCGGCAGAAAATAGGCAAGTACTTTTGAACCATCCAGCGGCGGAAAGGGCAAGAGGTTAAACACACCTAAAAGTACATTATAGCGAAAGGTAATCACCAAAATATCCGGGAGATGGGGCACAGCGCCAATGGAAGGGAAAGCTCCCAGGATAAACAGTGTAATAAAAGCCAGGATAAAGTTAGTCACAGGCCCGGCGAGGCCTACTAAAAACATGCCACGGTGGCGGTCACCTTTAAAGTACATGGGATTGACGGGAACCGGTTTAGCCCAGCCAAACCCCACAAGAAACAGTGCCAACAGTCCGATGGGGTCAATGTGGGCCAGGGGATTTAACGTAAGCCTGCCATGGGACTTGGCTGTGTCATCGCCTAAACGGTAGGCAACCCAGCCATGAGCCAGTTCATGAAGAGTAACCGCCAGCAACAATGCCGGAACCCTATATAAATAATTGCCTAAAAACATTTTAGCTCTCCTCTCCTGTGCTGGAGGCCAACATTTCCTTTATATAAGCAAGCTCTTCCTCTTTACCCTGAATTCTGCCGTTTAACCGCTCTTCGTGGACGGAGCGCAATATTTGCTGAAAGCGGGGACCGGGCGAGTAGCCCAATTCTAACAGGTCACGGCCGCTAACATGCCCCTGGAGATGGCGCAGTTTTTCCCAGTAAAGTGACGTATATTCCCAAATCCGGCTCTCTTCGCATTCAGCCTGGAGCATAAGCAGGGTTTCTACTGGCTGACCGTCCAAAGCATAAAAAATCTCACTGGGTGTCAAGCTTTTCTCAGCCAGAAACAACGTTTTCAGACGGGGTACCGCTTCCACCACAGCCATAATCCGCTCCCGCTCGTCTTTATGCAAACGTAACCGGCGGCAAAGATGCCTTGCTTCCTGGAATGGCGCTTCGAGGAGGACGGCACTGAGATAAACCGCCTCCGTCAGCGGGGCAGCATCAGCCCAGCGACGCTTCACCCAGGAAAGCATTTCCCGGACGGCAAACAGTCGGCGGCTTAGTTTATTTTCAAACCGGACACCGGGAAAAATCAGGGCATCCAGTCCCAACTCAAAATAACGCACCAGTATTTCCGGCGCTTTTTCCTCCAGCAAAGCAAGCTTCAGTTCCTCATAAATTCTTTCTTTGCTGACCTTCTCCAGTGTTCTGGTCTGGACTGCATTCTCCACCAGGGAAAAGGTGGTCTCTTCAATCGTAAAGGAGAACCGTTGTTCAAAACGGATGGCTCGTAACAAACGAAGCGGGTCTTCCACAAAACTAAGGTTATAAAGGGTGCGAATCAGTCCCTTTTCTAAATCAGAAATGCCATGGAAAAAATCATAAAGTCTGCCGAACCTCGGCGAGTTCAAACTGCACGCCAGGGTATTAATCGTAAAATCCCGGCGAAAGAGATCGTTCTTCAGGCTGCTTTGTTCCACTTCCGGCAGTGCCGCCGGGCGAGCGTAAAATTCCTGACGGGATGTAACCAAGTCAATCTGCCTGCCGTCAGGCAAATTAATTTGTGCCGTACCAAATTGTTCATGGGTTTTCAGTTGTCCGCCCAGTAGGTCATTTAAGGTCTGTGCGAAGGGAATCGCTTCCGGTTCCACCACCAGATCCAGATCCTGATTGGGGATATTGAGCAGCAGATCCCGAATAAATCCTCCTACAGCATAAACACTGACATTTTCCATGTCTGCCTTCTGGCCAATTAACAGCAGCAGGCTCTGGGACTCTTTGGGAAGCCGTTCATTAATAAGCGGTGTGATGTCATCACCGTCGGCAGGGATGCTGCTCTCGCCGTTGCAGGTGACTTTAGCGCCGCCCTCCAGGTTACGCAGCACATCCGTCCGGGTAACAATACCCACAATTGAGCCGTCTTCCATTACAGGGAGCCGACCCACATTATTTTCAATCATCATTTGTTGCACTTTTTTTACAGACACATCATGGGGAACGGTAAGTGGCTTCTTATTCATATAGCCTTTAACCGGCGCATGGCCAAGACCGTGGTGTCCCGCTTTCTCCAAGTCCCTGCGCGAAATAATTCCCACCAGCTTTTCGTTTTCTGTTACGGGAAAACCGCTGTGGCCATAGCGCATCATCAATTCCCGCGCTTTATCCACAGTGGTGTCGGCGGCAATAGTACGTACCGGAGTCGACATCATCTCTTTTGCCGTAGTTACCGGTAGTATCTCCCTGTACAGTGTACCCACAAGCTTTTCCCTGACTTCCGCCAGGGATGACCCTTTTACGGTAGCAGAAGCGGCACGGGGATGGCCCTTACCGCCGAAAACAGCCAGCACACGACCCAGGTCAAAGTGTTCCATACGACTGCGTCCCACCACATAAATTCTGTCTTCCATAGACACTACGGAAAAAACAACATCCACGTCTTCAATTTCAATGAGTTTATGGGTTAATAACGCCAGGCCATTTACATAGTTGGCACTGTCTGCCGTCGTCACCGCGACACGGACACCGCGCAATTCATGGTATTCGGTTGCAGTAAGCATGTGATCAAGAATGGAACGCTGTTCTTCGCTGAGCGGTCTGTTTAAAAATTCATTGACCACCCTTAGATTAACCCCAATCTCCCAAAGGCGGTGCAATGCCGCCACATCCCGCATCGTGGTGGAATCAAACGTTAAACAGCCCGTGTCCTCATAAATCCCCAAAGCAAACAATGTTGCTTCAAAGGGTGACAACGGGATGTTTTTGGCGAATATCCGCTCTAAAATCAGGGTCGTTGTGGCACCAATTTCTTCGTATACGAGCTGATGGGCGGTAATATCGTTATCGGTGTCGGGATGATGGTCATATATATGTATTTCCGGAATATTTGCCAAATGTTTTACAAAAAGGCCAATGCGGTTTTTCTGTTTTGTATCTGTAACCACCAACAGCTCAACAGCCGAAAAATCAATTTCTTTCTGATACTTAATATTCAGTACATCCCTGTAGAGAGTAACAAACTCATGAACATTCTGGTTGAGACCACCGGGGAATACCGGCTGCGACTGGGGGTACAGCTTCGTCGCCGCCACCATGGAAGCCAAAGCGTCAAAGTCAGCGTTCTGATGAGTCGTAACGGCTATCATGGTCCCCCTCCTCTCCAAATCTTTCCCCATTATACCACAAATACCCTTGTCAGGTGAAACAAGAAATAATATCAGGCCGTCTTCCTTCCACTACTCAAACTACTTCAGGAAAATAAAGACCGCCTAATCGAACTTCTGAGCATACCTGACAACCTTGGCCAGGTTCCTCGCTACTTTGTCCCGGGTATACCGATTACTAAATCCGTCGCATTTATCAAAACATGAACGAGGACGCACTGCAAGAAATGCGTCAGGATGGGTTATCCATGATTTCCATTGCAGAAAGCCAGGGAATGGCAGCAGATTTGTTAAAGCTGTGGTTGATCACCGGAAAGAACAATTGGATGCATTGGTGGAAGAAGGTAAAGTCACAGCAGAACGGGCTGAAGAATTAGTATTCTACAACCAGTTGCAGGAATTAAAAACCACAAGTAGAAAGATGATATTAGCGAAAGGAGATTGTGAAATGACTGACACCGTAAAACGCTGTTGAGCAAATAATTCCACCGCCCGTGAAGCGGAAAAGGACAAGCTATGCCCTGTCTGTGGTAAAGTAGGACTGATAGTGCCATCAGAAACTGTAAAGCATCTGACAAAAACACAATTGTTCAATGCTGTAGGGTCATCAAGCTATAATTTATGTATGAGTGAAGACTGTGATGTTATCTACTTCAACGATGACAATACATATTACAGTGCCGACATCATCGTTCCAGTGTGGTTCAAAACAGACGCTAACCCGAAGTATATCTGCTACTGTAGCAAAGTCACCAAAGAAGAGATAGAACAAGCTGTGTTCATGTATGATGCAAAAACAATAAAGGATGTTGTAAAAATAACAGGTGCAATGAAAAATGCTGATTGCATACATAACAACCCCACCGGCAAGTGTTGCAGCGAATTTATAAAGCAGGTCATCGAGCAGTCTCTGACTAAATAAAAAACGCACATAGCAAGCTCGGAGGTCCAACCTGAAATATGTCCGACCTGCCTATCACCCGGGCGAGGGTCTGCCGCAGTCAGGCCATATTTACCTCAGGCTGGTCGACAATGATGATGGCCGGATCAATCATGATTCTTATACCTATGTACGCATGAAGGAGTTTGTCGACCTGTGTATCAAAGACCCCTCGCTATATACCATGGAAAACTTCATGTTCTTTTTGCATCTGACGGGTTTGAGTGTTCCAGAGCACCATCTGCAGTACCGCTTTGACCCGGAGAAACCCGTAGAGAACCTGATCAATCCTCATCTTCGGATATCATCTTTTGAAGCGGCCATCCGGGGGTTTGCCAAATCGGATAAAAGCAAACATGCCATCACAAGTGTCTATACCTGTGAGGGCATTGAGGATGTTTGCATGGCTTCTCTTTATCATTTTTTGAAGCTTGGCCTTGCGATCAAAGTCTGCGGCAACTGTGGTAAATACTTTGTGCCTCTGCGGCGCTCGGACGCGATGTACTGTGACCGCATCAGTCCTTTTAATGCGTCCAAAACCTGCAAAGAAGATGGCTCACAAAGAGCCTTTGAAGAAAAGCTGAAAATAGACGATGCTGAAAAATTAAGACGTCAAATATATCAGGCAAAGCAGATGCGGATCAGGAGAAACCCTCATACCTTCCCGGTCAGGTCCTTCAGCGCATGGGTAACCATCTCCCAAGTGATATCGGCGGCGTAGCTGTATTTTTTCTGATACCGCTGCCACAGGCTGGCCATGACGGTGCTGGCGGCATCTAGAAAAACAAACCCTGCCAGCCTATCACCCTTCAAAGGTGAAAAAGCAAGCAGGGGCTTCTGCTTTATAAATGAGATTGCGCCGGTGGTATACTGCACACGCTGATTCAAACGATGTATCAAGATTCCTTTTTTTAAACGAGGATCGACCTGAACTGCTCCTTGAGATTTAAGTAGCTGCCTCAAATATTTGAACTAATCACCCTTATCTAAAAACGAATCGTGTAAACGCTTGGATATATCGCTGGCACTGTACAAAACGTTTGTTATAATTACCCGATCTTTTCTGATATGAAAAAACACAGAAAAGTTATCAACAAGCATCTGACGTAGTCCCAGTGCACATAGTTCCTCAGAATGTATTAACTTAATACGTTCCGGGAATGTATTAAGGGTTTCGATAGCGTCAGCTATTCTGTTATACTGCACCATGGCCGCTTCAGGTGCCTGCAGTTGCCTTGAGATATAATTATAAATCTCCTCCATATCACAAAGAGCCTTGCCCGTGATTTGAACCTTATACTGCTTCATTGGTGTGTCTTCCGAAATTTCTGAAAAGCAGCAGACGCATCCAGCACATTACCTTTTTCGATATCGTTGTATCCTTCCTTTAACTTCGCATAAATTTCATCCGTTGTCATCAAATCAGCGTTTACGGAAGCCGGTGCTTTCGGCAGTTTTACATCAAAGGGTATTCCACCAGTCATTAAAATCTGTTTCAGATAAATATCTATCGCTGTAGACATAGGGATGCCAAGTTGTGAAAGAACTTCCTCTACCCTTCTTTTCACGTCAGGATTAACTCTTAAATTTAAAGTCGCAGTTTTTTCCATGCTTATCATCTCCTCCTATATTATTATTGTAACGCTTTTGTCGTTACTATTCAATAGGGATTTAGATATTTCAACAAGCCTGCCTGCCAATCACTAGATGTTTTCATAGGAGTACCTCCAGATAACTTCGGAGTAGTTTTGTGATGCGGAAGGTTTCGGCCATCTGCATAAGCAAGTTCAGATTCTTATCGCTTCTCCTTGCGTAGCGCTTCACAGCGTCGGTCACAACGGCGATGTCCATCTGGTTCCGGCTGCGGATGCAGTCACAGATTGTCCGCTCCAAACCGTAAGTGGTCACCGGATGCCCGAACATCGTTTCCATCTGAACCGTACCCAGTTCGTGGAGTTCACGTTTGACAGAAAAGACAGTAAAACCTTCTTCCCGCAGATTTTTGGCATTATATCCTGTCGGCACAGTCACAGAAGAATTGATTGGATCGCGGTCGGTAAGCTCGTGCAGGAACAACGACGTTTCGTGGGAGTAAATCAGCTTCGGCCGCCTAAGCTGGGCGATATACATCTTGTCAGGAATGTCCTCGGGTGAAATGTATACACCATGTCCTGCCCGTTCCAGATTGCCGGAACCCACAAGCAGGCGTAGCCGCTCGTTTGAAAAACCGGCGTCGTTTGCCTGTGCGGTTGTGACTGTACCACCGTTTTGATGTAAAAGGATTTGCAGTTCACTTGGCAGTGGCATAACATCCACCCCCTTTAATTTTGATTTTTATGCTCATATTATAAACTATACTTGCACATAAATCAAGAAGGCTGATAGGCTTATACTATCGTTATGGTAGCCATCAGAGCCACATGGCTACATTTTGATAGCTACGACAACCATATATTTTACCATATTATGGCATGCTAAAATCGCAAAAAAGCCTGTGGTTACAAGGATTTTAGATAATGGAAGTCACAAAAAATAGCCGGTATCACACGGCTTCACACTGGTTAAACTGATGGTGGTTGTAGTTATTATTGGTATTTTGGTGGCGATTGCGATTCCTGTTTATGGCGGAATCCAAAGAAAGGCAGCCATAAGTGCGCATCAAGCTAATGTAAGAACACTCCAAGGTGCTGCGGCTTTACAGATTGCTCAAGAAACATCTCCGGGGGGAGTACTTCTTGATAAGTACATTGATGGTGCTATGCCCATAGTTCCAGCGATTCTAGATGCGGCTACGCCTGCGTACACATGTACTATTGATGCAACAACTTTTGTAATTACAGTAACACCTGCTGCCCACTAAACCGCCAAATGTAGTTTCTTTTCCACCAGGTCTTAAAACACAATTTACGGATGAATTTATTTATAGAAACATATTAGGTGGAATTCTGGGTGCGACTCGTTTTCACGCAACCGCACTTCAACAAACATCGACCAACGACCGGATTCGCAAACTATTCGTTGACCTTCTACTATCAGAATTAAACCTTTTTGACAAGTTTATTCGATACGGTAAAACCAAAGGCCATTTGCACACTGTCCCTATGTACCGGTAAGACAAAACGCCAGCTCTTCACAAATCGAAGATGGTTTTTTCATGCCCAAAAACAGCGCTCACTAAATCTTAAGAGTACGGCATATACCGCTTTGGGGGCATGATGAAGCAAGAGAACAAAATAATGAGGAAAATCCTGCTGGATCTTGTGAGATATTTATTAAGCGCGCAATCCACCGAACAGTCAGAGCCGGGTCATGCCATCACAAGTGTTTATACCTGTGAGGGCATTGAGGATGTTTGCATGGCTTCCCTCTATCATTTTTTGAAGCTTGGCCATTCTACCGGCAGCTTTCGTATCCCCAACGCAGCAAGTCGCTCATTGGTCACAAGTGCATGACGGGTCGGCAAATCAGAGAGGCTCATCACGGCCTCACGAATTTTTGCAACCAACTTTTTTGCGGTGGCTGGTTCTTTTAATTCTTCTGCAATATAACGCGCGGTTGCCTGCAAATCGTCTATCGCCGGATGGGACAGAAGAACTTTATAGCGTTTCATCGCGTAAGTTCACGCTCAATTTTTTCAAAAACATCCTCGGCCAATGAGACTTTATTATCCTTGATTGCGTCAAGGCCTTCATACAGCAGCTTATACAGTTCAAACTTGCCCACAAGCCTTTCATAAACTTCTATGCTCATCACTGCTAAATCACCGGTGCCGTTTTTCGTGATGTAGACAGGTTCGGAATACTTGTGGCAGAACTCAGAAATTTCATTGTACTTATTTCTTAAGTCAGAACTTGGTCTGATCTTTGGCATCATAGAAAACAGCCCTGTTTGCCTCGTTATGAGTTGGCGGGAATCCAGGTTGTCTGCTTACATGGTTTTTGTTTTGATTCTGCGCTGTGAGAGGAGGTCGAGGAATGCTTCCAGTCGGGTGATGAATCCAGCTTCTCCGGCTTGTTCGTCCAGGGAGAAGGAAATAACCGGGATTCCCTGTTCTCTGCTGACTGTGGGGAGGATACTTTGGGCTACAATTTCCGGCGTACAGGTAAAGGGCAGGATATGTACAACGCCATCAAAACCTTTGCGGGCATAAAGCACTGTATCACCCACCGATTCCCAGCCATGGCCGCCGACAAAATGATTCAGGTATGGGGCGGCTGCTTTTTTTATTTGTTTACTGCCTTTAAGCCCCAGTGAGCTCAACACTAAATGTTCTTTGATCCAATGGGAGATATAAATAGACCGTTCCACTTCCACGCCCATCTCTCCCAGAACGTTTTCGATATAGAGATTTGCATAGGGCTCAAGAATCATGTAAATCTCGCCAACCAGGCCAATGCGCAGCACATCTTTTTCATAATCACACGGCACCGCTTTTACTGTTTTAGTGCCCCGGCGAAGAGCTTCTTCGATTTGGGCATTGCTACGGGCAGAGGCGATTGGCTGTAGCGCCTCTTTATAAGCTTTGGTGGTGGAGCCCTTTTCCAACTCACGGGGCCGGACTTTCAAGGTTAGCGCATGGAGTTGATCCATAGCCTTAATCCTGCGCCAGGCGGTGTGCAGAGCGCGCATAACTTCAGGCCAGCTTTTATCACCGCACAGCTCCTTTATTTTATCCACCAGTTCACTCATCTGCCCCTGCGGAGGTTCCAGTACAATCATTTCAAAATTGTAACCGAGATCACGTAGAATCTCCCGCTGAACCTGGGCGTAATAGCCGAACCGGCAAGGACCGGTGCCGCCTGCCATGACAATGGTATCCGCACCCGCTTCCAATGCCTCGATAAAGTTGCCCATATTGATTTTCAGTGGAAAGCAGGCAAATTCCGGGGAATGCCGCACACCGAGATTAATCGTACGCTTTGTAATAGGCGGCGGCGCCTGGACATCCAGTCCCAGGTCTTCTAATAATCCGTGCATGGCTATGGAGAGCGATCCTAAATGGGGATAGGTAATTTTCATACCGCTTTCCTCCAGCGCAGCATATCAATAAACGCTTCCAGACGGGTAACCACTCCTGCCTCACCGGTATGTTCATCCAGAGTGAGCATCAGGACAGGCGCATTCTTCCCCCGCTTATACATTCTTTCCACCAGTTCACAAACCAGTGAGTCAGGCCCGCAGCCAAAGGAGGCAACCAGGACCACTCCATCAATCTTCCCTTCTTCCAACAGGTGGAAGGCTGCACCCATCAGTTCCTTACCGAAAGTCCAGAATATTTCTTTTTCCAATAACCCGGCTCCACGTTTTATATCCTGAGGCCGGAGCATCTCTGCGGTTACGACCTCAGCGCCGAACTCCCGCAGTTTGGACAGCAAGTCCATACTGATAAATTTATCATTCAAATTATAGGCGTGTCCCAGCACAGCCACCCGTAATTTGCCCTCCTGATAGGTATTCTCTGTGCCGGAGAGGACATCATGCGGTGTATGCCCTAGTCGCAGTGTAGCCTCGTATTCATCCTGCGCCAGCTTGGCGGCACGCAACGCCCGGGCAATCACCCAGGGACGTCTGTCAAAGCCGGCTGCCAGCTTTTTTAAGTCACGGCGCGTTTTTTGGTACTGCTGGTGCACATTGATTTCCACATCTAAGAGCCGAGGCAAATCCGGCACGCCAAAGCGGGCGATTTCCGGTAGTCCCAGGAATTTCGGACACAGATACTTCTTACGCTCAACGGAGACCACACGGGGAGCAAATATGCAATCCACCCCTTTATCCCTTAAATTTGCCAGGTGCCCCAGATATAGTTTAACAGGCAGACATGCTTCATCCACAGCTAAACGCACCCCGCTGTCAACAATTTTCTTCGTCGTTTCGTCTGATAATACAACTTCGGCTCCAAGAGAGCGGAAAAATGCCTCCCAGCCCGGGTAATAATGATAATATAACAATGCGCGCGGTATACCTACTTTAACAGTCATCAGTTTCCTCCTGTGTTTTGCTGATTATTACGAATTGTCATCGCCGCGATCCCTTTTATTGCCCACCTGTTTCCCTTTCTTTGACGTAATGCGAGTCGTGTCTTTCGTTTTCAGTGCACTGGGACGGACATTTTGCACCGGCACCGGTTCACGGAGCAGAACGCTCTTTAATGCTAAAATATTAAGGGGTATCAGCGGCCAGAGATACGGAACGCCAAAGGATTTATTTGTCGCCAGACGAATAAATACAATCACAAGCCCTGCCAGAAAACCAGGCAGTTGGAAAAGACCGGTTAGTAACAACATCATCAGGTGAACCAACCGGTTAGCCTGGCTTAACTCCCAACTGGGTGTAGAGAACATTCCCAGTGCCACTAACCCGCCATAAAGCAAGACTTCCGGGGTAAAAAACCCGACGTCAATAGCAATTTGACCAATGAGCAACGCGGCAATCAGGCCCATGGCGGTCGCCAGCGATGACGGCGTATGTATGCCGGATATTCTCACCATATCAATCCCGACGTGTACGATAATAAACTGAACAAATAGAGGAACATTACCCACTTCTTTGGGTCCGATAAAAGCAAGAAATTCAGGGAGTAATTGCGGTTGATTTGACACGAGCAAATATAGGGGTGCCAGGAACACTGACATGAAGATACCAATAAACCTCACCCAGCGAATATAAATACCGGATAAAACATTTTGCCTGAATTCCTCGGCATGCTGTACGTGGTGAAAGATGGTGGCGGGTATAATCATGGCAGCAGGTGACGTATCTACAACCAGGAGAATGTGCCCCTCAAAGAGATGGGTGGCTGCCACATCGGGGCGTTCGGTGTAGCGTACCAAAGGGAAAACATTCCACTTTCCCTTGGTAATAAATTCTTCCACTGATTTTTCCGCCATGGGCAAGCCGTCAATATCGATTTTATCCAGGCGGTCTTTCACATTCTCCAGCAACTGCGGATTCACAATATCATTGATATAAACAATAGCTATATCGGTTTTGGAACGACGGCCCAGTTTCATCGCTTCTACCCTCAATCCCGGGTCTCTTACCCGGCGACGGATCAGTGCCAGGTTGAACATCAGCGTTTCCACAAAGCCGTCACGGGAGCCCCGGGTCAGCCGTTCCGTATCCGGCTCTTCCGGTCCGCGGACCGGGTACTCCCTGGTATCCAGGACGATGGCTTCTTTTTCACCGTCGATAAAGAGCAGCATCTGACCGGCCAATAGCTCGTCCATGATTTCGGAAAGCTGATCGTTGCTCTCCATCTCCATGTAGGGGATCTTTTGCTCCATCAGCTTCTGCAGCGGATCCGGAAGAAGGTCAGCCCGCTCCAGGGTGATCATCCCCCGCAGGATGTCGGTAATAAGCTCACCGTTAGCGAAACCGTCGATGAAAATCAAGGCTATCTTTTTACCGCCGATGGTCATTTCTTTTACTAAAACATCAATACTGGTACCAATACCCAACTTTTCAGTAAGAAAATCAATATTTTCCTGAAGATGGATGCTAACTTGTTCCGGGGGTCCTTGTCGGTTCGGGGACATTCATTCACCTACTCTTGCCTGAATTCGTGTAATATGGTTAAAAACCCTCCGTTACAGGAGGGTTTTAATAATCTGTTAACGGTTGCTGTTTACACCAAAGGCAACTTTTATATTTGCCTTATAGTCAACAATTTTGCCATTATCAATACTGGCAGTCCAGTTATAAACTTCTACTCCGCGCATATTCTCCACAGTTCTTGATGCGTCCTCGATGGCATTTTTCACAGCATCTTCCCAACCAACTTTCGATTCGCCCACAAGTTCAATAACTTTTGCTACAGTCATCCAATCACCTCCTCATTTTGCCGATAGTTTTCCCAGACATAAAAAAAATATAACGGCTTATGTAAGCCGTCAGACTGTTGAGAAGCTTTAGTCTGTTAAATATTTTTTCATATCATCTAAAATTTTTCTTTCCAGTCGGGAAACATGCATTTGCGAAATCCCCAGCATCTCGGCCACATCCTGCTGTGTTCTATAGCGGAAGAAACGGTAAAGCACAATTTGCCTCTCCCGCTGGGGCAGTGAGGATAACACCTGACGCAGTGCGACACGGTCTACGACCTGCTCCTCTTCTCCCACCACTGCCGGTTCTGCCTGCTCTCCCGGTGTAACGGCATCCAGAGACACTGGTGTTCGCATTACATCGAGAACCGCGGATAACTCCTCACGTTCCAGGCCACTGACTTTTGCCAGTTCGCTAAGAGTAGGTTGACGACCTAACCGTTGTTCAAAATCTTCTGTAATCATCTTTAAACGTCGCGCTTGAGTTTTCAATGCCCGGCTGTATTTTACCGTGCCCTGGCCGCGCAGATACATTTTAATTTCGCCGGCAATTACCGGCACGGCATAAGTTGTGAAGGCGGTACCACGCTCCGGATCAAAAGTCTTAAGCGCTTTGAGCAAGCCAATACATCCTACCTGAAACAGATCATCGCTTTCGGCAAATTCACCTCTAAAACGGTTGGCCAAACTCCGAACCAGCGGCAAATGCTTCTCAACCGATTCTTCCATAGCAGGCACCGTCTAGGACATCTTATCTTCTATTTCACCGAATACCTTGCTCATTGTTACTGTGGTGCCACTCCCAGGTTCGGAGATAACCTGGCAGTCGTCCATAAAGTTTTCCATAATCGTAAAGCCCATACCCGAACGATCCAGTTCCGGTTTTGACGTGAAAAGGGGTTGGCGGGCTTGTTTAATATCTGTAATGCCCACGCCATAATCCACCACAGTTACTTCCAGCCTGCGGCCGGTTAATGATGCTGTAATAACAATGGTTCCCGGTCCGTTTTCATAGCCATGGATGACTGCATTCGTTACAGCTTCGGAAACCGCTGTCTTAACATCGGATATTTCGTCAATGGTAGGATCGGCCTGTACGGCAAACGCTGCCACCGCAACCCGGGCAAAGGATTCATTTTGTGATTTACTTGGTATCTCCAACTTCATGTAATTGTCCATCTCTTTGCCTCCTACACCGAATTCAAAGCTTCACGCTCTGTGGCGAATACCGGGATTCTGGTCTGCAACCCGGAAAGCTCAAACACCCGTTGCACACCGGGGCTGAGGGAGCAGGCTAAAACCTTGCCGCCCTTTTCGGAAACAAGTTTATAACGGCCAAGCACCAGACCCAGGCCCGAACTGTCCATGAAGCCCACTTCATTGAAGTTAAAGAGAACGTTATTTACCTGGGATAACTTCGTATCTATCTTTGACCTCAGGCCAGTTACAGCATGATGGTCCAGCTCACCCTGCAACCGTACCACCAGTGTATCACCGGCCAGTTTCAGTTTTACTTCCACCGGACATCCCCCCGTGTGTCGATTAATTCTACTCTCTTATTCTCCGTACTTTTTGGTAAGTCCTTCCTATAACAAAAAAAATATCCAGCTGCTCAAAACTTTGCAAATAACTGCAGTTTTGAGCAGGCTGGATTTTTCACGTTTGCGTATCTTACCGGCCGAATTTCAACCAGGCCTCTGTAAACCGCCGGAAAAATGTAATGAGATTTGCGCGGGGAACATCTACTGCCGGGATTAATGCCACCCGGCCCAATTCTTCACCGTCAGCCGACGTGACTACCAACTCGCCGAGTTCATTCTCCACACTCAGCGGGGCCGCTGCCCGGCCGGGCATGATGACTTCCTGCTCAATATCGTCTTTTGTCCCTTTTTTTAGGAGCAGGGACAAATCCTGCGCCGCCACCAGGTCTACTGTCTCCTGCATTCCTTTGTCAACACGGATTGTGCCCAGGACATCGCCTTTTTTTACCACAGGAACACTGCGGAAGTTGGCAAAACCCCAGTCAAGCAATTCCCTCGCCTCGTCAAAGAGCGCAGGCCGGCCAGGCGCACCAAGGACAACGGCAAGAAGCCGGGTGTCACCCCGTATCGCTGTGGCAGAAACACAGTTTCCCGCCTCATTGGTAAAGCCTGTTTTTACTCCGTCGGCACCGTCATAGTAACGGACAAGACGGTTTGCGTTACTAAGATAAACACCTTCACTTTTTTTAATTTTATCTTTAAGAAATTCCTCGTCCATCCAGATGGTCAGCCATTCGTGGATTTTCGGGTAGCGCATGAGTTCCAGTGACATGAGGGCAATATCATAGGCGGTGGTGTAATGATTTTCGTCGTGAAGGCCGTGGGGATTTACAAAGTTGGTATTGACCATACCCAGTACCGCCGCTTTTTCATTCATCTGGTCCACAAACGCTTCCACGGAACCGCCAAGGAATTCAGCCATAGCTATGGCGCCGTCGTTGGCTGAACCCACACCGATACCAATCATCAAATCCTCAAAAGATATCCGGTCTCCCGGGGAAAGAAATATTTGAGATCCACCGTGCCCCGATGCCCTCTCACTGACCGGAATCATGTCCCCGAGAGTAACCTTGCCTTCGTCTAAGGCCTCCATAGCCAGCAGCATCGTCATAATCTTGGTTACACTGGCCGGATAAAGCTGCTCATGGGCATTACTCTCATAAAGAATCTGCCTGCTACCAGCATCCATCAATAACGTGGCTTTCGACTGGAAAGAAAACTCCTGCGCATTCACAGGTATTACGCTTAGCAGTAAAAGAATTGTCAGCAACATTGCCAGAAAACGTTTATTTCGCATCCTATTTCCTCCTTGCGTTTTTCAATACATTAGTATTTTCCAGTTTAAGCAAAAAAATATACCGTCCCTCAGACAATTAAGAATATAAAGGGATTTCCCTTTCCTCCGACGAATAAGGTGTGTGAATGTTGCAACCAGCATAATACCAATGTAGTAGCATCTTTTTAGAATCATAGGAGGGTATAACCATATGACCTGTCTTCAGTTTTCAGGACTAGCCTTCGGTATTCCAAAAGAAATTATGAGTGGCGAAAGGCGTGTTTCTGCTATTCCGGAAACAGTTGACGCCTTAATCGCCGGTGGTGCAAGAGTCATATTAGAAAGCGGTGCGGGTGAGGGTTCGTTTATTACCGATGACGAGTATGAAAAAGCCGGTGCTGAAATCGTCAGCGGTCCACAAGCCGTTTTTAGCAATTCCGACATTATCCTTAAAGTTAAAGAACCTGCCTTTAACCAGGAACTCGAAATGCATGAAGTGGATATGATGCATGCCGGTCAAACCCTAGTCACATTTATACACCCTGCTGCACCGTCAAATCATAACATGGTCAGAAAACTGGCCGATAAAGGTGTTGTAAGCTTCACACTAGACAGCATCCCAAGGATCTCCCGTGCTCAGGGAATGGACGCATTGACGTCAATGAGTACCGTGGCAGGGTACAAAAGTGTTATCATTGCAGCCAACGTTCTGACTAAATTCGTTCCCATGGTTGGCACGGCTGTTGGGATGTTAAAACCTTCTACTGCACTGGTGATCGGTGCCGGCGTTGCCGGCCTGCAGGCAGCAGCAACCGCAAAGAGGCTGGGTGCAGTCGTCTATGCTCTGGATATACGTCCTGATGCAATAGAAAACGCTAAGAGCCTCGGTGTAAAGGTGATAGAAACAGGTATTCCGGCTGAGATTGCAGTGGGTGAAGGCGGCTATGCAAAAATGCTTCCTGAAGAATGGTTGATTAAAGAGCGGGCTATTATTGAGGAGACTGCAAAGAATGCCGATATAATCATAGCATGCGCCTTAGTACCCGGCAAAGTCGCACCAATATTAATTACAGAAAGCATGGTAAAGCAAATGAAGCCCGGCTCAGTAATCATCGATATCTCCATTGACCAGGGAGGGAACTGTGATTTAACCGTAGGAGCAGAAATCGTCAAACGTTATGATGTAATCATCGATGGCACAAAAAATATCCCCGGCATGGTTCCTACGAGTGCAACATGGATGTTTGCACGCAATATCTTTAACTTTGTATCCTATTTTATTATAGAGGGCAACGTGCAAATAAATTTAGAGGATGAGATTACTGGTTCATCCATTGTTACAAAAGATGGGGAAATCTTACATGTCGGGGCAAGAGAAGCGATGGGCCTGGACTAAGAAAGGAGCCGTGCATATGAATTCTTTGTTTCTGCTACTTGTATTTATTATTGCAGCACTGCTTGGCTACAAAGTTATCAGTAGCGTTCCGCAGTTACTTCATACCCCTTTAATGTCTGGTACAAACGCTATTTCCGGAGTTACCATTCTTGGCTCTCTGGTCTCCACTGCGTTTGCATTATCATTCAACAGTAAGATTTTTGGCTTTATTGCCATTGCCCTTGCCACCTTCAATCTCGTTGGCGGCTTTGTCATAACAGACAGAATGCTAAAAATGTTTAAGAGTAGTTGAGGTATATAAAATGACTGAAGCATATATCATTTCCATAACTCTATCCGTTTTCATCCTGCTGGGAATTAAGTTTATGAGTTCTCCCAAAACAGCGGTCCAAGGAAATCGCTTGGCGGCAATAAGCATGTTTGCCGCTATTCTGTTCGTACTATATAGAAATGAAATCGTCCAACTCCCACTGCTTTGGGTTGCTATCGCCACGGGCGGAACCATTGGTTACGTAATGGCAATTAGAGTAACCATGATAAAAATGCCTCAAATGGTAGCTTTGCTCAACGGCTGTGGCGGCGGTGCATCCGCACTGGTGGCCCTTATTGAAATTATTGAACGGTCTGCTCAGATGGACATCGCCATGAGGACATCAAGCCAACTGGCACTTCTGGTGGGAGGGGTAACTCTCAGTGGCAGTCTTATTGCGGCAGCCAAACTGGATTCGCGCATTTCACAGAAACCTGTTATTATCCCACACTATAACTCCGTATCAAAGATACTGCTCATCGCTATTGGCGCACTGGCCATTATGTCCTCCGCCTACCTGATGCCGGAAGCAATTGTGTTAATGTCGTTTCTGGCTGTAAGCCTGTCTCTTGTTTTGGGCATTATCTTCGCTATCAGGGTAGGCGGTGCTGACATGCCAATAACCATTTCTCTGCTAAACGCCTGCTCAGGGTTGGCAGCAGCCATCACCGGCTTTACCATCTCCGAACCATTACTCGTTGCCGTAGGCGCAATTGTAGGCGCTTCCGGCCTTATTCTTACAAAAATTATGTGTTCTGCCATGGGCCGTTCGCTCAGCAGTGTGCTGCAGGGAGTGTCAGTAAAGCCTGCTAACAGAAGCACCGCTCCTGAGCAGGCAATCGTTGCAGGGTCTGTACAGGATCGCCCCTCTGCTATTCTCAGAAGCGCGAAACGTGTCATTATCGTGCCAGGCTACGGCATGGCTGTGGCACAGGCTCAGATGCATGTCAAAAAAATAACGGACCTGCTCGAACAAAAAGGCATTGACGTTACATTCGCCATTCATCCCGTTGCCGGCCGTATGCCCGGACATATGAATGTCCTCCTGGCAGAAGCGGATGTTCCTTACGAAAAACTCTGCGAAATGAGCGAAATAAACCCAAGGTTCAAAGACACGGATGTAGTGCTTGTGGTTGGTGCCTCCGATGTCATTAACCCGGCGGCCAACACCGCAGAAGGAACGCCGATCTACGGCATGCCTGTCCTCAACGTCGCGGAAGCTCGCCATGTGGTCATCTGTAACCTTGATACAAAGCCAGGCTACTCCGGCGTCGAAAACACGCTCTACACCATGCCCCACGTATCCCTCCTGCTCGGTAACGCCGCAACCACACTTGATAAACTGGCAGCAGAGCTTAGCCATGACGCAAGTCCAGAAATCGAATCGGCTACAATACAGAGCAATTCACCCGCTGGCCTTCTGAGATGTGCCCAAAGTGTCATTATCGTTCCAGGCTACGGCATGGCTGTGGCACAGGCTCAGATGCATGTCAAAAAAATAACGGACCTGCTCGAACAAAAAGGCATTGACGTTACATTCGCCATTCATCCCGTTGCCGGTCGTATGCCCGGACATATGAATGTCCTCCTGGCAGAAGCGGATGTTCCTTACGAAAAACTCTGCGAAATGAGCGAAATAAACCCCAGATTCAAAGACACTGATGTGGTACTTGTAGTCGGCGCATCCGATGTCATCAATCCGGCGGCCAACACCGCAGAAGGAACCCCAATCTACGGCATGCCTGTCTTAAACGTTGCCGAAGCTCGCCATGTGATCATCTGTAACCTTGATACAAAGCCAGGCTACTCCGGCGTCGAAAACACGCTCTACACCATGCCCCACGTAACCCTCCTGCTCGGTAACGCCGCAAACACACTCGATAAACTGGCGGCAGAGCTTCAAGCCTAAATGCCTGCCATAGCTTCTTTTTCTTTGACCATCATTATAGCAGCATGCACACTATACGCTCTCCTATAATACAAGAAAGGCGCGCTTATTCGGTTCCCTCAACGCGCGCTTTTCAGTACTGTGTTCCGCTGCCGATTTGCAAATGCAAATCGTTATAATTTCCTACAGTACAAGAAACCCAAGCCTAGAAGGCTTGGGTTTTAGCGTTTTGGTAGGCAAGTATATCTATTTACGTAATCCGTGCTAACACTATGGAGCGCGGTTCTGGCGGCCTGCCGTAACCGTAGGCGGTGACCAACTGAGCGGCCGCAGGTGCCAACTTATCTTCCACATCGGCAAATAACTCGGCCAGCGGCTCCCCCTCCCGGACACTGTCTCCCAACTTTTTATACAGACGGATGCCAGCCAGAAGGTCGATTGAATCTCCTTTTTTTTCGCGGCCGGCACCAAGAAGTACGGTGGAGCGACCCACAATTCGGGCGTCAAGGCGGTTCAGATAGCCGGTTGCCGTGGAATGGAGTACTGTTCTGTACTTCGGTGTTCCCATAATTTCCGGATGATCAACAACAGCTGTGTCGCCTCCCTGAGCGGAGATCAGGCGACGCATGGCCATAAGCGCACTGCCATCAGTCAGTAACTGCAGCAACAATTCGCGAGCATCACTATTCTCACTTTTTAAACCGGAAACGACGAGCAGCTCAGCGCCCAGTTCCAGACACAGTTCAGTCAGGTCTGCGGGGCCTTCGCCTCGCAGTGTCTCCAGCGCTTCCAGCACTTCTATGTGGTTCCCTACAGTGTTACCCAGAGGCTGGTCCATAGATGTGATCAGGGCATGAGTCCGGCGGCCCAGAGTGCGTCCAATGGCCACCATGACCCGGGCCAGTTCTGCGGCATCATCCTCATTGCGCATGAAGGCGCCACTGCCGGTTTTGACATCAAGGACAATACTTTGCGCACCGGCGGCTATCTTTTTGCTCATCACAGAAGAGGCGATGAGCGGAATGCTGTCCACTGTGGCTGTAACATCCCGCAGTGAGTAGAGTTTACCATCTGCCGGAGTCATTTGCGGTGACTGCCCCATGATGGCGACCCCGGTCTCCCGGACAAGGGCCATGAATTCGGTACGGGTCAGATCGGTGCGGAACCCGGGAATACAGGAAAGCTTGTCAATGGTACCCCCTGTGTGTCCCAGCCCCCGGCCCGACATTTTCGCTACCGCCACACCGGCTGCTGCCAATAGCGGCAGAAGGATCAGTGTCGTCTTATCGCCTACCCCGCCGGTGGAATGCTTATCAACAACAGTCTTATCCATACCGGCAAACTCCAGCATCTCTCCGGAACGGGCGAGGGAATCTGTAAGCGCCGCCGTTTCCTTCTCGTCCATACCGCGGAAAAAGACAGCCATTAACCAGGCGGATGCCTGGTAATCAGGAATATCACCGTTAGTAAAACCCTGGATGAAGGCATTAATTTCTTCCGTTGAAAGGGAAGCGCCGTCTCTCTTTTTGCTGATAATATCCTGGGCCCGCATCATAACTTAAACCCCAGTTCCCGGGAAAAACTTTGTCCGGCAGTCAGAGGCGGAATACCTAACAGATCGGCGATGGTAGCGCCCAGGTCGGCAAACGTTCCTCTGATGCCCAGATTGACCGGGCGGCTGTTTCTGCCGTAAACCAAGAGAGGTACATACTCCCGGGTATGATCGGTATGGGGAAACGTTGGGTCGCAACCGTGATCGGCCACAACAAATAGTAGATCGCTTTCTGCCATATTACTCATCACTTCAGGCAATTGACTGTCAAAACGCTCCAACGCCTTGCCATAGCCTGGTGCGTCGTTGCGATGGCCATATACCATATCAAAATCCACTAAGTTAACAAAAATCAGGCCTTGGGGATGCCGTTCCATGGCTGTAAGCACCATGGCCATCCCTTCATCGTTACTTTTGGAATGCAGGGAAGCCGTGATGCCTCTATTGGCGAAAATATCAGGAATTTTACCGATACCCACCACTTCGTGGCCATGCTCCGACAGAATATCTAATAGTGTGGGTTGAGGAGGTACCAGGGAATAATCTTTCCGGTTAGGCGTCCGTATAAACTGTCCCGGTGTCCCCGTAAAGGGACGGGCGATAACCCGGCCTACTGCGTACTCGTCGCAGAGCAGGCTTCTGGCGGCAGCACACCATTCATATAATACCGGCAGTGGAACAACATCTTCGTGAGCAGCTATCTGAAAAACACTGTCCGCCGATGTATACACAATGGGACGTCCGCTTTGCATATGTTCCCGCCCCAGAAGATCAATGATTTCTGTCCCTGAAGCTTTGATGTTACCAAGGACCGTGCATCCCACAGCTAATTCAAAAGGCTCAATAATTTCCGGGGGGAAACCGTCAGGAAATACGGGGAAAGCCTGGTCAAGGATGATACCGGCCATCTCCCAGTGACCTGTGGTCGTATCCTTCCCCGGGGAACGCTCCGCCATTTTACCGAATGCCGCCACAGGCTTGTCCGTACAGGGAACTCCCTGAACATCAGTGAGGCAGCCAAGGCCGAATGATTCCAGGGTGGATAGCTGTAATCCCCCTACTGCTTCGGAGATGTGGGCCAGAGTGTTACTTCCGGCGTCTCCATAAAATGAGGCGTCGGGAAGTTCCCCCACGCCTAAACTGTCAAGCACGATGATAATAACCCGGTTAATTTTCACGTTAGCCTCCTACGCTCTGGGATGGGTTTTTTCATACACATCTTTTAACTTGCGTTTTGTCACCTGTGTGTAGATTTGCGTGGTGGATATATCGGCATGGCCAAGCATCTCCTGGACGGAGCGCAAATCGGCGCCGTTTTCCAAAAGGTGTGTGGCAAACGAGTGACGGATTGTGTGGGGCGTAACATCTTTGGTGATATTAGCCTGACGGGCATACTTTTTCAGAATCTTCCAGAAACCCTGCCTTGTCAGCCGGTTTCCGTGCTGATTCACAAAAAGAGCAGCTTCGCCGTTATGGCGGACAAGCTTGGGGCGGCTACCGGCCAGGTATTGATCTACATTCCTGATAGCCACCGAGCCCAGAGGAACAAGTCTTTCCTTAGAACCCTTTCCGGTGCAGCGGATAAACCCCGCTTCCAGGTTGATATCACCCACATCCAACGACATTAACTCGGACACACGGATTCCGGTGGCATAAATCACTTCCAGCATCGCTTTGTCACGGACACCGGTCACCTGAAGGGAGTCAGGCTGTTCAAGCAAACGGTCTATTTCATCAGGAGTCATGACCCGGGGAAGCTTTTTCTCCAATTTCGGGGATTCCAAATCGGTTGCAGGGTTTTCAGCAATCACTTTCTCGTGAAAAAGATAATTGCAAAAAGAACGAATAGATGCCAGATTGCGGGAAAGGGTGGCCGTTGCCTTTCCCGATTTCTGCAAACTAAGGAGATACCCGACAATTTCCGCACGGGTTGCCTTCTCTATACTCTCTACGCCGTGCTGCTTTAAATATGTACAAAACGATCGTAAATCCCGGTTATAGGATTCCAGAGTATTTTTAGCCAGTCCTTTTTCCACAGAAACATAATGAATAAAATCCCTCAGCAACCTGTCCATTTACGATCTCCTTTTTTTCTCTGCCTGAGCTCACGTTAATGTCTTTAAAGTGATTCAACATTTTAGTAAAGAAATCCTTTTCTCCCAAGAAAATCATAGCCCATTTTGATAAAATTCGTTTATAAAATATAAAAACCGAGGGAAAATCCCATGTTTTTCTTCCTCTACGCCATCAACCGACACTTTTATCGCTTCGCCGCGCGGTTCCCGGAAGTGAACCGTCTGTGGTCTCAGTGCCTTGAATGTGTAGTACTGAAGTAAAGGCAACATAAGTAACAGTACTAAACTTATCAGGATAAACCGCAGAAAGGTTCTCCCGACAATGAAAACCCGCATACTACCCCTCCTCTTATATTATGTTATGGAGGGGATGCTTTTTTAGAACTGTTTAAATGCCTCTTGCAGAGCTGTATAAGGTTCTCCTACGGCGTCGGCCACTGTTTCGTGGGTATATACCTCCATATGTATTCTCAAGCAACCTGGCGCCGATCTGTGTTGCCATTCGTCCGGCAATTTCGCTCATCGGCTCCAAAAGCGGCAGAGAACGGTCAGGAAGCTGAATCGTTTCATAGGCAATCGCTACCGTTTTTTCTCGGCCAGCAGTTTAGCCAGCTCAGGGGCGGCAGCTAAATGCAGATATGTAAAAATAATCTGCCCTTCACGGATAAATCCATACTCCGCAGGAAGCGGCTCTTTTACTTTCACGATGAGATCAGCCTGCTCCCAGACAGCTTGTCCGCTGTCAGCCAGTTTTGCACCAGCGGCAGCGTATTCTTCATCTTTATTTCTACCCAACCTTCTGTCAAATTTACAATATAGCCACCATCGCCCTCATAAATACAGGGGTAATCAACGCCTCGATCAGACCGCCCAGAGTCAGAAAAGCTGCGGCTGCAAGCATAAGAAAGGTAAACTGAATCAAGTAAGCGCCGACCGGAAATTGTTTGCCGCCAAAGCGACGCCGCAGATGCAACATGGACAAGGTAATCGCAGCCACACCGGCCAGCATTGAAACGGGAATATAAACAAGGTTCTGAGGCATTACCGCACTGAGAGCAAACATTACACCACGCATTGCATTTTGCTCTGCCAGAAAACCTACAGTAAAACCAATGGTGAATCCACGATAAAATAGCAGGATGAGTACCACTGCAAAGCCGAAAAAGAAGCTTCCGCACAACCATAGAGCTGCCAGGAACTTTCCGTTCTGCAGCAAAGAATTCTGAAGAATCAGCGAATTATTCACAGGCTGCTGCTCTGCAAGAAAACCAACAAACCCGAAGAAATAAAGATTTAACTCCCGTACCTGTTCCTCTGCCAAAAGGCGTACAGATAAAGCTCCCAAGGCCACGCCCAGGGTAAATACAGCGATTACCAACAGATAAATGAAAAACTGATCGCGGATGTGCTCAACTAGCGCTTCCTGAAATCTTTGCCACACGGTTCTCCCCCTCCACTCTGGCATAGTTTATGCGGGAGTAACCTTGTTTATGTCGCTACGCTTCCATCAGGTCGGCGGCCAACAACAACGCAATCAGCGTTTTGCCGTCTTCGATCCGTCCCTGCCTGGCCATAGCCAACGCTTCGTTGAAGGGAATCTTAAGTGGTTCGAGAATTTCGTCCTCTGGTTTGGCCACATCTACGGGTTCCAGATCGGTAGCCAAATAAATGTAGAGCTTCTCAGAAGCAAAACCGGGCGACGAATAATAAAAAGCGATTTGACGCAGGGTTCCGGGTTTCATTCCCACTTCCTCACCCAGTTCCCTTACGGCACAGGCTGCAGGGTCTTCCTTCTCATCCAGTTTGCCTGCGGGAATCTCCAGAAGTTCTTTCTCAATGGGTTTGCGGAACTGGCGGACAAAGAAAACATCGTTTTGGGCCGTGATGGCCAGAATTGCCACCGCTCCCGGATGTTCAACAATTTCCCTTTTTGACATATTGCCGTTGGTTAATTCCACATCGTCGACCCGAAGATTAATAGTTTTACCCTCGTAAATCATTTTTGTTGACGTTGTATTTTCCATACGATCCTCCTATGCATATTTTTCCAGCGCATACATACACTATTGTAATCGTACAGAGAAGGAGGCTGTTTAATGCAAACCTATATTCAAAAGGACAAGCTCATTTTTATCGGCACAATACGGGAGTTGAAATCCTTTCTGCAAACAATGTCTGACCGGCCTGAAACACTGGCTGAGTTTATTTCATCCAAGTTGCATTAATGCATTAATGAGGCGGTATGAATTGCCGCAGCCGTGGCTGCCATAAAAAACGGCTGGTCATCAGCTGGTGTACGCCCCATGGTTGAGCAGACCACGCCGTAATCACCCAGGTGTCCGAGCGGTGCCTCCGGGATCCAAATCACCCGATGTTTTTTATTAAGACCGGCAGCTTGCAGTTGCTTGGTTAACACTGCGTTCCGTTCTTCGCCCAGGGATGGAAGCGGCAGGTCGGCTGCTGCCAGGGCGACTTTACCCAGAGCCGTCAGCGAATGATGGGAAAACCCATGATGCCTGGAACGCGAATCATTAAAACTGATGCGCGGCACAACTACTGCACGACCGCCAAGAGTATGCACCCGGTTCACATTTTCCCCTGTCTCAATACCGCTAAAACCAAAGGGTGTTCCCGTCCCGACTATACCCGGTCCCATACAGACTACAGCTACATCAGCTAAAGCCACATACTTTGCCGCCAAAAGGCCGCTGTAGATATTTACTGCCTCAAGGTCACCGCCAAACGCGTGACCGCAGGTAATTACACTGTCAAGAAGCCCGGCTTGCCGTAGCTTTCTTGCAGAAATACTAAAATATGCAGGTAATGTCCCTCCGTCCGTCATCAGATAAACAATCCGCGCGGCGGGTTTTATTTTTTTGAGCGTCAATACAACCGGAGCGAGCATACTATGTAATTCTGCCACGACCACAGGCATGTTGTGTAAATTCTCGGCCTTCGACATCACCTGATGATGGGCCGACTGCTCTTCTTCCACAGCTAAAACAGGAAGCTGCATAGGCGTATAGCGCAGTTTCATAATGTGGCCGGCACCCGTGCTACTCTGTTCCACACGGTTCAGGTTTAGATAGACAAAATGATAGCCACCGCTTCCCAGCATTAACTCAACTGCCGTAGTATTCAGCACCACCGTGTCTCCCGGCGAAACCGGTCCTGTGAGAAGCGTATAATTTATTGCTTTGCTTTTCTCACCGTCAAGTTGAACGATCAGTTCTTCGCAGTCCGGTGAAAGAGTGGCGGTTTCAAGCACTTTGGCGACTTTTCGACTAAACAATGGTTCTGTCTCCTTTTATTCTGCAAAAAAAATGCTTTTCCTCCTAGAGCTGCTATTTTTCCCAACCTTCTCTGCCTAATGTGTCAAGAAAACGTAAAAAAGTATTGGCCGCGATGGCTTTCGTAAAAGATACCCGTTCAGCCAATACATGAATTGACACCAGAGCTGCCAGATAGCCAACCTGAAATGCGGCAGGCGCCGTCAGAACAATAGCCAGGCCCAATACGCCTCCCAGCACATTGGCACCGGCATCGCCCAGCATACCCCTTCCCTTTAGGTCCCATGGCAGATAAACCAGGGAAGCCAGCCAAAATGGGAAGAGTATGAGAGCTCCCAACTCCCCGGAAACCTGCCAGATGTAAAAGAAAGATAACAACAGAAAACTTTTTATAGCACGCCCTGGCCTTAAATCCAGCAGATTTAACAAATTTGCAGACAGGGCTATCAGAACTGCCCGCCAAACAATCAGCAGGAAAATACCAGGCAAACCACTTACTGCCCATAAAGACACAGCAAAACCAAAAATAGCTTTACTTAGCCCGGTTGTTATCTCCCCATGGAACAGAAGGCGCTTTACATGCCCACCAAGCCCCCGTGCCCTGCTGTCTCCCCATATATCATCCACCATGCCCAGAACGCCAAAACCCCCCACTACCAGGGCTAAGCGCGTCACAACAAAGCCTGACAGTATTCCCGTAAAATTTGCCCATGCCGCAGATAAGAAAAAAACCGGGAGAAAGACGATGCCCATACTTTGCGGTATCATCTTCCCGCGGTAGTTATGCTGCAGGTGCCCCAGAGAGCGCAGTAACTCGTCGAACAACGGAACAAAGAGTATAGCGGAGAGTAAAGAAACGGCCAGATATATAAATATCGCCATGCTAGAGCCTCTCTTTCCGGTGCAGTATCATACGACATAATGTACATGTAACCTGAACAAACTGCTTGCCTCTGTGCAGGAAACCACTTAAATCCCGGCCTGTTTCCCTGTGTCGCATGCTAACCGGAATTTCACTGATACGAAGCCCGGCGCGAAGGCACTCCACAGTCAGGCCAACTTCCACACCAAAACCGCTACAGGCATGATTCGCGTGGTCCCAAACTTCCCGTCGCAGTACCCGCTGTCCGGACAATGGGGAATTAGGGCGATACCCGGCAAGCAAGTAAATGCCCCAGGACGCCAGGCCTTTGACGAGGCCAAAGCCGGCGCGGCGGCCGGACTTGGCCCAGGCAGCCACAGTCATATCTGTTTCACCGTTTACCACCGGATTTATCAGTCTGCGGAATTCTGACGCGGTCTCACCTAAATCCGCATCCACAAAGCACAAAACATCGCCGGATGCGACGTCAATTCCCTTTGCCAAAGCCCCACCCTTGCCCAGGTTTTCCGATAGAGTTAAAACGCTGGCGCCTGCCAGTCTCGCCGCCTCAGATGTACCGTCTTTGGAACCGTCGTCCACCACAATGATTTCGGAGATTTCTTCAACGGCAGACAGTGCTCTGACAGTTTGTCCGATGGTTTTTTCTTCGTTATAGGCGGGAATTACTGCTGATATTTTCAAGGCTACACCTTCCGCTGACAATACTTTAGAACGTGGAAACAAACTGATCGGCGGTACTTTTTATGCCATAATTACCAGGAGTCCCGCGCAATACGGAAAGCAGTGAAAATTGACCAAATGCTGTATCTGCGTTATCAATCGTGGAAAATCCCAGTGTTTTTAGATCATTCAGGACGGAGTCAGTGACCTCACTCCACTCAAGCCCAATCAGAATTAATTGTTCGGGGTCGAGATTCTCACATATTTGCTGGACAAGTTCATTGCTGGTATTTGCCTGCTCACCAAGAATCAGGATAATCGCTTCCGGTTTTTCTGATGCGCTGAACTGAATTTCCAGCATTTCTGTAGCGGCAAAACGGTCTAAAATCTCTTGTTGTTGATGATCAATACTGTTACCCGAGATCATCATCGCCAGAGCTTTGCCCAAACCGTTCACCGGCTCAATAAGCCTCGATTGATCAGCAACTTTTACTACATTCGTTATTTCCGCTTCCGCATCATGTAGTATGGCCAAAACGCCCGGGGGGATTTCAGCCCCGTGGGAGACGACTGCAATATTTTTGCCGGCCAAGGTGCCTGTTACCAGACCGGGATAAAGGGCACTGCGAAATTTTTCCCACAGATACAGATCCCGGGACGCAGCCTGTAACTGTGCCTCCAGCATTACTTTTTCCTGCCGCTGGACGCGGAAATCTCTGGACATCTGGTCAATGAGAAGACGCTGTTGTTTTACCAGCATATTTTCACTGATTCCGGTCCCGATAAGAATGCCCAGCCCCAGAGCGAGGAAGACGGCTACCAGGGAAATAATATGATCCTTGACTCGAAACATAAAAAACCTCCTTACAGGCCAAACCTCAGACGCATAGCCAGTAACCTAAAGACATGCCGAATGGTCGGATTAGCCAGGACCAGGGCTAACACCGGAATACTTGCTGCCAAAGCCAGCAGCAGTAAGGAACGGCCCGATACCCCGCCACGGTACAGTTGGCTTACTCCACGTGCGTCTATTAACCTGCTTCCTACTTTTAAGCGGACAAGAAAGGTACTGGCCATTCCTTTCCGCCCTTTCTCCAAAAAATCAATCATATTTGAATGCGTGCCTACAGCTGCAATCAGCCTGGCGCCCTTTTCATACGCCAGGAGCAGTGCAATATCTTCACTCGTTCCCGGTGCTTTTACAATACTGGCATCCAAACCCAGGTTCTCTATTCGGGCCAAACCCGGCGCTTTGCCGTCAGGATACGCATGAACCAATATTTCCCGGGTTCGTCTCAGCGCCTGGTCACTCACACTGTCCATATCACCAACTACCAGATCTGGTATCCGGCCAAACTCCAGCAGTGCATCAGCGCCGCCGTCAACCCCGATTAACACCGGCTTTACTTCATCGAGATAATGAGTTACCGCCTGCAGATCTTCTCGGTATGACTGACCTCTGACCACAACCAGGACATGCTTGCCGGCGACATCCGTTTTAAGGGGAGGAAAGTCGATTCCTCCGAGAATCAGCTCTTTTTCCTGCAGTGCATATTCCAGCGTGTTCTGCACAAAATGATCCAATAACTCGTCCAGATTTTTTTCTGCCAGGCACAACTGCCGTGAAATCACCGCATCATCAACGATCCGTGCTTTGGCCACATGCTGTTCCCCCAAATATAATTCGCCTGCGCGGATTGTCACCACATCTCCTTCACGGATTCGCGAGTAAAAATCTTCACCTGCCAGATCAAAATGCGGTATATTGGCTTCTGCCAGTTTACGTGGCCCATTGTTAGGATAGCGTCCGCTCATAGATGAATTAATATTAACAACAGCTTTTACTTTTTTTTGTGCCAGGGATTCAGCTGCTACTTCATCCAGGTCACGATGGTCGATGACAGCAACATCTCCTGGTGAGAGCCTTTCCACCAGGAACTTTGTCTTTCTGTCCATTTTGACCGGCCCGCAAACCTGCTTCATCCAGCTCAAACCTCTCTGTTTTTTTTAGTATGTGTTATGGCGGCTGGTTTAATCTGCAGAACTAACCTTTTTTGTTATTTTTGCAAAATAAAAAGCGGCCGGACTCTCTCCAACCGCGAGTGAACATTAAACATATCTGCTCCGTGCTATTAAATTTTCCTATGTAGTGGCTAATAAAAAAGTGCGGACAAAGTCAAGTTTAATAGTTCAACCTCATGGTGTTTTTCCATAGCACAATCTTACACTGTGATATCTAGTTAAGCCCCTTATTGTATAAGCGAAGCCTGTCAGCAACTAAAGCAATAAACTCAGAGTTCGTAGGTTTTCCCCGCTCTGTATTGATAGTATAGCCGAAAAACTTTTTAATGGTCTCAATGTTATTTCTTGACCACGCAACTTCGATAGCATGGCGGATCGCCCGTTCCACCCGGGAACTGGTGGTTTCGAATTTTTCAGCAATCCGGGGATAAAGTATTTTGGTTACAGATCCCAGCAGATCCACTTCTTCCACAACCATCATAATTGCTTCACGTAAATAATGATAGCCTTTTATATGAGCCGGAATGCCAATTTCGTGAATAATATTTGTAATATCTGCCTCTAGACTGGACCGTTTCGGCGGACGTGATATACTGCTTACTGTAGGTGCGGGAGTACTGCCGTTCCCAAGAAGGCGAATCCGTTCTACCAGAACTTCCATATTAAAGGGTTTTAGTATGTAATACGAGGCCCCCAGTTCCACTGCTTTTCGGGTAATGTCTTCCTGACCAAAGGCGGTCAGCATAATTACTTTTGGCTTTGTTCCTGCTTCCATCTGTCCAATCTGCTCCAGCACGCCCAAACCGTCCAGATGAGGCATGATGATATCCAATAGCAGTACATCGGGCGGATTTTCCGCGATTAATTCCAAGGCCTCTTTCCCGTTATATGCTTTCCCCACGATGTCAATGTCAGGTTGTTGCTCCAGGAATTCTACTAATAAATCACTGAATTCTCGATTGTCATCGGCTACGAAAACTTTCAGCATAGTGTCTCTCCTTCCGTTTTATGGTAAAACTCGTGAATCTTCCCAGTTGATTTATTCGACATTTGGATAGATATCCCTTTCACATTTTAATTTTTTTAAAAAAAAAAAACACGCCTTTGATATCGGCGTGAATTAAATATTTTCCCCAACAGCCTGCAGCATACCCGATTCCATCACCATCCATTCAATGAATATGCCATATCCCCGGGTCGGATCATTGACAAATACATGGGTAACAGCTCCAACTAATTTATCATTTTGAATGATGGGGCTACCGCTCATACCCTGGACGATGCCTCCAGTTGTCTCCAACAGCCGCTCGTCCGTAACGCGGATGACCATTCCTTTATCACCTGGTTTGCTTTGGTTATAAACCCGTTGAATCTCTATGTCAAATCGTTCAATATTTTCTCCTTCAATAACCGTCAGAATCTCGGCCGGGCCTGTTTCAACCTGGGACATCAACGCAATTGGCATTGGCTTATTGACACTGCCACTTGTTGGCTCCATCCTGGATAATGTCCCAAAGATACCAAATATCCCGTTTTTTTCAATCGTACCCGCAATATCATGATCTTCCTGAAAAATACCTGTTTTTTCCCCCGGGTATCCCCGTCTTGCAGGCTTGATATTAACAATATTAGCCTTAACAATTTGCCCGTCCCGAACTACAATCGGCTGATTGGTATCAACATCGGCAATGACATGGCCCAATGCACCGTATACATTGGATTTTGGGTCAAAGAATGTTAACGTCCCCACACCAGCAGCAGTGTCTCGGATATAAAGGCCGATACGGTAACGTCCTGTTTCCTGGCACAACAGCGGTTCTACATTTTTTATAAAATCCTGATCGCCGCGTTTAACACTAAAATGTAGTATTTTTCCTGGTGAACCATGCTTTGCAATCAGTTCAGCTACCTGATTTGCGTCTTGCAATTGCACCCCTTCAATGGCTATAATCACATCACCCATCTCAATGCCTGCATCTTTAGCCGGTGATGTGGAAACTGTTTGCCCGCGGACCATATGGTGGCCGACTACGAGCACCCCTTCACTGTGGAGTTTAATACCGATGGAATGTCCTCCAGGTATTAGCTTTTGCTCAGGAAGAACATTAACCGTCATCTGTCGCAGCGGGATGACACCGAAGAGGCGAAACTCCAGATTAACCGAACCTAAGCTCTGTGCGCTAAGTATAATCGGAGCACGCAGGTTGAGCTTATTTGCCTGCTGTGAAACCGGAACACCGTTTAAGGCGATAACGCCGTTTTTGTCGCCCTTAACATGAACGGTAATCGGAGACGCAATGTTTACATAATGCTGCTCCCCTTCCAGTATTCTCAGGTCAGCTTGCAAGTTTACCCACATTCGCCAAGGGAATGCAGTAGCTACAATGAGCAGGAGCATTAATCCCGATAAAATCAGCCCCTGCCTGCGATATTGATTTTTCACGCGGTTATCACTCCCTTTCATTGCTCAGTCGAAAAAAATCACCTCCAAATTTACTTGCATTTGAAGTCGATTGTGTCTTTTTAAGATAACCTCGCAGTGTTTTTTTATACGACATTGGTTTACATAACTTTCTTGCATCATCTGGGTATAGTGACATAGAAAAAAATGAAAAATAAAAAACCCCATGGCCACAGACCATGAGTTAAGTAAAAAAAATTTTGCAAACCGGGGACGGTTCCTAAATTGCACGTTTGCAAACCGGGGACGGTTCCTAAATTGCAATAATGCAACTTAGGAACCGTCCCCGGTTTGCATATTGAAAATTAAAAAACCCATTGCGGTAACCACGAGTTAGGAAATTTTAATATTTGAGAAAATCCTGATTGTTCTCTTGAGGGTTCCTGCATTTCATGATACGGAAGAATTAGGTCAAATGTCAAACCTGACCCCGGAGGAGTTGGCGGGCGTGGTTTAGGGCGGTTTGGTCGTGGGGTTCGCCGCCGAGCATGCGGGTTAATTCGGTTTCGCGATCATTTTGGGAAAGTTTCGTTAGGCGGGTGACGGTGCGGCCGTCCTCGGTTATTTTATAGATGGTGAAGTGGTGGTTGGCTGCGGCGGCGATGAGTGGTTGGTGGGTAACACAGATAACCTGACGGTAACGGGCCAGATGCCGCAGCCGTTCGGCAATGCTGCGGACGGTTGTACCGCCGACGCCGGCATCAATTTCATCAAAAATCAGCGTGGGAATGTGATCTTCCACGGCGAGCACACTTTTAACCGCCAGCATAACCCGGGATATTTCTCCACCCGATGCTACCTTGCTTAGAAGTTGCAGCGGCTCTCCCACGTTGGCGCTAAAGAGAAATTCCACTTTGTCTTTGCCATGGGCGCTCACTGCGTCGCTCTCATCCATCCTGATATCAAACTGAGCACCGGACAGCGCCAGGCTTTGCAGAGCAGTGTTAATTTTCTCCACCAATATGCTGGCAGCTTTCTGCCGCTGGATACTCAGTTGCGCAGCATTTCTTTCCAGGTCGGTGACGGCTGCTGCCAATTCTATGGAAAGTTTGGCCACGTGTTCACCACGGCCGTCCAATCCGGCCAGTTCCGTGCGCATTTCCCGGGCCAGCGTCTCCACATCTTCCAGAGTAGGGCCATATTTTTTCTTTATTTTTTTATATATATCCAAACGGAGGACTACTTCCTGCAACTCCGATTCATCCAGACTAATCTCGTCGTGGTAGGTACGTAATTCCCGGGCGGCTTCTGTTAACTGGCTGGAAACGGCGGCGAGTTGACCAAGCACATTTCCCAGAGAGTCGTCAATTGCGACTGCCGCTGCCAGCTCTTTTTCAACGGTACCCAATCGGTCAATAATGGCCCCGTCAAACGCCCCTTCGTAGAGGTCCGCGTATGCTTTCGCTGTCTTCTCTGCCAGTTGCCGGGCATAGGTCAGTTTTCGGAATTGCTTCTCAAGCTCTTCCTCTTCTTCCGTTGTCAGGGATGCTTCGTCTATTTCATGAAGCTGAAAACGCAAAAAATCGGCGCTGCGGACCAATGCCGCATCATCACCGCCCAGTTCAGCCAATTCCCGGCGCAATTGGGTACACCGCTTGTATATACTTTCCACTCTGGACAGACAGGAAGCCAGTTCCTCCCCGCCGTACGCATCAAGCAGCATCCGCTGAGTCTGAGAACTGAGTAAAGACTGTTGCTGGTTTTGGCCATGCAAGTCGATCAGGGCGCGTCCCAGAGGCCCCAATTGTGCCAACGGGCGGACACTGCCGTTGACTCGGCAGAGATTGGGCCCGCCGTGGCGAATCTCCCGGCAGAGCATAAGCTCTTCTTCACCGCTGTCTACGTTTTCATCGCAAAAACCATCGCCGAGTCCAGTAAATACAGCCTGAACAAAGGCAGCCTCTTCTCCGCTGCGAATCACATCGGGATTGGCCCGCTCACCTAAAAGCAGGTTTACGGCGCCTAAAAGCATGGACTTGCCGGCTCCGGTTTCTCCGGTAATCACGTTTAGACCTTCCCCCGGATAAAAGGAAAGATTGTCTATGAGTGCAAGGTTGCGAACTTCCAGCAAACGCAGCATAATTACACCCTCTCCGGCTCCCTGCGAATGACTTTAGCCAACTTTCGATGCAACAGTGTATAGAAATCCGTGCCGTGCAGTTGAATGAGCGGTGTGGTCACAGGCGCCCTGGTTACCTGGACTAAATCATCATCTTCGATGGGTAAACCTATCTGTCCGTCTATAGTCAGAACAACATCTGACTGTCTTGTCTGAGTCCGAATCAGCACCCGCTCGCTGCTGGAGACGATGACGGAACGGTGATGAAGCAGATGCGGGCAAATCGGGGTAATAATCATTACATCCAGCGCCGGGTTAACAATGGGGCCACCGGCGGACAGAGAATAACCGGTGGAACCGGTGGGAGTGGCCACGATGATCCCGTCGCTGGGATATGACTCCAGATGCTTGTCGTTTACGTATGTATCAACATAAATAATGCGGGAAAACGGACCTTTGGTGATGACAACGTCGTTTAGGGCAGTATATTCTCCTATTAATCTGTCATGACGGTAAACACGGGCAGAGAGCATTAACCGGTGCCTGGTTTTATACTCACCGTTTTGCAGTTGCTGCAGCGCAGCTTCCAGCGCCGGAGGCTCTACTTCGGCAAGAAAACCCATCTGACCAAGGTTTACCCCGAGTATAGGCAGGTTTGTGCCATTTAATTCTCTTGCCACGCGCAGAATGGTCCCGTCGCCGCCCAAAACAATGACTACATCGACGCTACCCACAAATTGATCTAAAGGCAGAAATTCTGCTCCGGTCGGTATTTTGGCTTCTTTCGTTTCGGGCAAGTAAACTCTAATATCCTCCCGACTGCAATATGAAATAATACGGGAGATGATCTCTAGGACTTCGTGCTCTTTTTTCCAGTTAGGAAATATGCCGATTCCTTTCATGTTCCACCTCTCTTATATGCGGAAGCTCACTTCATGGAGCGTTTCCTTTTCTGTGTCCAGCATGATAATACCTGTGGTGCCAAAAGCCTGTACGTCCCGCAGCAGCGAATTGCGCCACATTTTTGACTGCAGTCGCATCGGCTTCCCGTCCCGGCGCAGGCGTACCAGGTAACGGCGACCACTCTTGGCAACAAGATAATCACCTTTTAATTCGAAGGTATGCAGTTTATCGTCAATGGTCATGCGCACTTGTACGGCAGGCTTTACCTTTTCAACGGTATATCCCGCTTCTTCTAAAATTAGTACTGCCCGGCTATTAGACTTTCCGGGCTTTCGCCCCACTATACGGGAACGGCGGCCCCGCAGCCGCCAGATCATTGCAGAGAGCCCGATCACCCCGAGCAGGAGCCAGTCCTTGACTTCCATAAAATCACCCGCCTACAGGGAATATATTCGTCACCGTTGGCAGGTTTCCTTTTTTAGGTAAGGGTACTGTGGGCCTCGGCCACAATTGCAGCACAGTCAGGGGCGGGGACATCCGTTATCTCTTCTCCGGTCCGCAAGTGTAGCAGATACTCAATATTCCCTTCTGGGCCACGTAGTGGTGAATAGCTCAAATCGATGGCGGTGAAGCCTTCATGTTCCGCCACACGGATTGCGTTTAGCAGCACTTCCAGGTGGTCGTCCGGGTCTCGGACTACCCCTTTTTTGCCGACCCGGCCCTTCCCTACTTCAAACTGAGGTTTTACCAATGCGACAACCTCCGGCACACCAAACCGTACAAGCACAGGAAAAATCAGTGCCAAGGAAATAAAAGAAACGTCGACTACAGCCAAGTCCACCGGCTCAGGGATCTGGTCAGGCTCCAGGTGACGGACATTGGTCCGTTCCATAGAAACGACTCGTTCATCCTGGCGCAATTTCCAATCCAACTGGCCGTAACCCACGTCTATGCTATAAACTCTGGCCGCACCTGCCTGGAGCAGGCAGTCGGTAAAACCCCCGGTGGATGCGCCAATATCCATCACAATTTTGCCGGTCACATGAATACTAAACTGACGCAACGCTTTTTCCAGCTTAAGGCCACCCCGGGAGACGTAACGGGGAAGTTCCTTGACATGTATCTGCGCTTCTTCCGTTGCCATTGTCCCCGGTTTGTCCACTTTTCTTCCATCCACAGTGACCAATCCCGCCATCACCGCAGCCCGGGCGGCAGAGCGGGTGGGAAACAAGCCTTTGTCGGTTAACAAGAGATCTATTCTTTTCCTCTCTGAACCCATGACAGTTTCTTCTCCCTGGTGCCGGCCAGTTCCAGACAGGCAGCGGCAATATTATCAGGCGAGAGCCCCAATTCATCCAAAATAATGGCACGGGCTCCGTGTTCGACAAAACGGTCCGGCACACCCAACCTGCGGACGGGTATTTGGCAGAGCCTGTTTTGCTCTAATAGCTCCAGCACGGCGGAACCAAAACCGCCGGCAAGAATGTGTTCTTCCACAGTAACAATACCATAGCGTGCTCCGGTTGCAGCCCGAATTATTAATTCAGAATCTAACGGCTTGATAAAAACAGGATCAATCACTCCTGCCGAAAAACCCTGTTTTTCTAAGAGTTCTGCAGCTTGCAGCGCCACATGGACCATGGTTCCCACGGCTAAGATAGTCACATCCCGACCGGGGCGCAGCATTTCTCCCTTACCCCATGGTAGTACGGCCGGTTGTTCTAATTCGGCACCTGTCCCTTTTCCCCGGGGGTAACGCAGGGCCACAGGACCCTGATGGGCCAATCCTGTAATAACCGCATGTTGCAACATATTCTCATCCCTGGGCGCTATCATGGACAAATTGGGTATATGGCGAAGGTAGGACAAATCAAAGAGGCCGTTATGTGTCTCTCCGTCTTCCCCTACAATTCCTGCCCGATCCAGCGCAAAAAGCACAGGAAGGTTCTGAATACATACATCATGCAACACCTGGTCATAGGCTCGCTGCATAAATGTGGAGTAGATGGCCACCACAGGGTGAAACCCCCGGGATGCCAGGCCGGCAGCAAAGGTGACGGCATGTTGTTCGGCGATTCCCACATCAAAGAAGCGTTCCGGATATGCTTTACCAAATGTGTCTAAGCCGGTTCCACCTGCCATAGCAGCAGTCACGGCCACAATTTTTGGATTATCTTTGGCGGCTGCCGTTACAGTTTGACTAAAGACTTCTGTGTACGAGGGAATTTCACTGATAGCATCGGGCGTCGGTGGATTTTCCGGGTCAAAAGGCCCAATCCCGTGAAATAAATCAGGATTGCACTCCGCATGCTCATATCCTTTCCCCTTCTTAGTCAGCACATGAATTAGGACCGGCCCCCGTATTTTCTTTGCACCACGCAAAACACCAAGCAGCGAATCAAGCTGATGGCCGTTCACCGGCCCCAGATATGTAAAGCCCAACTCTTCAAAAATCATGCCGGGAACTAGTAAAAATTTAAGCGCGTCTTTTACCCGTTCCACCGATCGTAATACTTTTCCGCCAATTGCGGGAATCCGTTTTAGTATTTCTTCCACGTCTTCTTTAAGACGGAAATATTTCGGATCTGTACGCAGGCGCCCCAAATAAGCAGCCATACCGCCCACATTTTGTGAAATAGACATTTCGTTATCATTTAAAACGACAATCAGGTCGGTACCGGTGTCCCCTGCATTATTGAGCGCTTCAAAAGCCATCCCGCCGCTCATGGCACCGTCACCGATAACAGCGATAACATGGTGTTTTTCATTAAGCAGATCCCGGGCATGGGCTAATCCCAACGCAGCAGAAATGGATGTAGAACTGTGGCCGGTGTCAAACACATCGTGCTCACTTTCCTTGCGTTTGGGAAATCCGCTAAGACCTTTGTACTGTCTTAATGTATCAAACCGGTCTTTACGGCCGGTGAGGATTTTATGTATATAGCTCTGATGGCCCACGTCCCAGACTATTTTGTCTGTCGGGCTGTCAAAGATAGTATGCAAAGCAAGTGTTAATTCCACCACACCCAGATTCGGCGCTAAATGCCCGCCGCTCTGGGATACTTTTTCCATAAGAAAAGCACGAATCTCACAGGCCATTTCGCCCAATTCGTGAATACTCATCTTTTTTAAATCGGCGGGCTGATTTACCCGTGAAAGCCATTTATCCATACAGCCACCTCTTTACTTTCTCTTTGGTGGAAGCTGTCGGCCAAAGAACAACCGTCCTGGCAAGACTGCCTCTATTCTGGTCAGTACAGCAGCAAACCACAGGATAATATCTGTGGAGCGTTCAATAGCCACCGCTTTACCCAACCCTTTGCCGCCCACCGTCAACGCAGATATGATTCCGGTCGCCACCACGCTTAAAAGCGGGTTCTCCTGGAAAAGACCGGTACTGACCAAACGTAAGACTAAAAATGCGCCAAGCACACCGCTGATAATCCCGGCAATATCTCCTATGACATCGTTACAGAAATTTGAAAAACGGTCTGCATTGCGAATCAGATAGAGCGCTTCCCGCGCACCGTAAACCCGGCGGGCCGCTTTCGCCAAGAGCGGCGCTTCTTCGGCCGCAGTGGCGGCAATGCCGATCATATCAAAAATGATGCCGATAAAGACGATAATTAATAGTATGAACAGTGCGAGCAGAAAGGATTCAACAACACCGAAAAGCAACTGCGTCACAATACTGAGCAGTATGGCCAGAATAAACGTCCAGAAGGTAATAATCACAACCCAATGGTTCCGTGCTGTTCTTTTGCGGTTTTGGCCCACGAAGGCATCAAATCCTTACATTGTTTTTATCCAGATAAAAAAAAAAGAAAAAGATTGTAAAAATAAAGATATTCCGTAGGTGCGCAACCCATCAAGTAAACGTTACGGCTTGAGGTCCAGCAGGTTTTCCCAATTCATCGCCAGGACGTCACCGGCCTGGCAGTTTCCTATTAAGATTCATTTCGTTGTGTCGCCATCAACGAGGCTGGATTGCCACTGAGCCCGTACTTTAATCCCTGATGTGTCTCCTCTGAAAGGAACAGTCTAGGAGTTTTCCCCGATAACACGGATTCGCTTTCTATCCTCTGTTGCAGTGCGGGTTTCATGCAAGCACTCCACCGACACCACTCAAGGCAGGCTACACTGTACACAGCGCGAACCGCATACAGGTTCTTCCCAAGCCGTAATC
>JAGXRM010000020.1 GCA_018335855.1 Clostridiales bacterium
AACGTGTGCTCAGATTCCCCTTGCCGTCGCGCACACTCAGATCCACTTTGTGTGACCTGCTCGGTAAAACAGCATCATAGTATACGGTTCCCGTCACAGGGTCAACGCTGTGTGCCACTTTGCTGCTGTTGAGTTTCAGGTCCACTGTTGTCCAGTCCACCGTATCATTGTCCGTTACTGTTGCGGATACACGGTTCACACTTACCTGCTGGCTGTTGTGGGCCGGGCTGATGTCTGTAATTTTCGGCGCCTCGGCCACCGTAAAGGACCAGGATTCAGCAAACGTGTTTCCCGCTGAGTCACGGATGGATACTTCCACGTCGTTTGCACCGTCTTTTAGTACCCCTGCGTTCACTGTAATTGTTCCTTCTTTGTAGCTGTCAATAACATAGAATGTGTCTCCGTCATAATCCGTCTCCCAACGCCCGAGAAATTCGAAAGTGGCTCCCATGTCAGTACCGTTTAGCCTGGCTTTCACTGAGCCCTGAGAAAGGTTATGTTCACTGCTTTTTACATAAACAGAAACCGCAGGGTTTGAGACATTAACCGTTTTGCTTTTGCCCGGTGTATGGCTGGAAAATGTAGCTGTGCCGGCAAGTGCGACTAAATAAGTCGCAAGGAGCAATAATGATATCAGAAAAGGAACAAGCCCCGCCCGTACCGCTTTTGTCAGCGAAGAATACTCATTTTTCACCTTTACTCTCATTTTTCTTCCCTCCTTTTTTCGTGTCTGTTTGTTAAATCCCCTTTATACATCCCCCCGCATCTACAGAATATTGTTAATTACCCATTATTCGCCTAATGTATATGTCACAAAATCCCACGTTATCACCGCAATCAATGTAACCAGACAAAAACTTGCCGCGCTTTGCCCGGCAACAACCCTGAAAAATAAAAAAGAGACATAAGAAAAGCCAGAGTTCATTAACAGAACCCTGGCCTTGTTTTCGCAGTAAACAAAACTGAATTGTGCGTTGACAATCCCGGTAATATAACGCAAATAAGACAAAACACGTTCTGCTGGTGTGTTTTGTCTCATTCTATAAAAGTTTTTTATTTTTTAATTTTACTGAAGCTGAAATTGCCATTCCTTAGTAAAAGCTTTATTTACTCGTGCGGTGTCAGTTCCACAGACACTTCATCAAAAACGTCATTACCCAGATATTTGACCACTACGGTAAAATCTAAGCCTACAGTCTCGTCATTGTCGCGGGTATGGACATACGCTTTCACTGTAAAGGTATTGCCGTCCCTTTCAATTGTAGCGTAATTATAGCGCGGGAAAACGGTATTGTTCGGCCGGGCCATCCTCTGCTTCACAACCGCCTGGACAAATTGCCAGGCCATAAATTCCGTGGGCTCATCCTTTACTTTTGCTGAACGAGTGGCACAGCCGGTCAACACAGAAATCATCAATACCGATACCATTATTAAGGCAATCCATTTTTTGCAACGCATGAAGTTGTGCCTCCTGTTTGTGTAAATTAAGTACAAACGCCTCTATATTATTCTTCATTATTCTTCGAAAACTGTAAAATTCCTGCCGCTTCGCCGCATTTTTCCACTGAATCCCAGCTAACCACTTCGTTTCCGTCTCATTCTACACTGAAGCCGAAACTGTGACCCTGATGGTCATCTACTTCCACGGCCCTGTGGCTGATTATCGCCCGTATACCGGCAGTCAGCCGGACAATATATTCCCTGCCGGCCTGCAGCCAGCCCGCGGGAACGGCGAGGTGCACCGAGCGGGTTTCGGCCGAGTAAACAGGCGTGCCCGAAACCTCATTTCCGTAAACACTGTCGGTCACCGTCATGGTTGTGGCTAGCACCGAAGGCTCATAAAGCCCGATATTAAAGTAGACCGCCACCATATCCAGCTCTTCCCCAACGATTCCGTTATCGTCAGGCATACTGCCGGTTACGGCCGGTTCGTAAAGGAACTCTCCGTGACAGAGATAACAGGCTTCAAAACGCCCCCCAAACCCGTCGTCGTTTTCCGGATCGAAATAGCGCAAATGTACAGTATTTTCGGGTGCGGCCCCGGTGTAAAGGGATAAGTCCCTTAAGCCACCGTCAATGGACCAGCTCCAGTCCCGGCGCTGCATCATTTCCGTATCGGTGCCGTGGGCAAAATGACAGGTAAGACAGGTCAGCCGGTATTCGCCACTGCCGTCGACCTCCAGCCGCATCGCCGACTTCGCGCTTTCCTCGTAAAGAATCTTGCCGCGAATATCCGTCCCGATGGCATGATAAAACCGCTTATGCGCGGTGTAGCGCCCACTCTCCGTCTCTTCACCGTATTGTATATGGCAGGACAGGCAAAATTCCACGGTATTTTTTTGATAAATCACAAATTCATCCTGTTCTAGCGGGTTCACCACCGAAACCTCTATCTGTTTCACCCGGTAAAAAGAGACACTCACAGGCTCCACCGGTTCATCCGGGTCCAGCTTTTTTACGCTGCCCTCGGCATGATTCACCGCAAAAAGGTTTGTCACATCCTCAGGCTGCCCGTTGACGATGCCGTTTACAACCACCCCATATGCCGTGTCTTCGGAGTAATACCACGGCGTTAGCGTCTTATCCTCTATCGCATACTTGCCCGGCTCCCCGGGCACAGCCACAAGATCCGCCGTCAGCCGTTCCTGCTGAGCTACCCAGCCGTTTGGGTCATAATGCAGGTGACGGCCGCTATAAGAGCCGTGCGGTGCATGGCACGAGCCGCAGGTAAAAGACTGCAGCCAGGGGCTGTCGGGCTGATCCAAACGGAGCGCATCCGCTTCTTCCGCCGTAATACCGCTCCCCGGCGCCTGCCAGTGCTCCAGCCTGCCTGTAGCCTCATGGTATGAAACCCCTTCCCGCCCGCTGACAATAAAATCATCGTCGAAAAAACGCCCGCCGCCGGCAGCGCCGCCGCCGGGCATCAGGCCTTCCAGTACGTTGTAGGCATTCATGGTATTGTCAAAATGGCATGTCGTACATGTGTTGTAAATAGAGCGCTGGAAAAGAAGTTTTCCTGCGGGTGACACGTGGGTCAGGTGGCAGGAAGCGCAGGAGTTGCTGTTTAAGGTAAACTCCCGGTGGACGCTCTGCCCCTGCACGCTGCGCAGATAACCGTCAAAACGGCCGGTATCATAAATCCCGGTCCTGTTCGCGTTGATAAAGCCTTCCGCTTCCAGATCCACACGTGCCGGTTTCTCCCAAATCCCGCCAGCCAGCACAAAGCCCACATTCAATACAAAAGCAAAACCCAGCACCAACCCCGCCAGCTTACGGAAACCGTCCGGTCTGCCCATCTCCCGCACCTCCTTTCATCCATGCTCAAGTACGGCGGAAATTCCCGCCGTACGTATTTTCTATATCACACTGTCACATTACTGGTTGCTTACCAGTAACCCGCGTTCATTCACGGAGATTTTCCACTGGCCGTCTTCCTTGCGGAAGGCCATACTTTCCTGTATTTTTGCCCGGCTGGCTTCCGTGCCGCCTTTCTTCATAACCACATCGTAGGCGGCGATAATAAACGCCGTTTCCACAAAGTTGGTGTCTTCGTTATTCACATACTTTACTATGGTGTAATTGAGATTCTCCGCCGCAAACTCGTCAAAACGGTTTTTCGCCTCCGCATTAAAGAGAAAGGAATTATCGCTCCAGGAATTACGGTGGTCTTTGGTCAGCATTTCCAGCACCGTATTGCGGTCGTCTTTCACCAGGGCACTGACAAATGTCTCCACATTTCTGTAAATCTGGCCGTCATTTTCATTGGGCTTTACCGTCTCAATCTGCCGCCGCTGCGAATTAGCGCCGTTCTCTGCCGCCTGTTTCGTGCAGCCGGCTCCAACCGCCAGCAGTGCCAGAACCAAACCGAAAACAAGAATCCGTCTTATTGTTTTCACCCTGTTGCCCTCCCGTTTGTCTTCAATATATACCATATACTTCGCGTTATGTGACAAAATTCCTGCCTGCCAGGGAACAGCTTCGTGCTTTTCTGCACAAGCGCTGTCAGTTTTATTATACTATAACCAATACTTACCGGCAATAATTATTAGTATTATTTATACCTGATTATTCCACAATCCATAATCCATGCCGGTAGTGTTCAACTGTTTTTTGGAAAAAAGAAGGCGTCCGGAGACGCCTTCTTTTGTGTTAGTTTTACCAGCTGCCGCGACCGTCAGCTTCGTAGCCGTCCCAGTACCACTTGGTGTTCTTCAGCGTTGCAGCGGAAGAGTTGGCGTGGCAGGACCAGCAGACCGCCATGTTGATGTAGCGCTTCAGGGCGGAGCTGTGGTTCACGTCGTTGGCGCCTTCGAATGCAGCGACATCGTCAACAATTGCAGCGTCGGCCAATTGCTGGAAGGAGCTGTCTGTGCCGTGAACATAGTGGCAGGATACGCAGAGCAGTGAATTGCCGGTACCCTTAACTTGCATGGTACCGCCGACGGTGGCACCACGGTTGATGGTGTGGCGGTGCGCCTTGGAGTAGATACCGCTGCCGTCAGCAGGGTTCGCACTGGCAGAACCGAGCAGGTAGTCGGTATGGCAGGCTGCGCAGTAGAGGTTGTAGGCATACCGGTTCTGGTCGGTAATAGTAGAGCCAGTGATGTTTCTGCCGCTGGCGGTAGCATATTTACCGGTATAAGTGTCGGTCTTGATGTAGTTGGCACTGTACTGCGGTAGCGCAGGGGTTTCGGGATTCGGGAGAGCAGCGAGTTCTTCGGCGGTGCGGCCGGTGGCCTGGACATAAACCACGCCGCCCACGTCAATGCGCAGTTTGGACGCATCAAAGGTGCCAAGCGGAATCTTGGTAAAGGCGGTAGGCCAGTCAGTATAATCAACGCCGTCCGCATCTTTACCGGCGAGGAAGTTTTCGAGTACAGCCTGCTCTTCAACAGAGAGTGCTGCATAACCTTTGCCGTACTTCATGGAGAAGAAGCGGTTCAGCAAACCGGCGCCGTGGACTGCAGCCATGGGGCCGCCGACGGAGTTGGGGTTGTAGAACCCTTCATACCAGATACGGGAGGCGAAGCGAGGCTGACGACGGCCGTCCCAGGTGGTGGCGCCGCCTGCATAGCTGTAGAGCCAGGGGGATTCGTTTTCGGGAATATAGGTGGTTAGCTTTCTGTTCGTTGTGGTTGCGGGTGCACCTGATCCTAATGTTACGGCTTCATCCATCTGGGCCCTGGTCAGGGTGACGGTGCCGTTTGTGAAGCTTTCATACGTATTTACAATGTTGGGCGTTGTACCTGTTCTCGCCGGGACCATGGAGTAGTTGCCGGTTTTAACTATAGTTAGGTCGGCAAGAGTTACATCACGGCGGATATTGTAGAATTCGTATTCGGCCTTAAATTTGCCGGCATCCAGTTTCAGCTTCTGGCCTTCAAACCACAGGCCGCCGGTGTTGGCGATGGTGGCGCCGATGGGAGAAGCGGTACGCATGCTGATGCCAGCCGGGTTGTAGTGCAGGAGACGGATGCTGTAGGAACCGTGCGGTCCGTGACAGGAAGCGCAGTTGAAGTCGGCGCCCCAGGGGTTGGTGCTTGCTGTAAAGCCGCCGGACTCAACCACGTTGGCGCGGTTACCGCCGGGGGCGGCAGCCAGCTTCATGGTGTCGCTCGCCAGGTGCACGGAAGCGTTCCGGGCTTTATTGGCGGCAAAGGTACCGGCTGTCTGAGAACCACCGAAGGGGTTGGTGCCGCCTGGGATGGCGAATACGTTCAGGAAGCCCAGTGTGCCGTCGTGGCAGGCTGCGCAGGTGCTGTAAACGCCGTTTCTGAACAGCAATTTACGGGACTGCGCGGTGTGGGTCATGTGGCAAGAAGCGCAGGAGTTGGTGTTCAGCTGGAAGTCGGTGTGGACCAGTTGCCCAAAGACGTTCCGCTGGAAGGTGCTGTGGAATGCAGGCTCATAAACAGCATCTGCAACGTTGCTGCTCTTGAAGTAGGGAACGTTCAGTTCGCCGGTATAGTTGGCGTTGAAGATAAGCCAGGAGCCGTTGGTCCAGCGGGGGTCAGTTCCGCTTTTGAAGTGGGGGTCCAGGAAGTACACACTTCCGGCGACATAAGAGTGTGTATTGCCAAGGCTGTCTGTGTAAGAGGTGGTCAATTGTGCCTCATAGCTAGCGCTGGTCGAATGGGGCTGATAGTCCCCGGGGGCCGCCATGGCAAAGCCGGCGAACACCAGCATTGCGACTATGGCAATAACCGCAATCAAGGTAAACTTTCTCATAAATCTTCCTCCTTTAATGGGGGTTGTCTTTTTGATCTCGCATGTACGCATACGCATACACCTCCTTTCTTGCGCTATTTACGGAGATATAGCAGCGGAATATCCGCGTTGCTACCGTGTCAAATAACATGTTTTTTCTCTGTTTCCGGTGTTCCTTATTCAAAGTGCCTGCAGTTAGCGGGCGATACGGTAGACCGCCACGCGGTTAAGGGTGGTGTCGGTGATAAGAATACGCCCGGCGGGGTCCACATGCAGGCCGTTGGGGAACATAAACTCAGTGTTGCCGTCACCCTGGCCGCCGAACTGGTGGGTAACCTGACCTTCACGGTTAAAGACGTAGATGGTGTGGGAAAGGTTGCTGACGACGTAAACGTTGCCGGCGCGATCCACGCCAATGCCACGGGGGTTAATGAGGACTGAGGACATTCCGTGACCGGTGGGTGTGCCGTTAATCAACCGGACCGGGTTGCCGTCGGGGTTGTAGACCACCACACGCTGGCGGCCGGTATCCACCACGTACATATAACCGGCTTCGTCTACGGCAATGCCGTTGGGCGCCAGAAGGTCGCCCTTCATACCCACCAATTTCGTAATTTTCTCTGTCTCAAGATTAAAGATCATTATATAGTTTTTAGTAATTTCCGTCAGGTAAAGAGTATTGCCCTCGATAGCGATGTCCCCGGGGGAGGCAATCTGTTGGGCCAGGCGCGCTTCCTGCGCGAATTCGCGCAGGAACTCGCCGTCGGCGTCAAAGACATAGACGCGGCCCAGGCGGAGTTCCGAAACGTAGATGTTGCCGTCACGGTCAGCGGCGATGCCGTAGGGGTATTGCATCTGGCCTGCATCTCTGCCGCGTTCGCCGAATGCAAACAGGAAATTCCCGGCATTGTCAAAAACCTGGATACGGGCGTTGTCGGAGTCGGAAACGTAAATGCGGCCGTTGGCGGTGGTGACTGCCAGAGGTTTGTTGAGCTGCATCTCACCGAAGCCGCCGTAAATCATAAAATCAAAGGTTGGAACTCCGGCGCGGCCGGGGATAATGGCGGCTGTCTGGGCCAACGGGCGCCGGGAAGTGAAAAGGTAGCCGTATAGTCCAAAGAGAATCATAAACGAGATGATAAATAAAAGACGGGTTGTTTTCTGACTAACCGGTTTATTTAACACACCTGTGACTGCTTGCATATATAGTTGCGGCTAATTGCCGCGCACCACCTTTCTGCTTGACTGTGAACCGGATGCTAATTTTTCTCCTTCACCAGACGGTTGAGCGCCGCCTGAGCTTCCATGAATTTCGGATTAAAGGAGAGTGCTTCTTCGTATTCATCAATAGCCGCATCGTATTCACCCATACGCTCCAAGGTCATTCCCGCGTAGTAAGCCACGTCGCTGGCACCGGGACGCAGAGCCTTGGCACTATAGTACATATTGAGTGCGTGTTCATACATGCCGAGATACATGTAGCAGACACCCATGTTCTGGTAGCCGCGGTGGTCGTCAGGCGCCAGTTCGGTTACTTTCTGGAAGTTTTCCAGCGCTTCGTCCCAGAGCTCCATGGCCTGGTAGACATAGCCTCTGTTCAGGTAGGCCGGCATGTATGTCTCGTCCATTTCCAGAGCGGCACCAAGCTGTATGAGGGCGCGGTCATAATCGCCGCGGCGAAGGTAGGTGTACCCCAGGCTGACGCGGTGTTCCGGCTCCATGGGTTCGGTTTCGATAAGTTGCTGGTAGTAAGCAATTTCTTTGTCAATACGGCGCAAATCCATGTCCGTCCAGAAAAAACGTGTGCCGACAAAATTTCCGATAATACTGAAAATGGCTACAGACAGGATAAGGCTCGTGGTTACTTTCCACAACGGATATGTTTTTTGCGGTTGCACAGATGCGGTTGTCATGCTGCTCTCCTTTCAGGTATTACAATTTAAAATCCAAACTGTCCGGGCAGGTTGCTGAAATCGTCAAGGACCGGGGCGTTGCTTCGCCCGTCGTCATAGCCCGGAAAATAGTGGCAGTTAAGGCAAGTGTTGGCCGAGTGGCACATAAAACAGGTCTGGTCAATTGTCTGGCCCGGCACTACCCGGGGCATGTGGCCCTCGTGCCAGTCTTTGCGGTGCTTGGCTGGATGGCAGGAGCCACAGGAAACATCGGTAGTCTGAGGCAGGTCGGTTATATTGTTGTCATGGCAAACCAGGCAGCCATCTCTGTCCCGTTCACCTATCCGGATGCTGTAGCCATGCGTTTGCTTGAAAATACCGTCTCCGTGGCTTTCCGGGCGAACGCGGTGGCAGGAGATACAAAAGCGGTTACTACGGGAATAATCGACAAGCCGTGTCCGTTCGTTGACCACCATTTTCTTCGGGCCGGTCCAGCCGTGGCAGAAATTGCAGTCATCCAATAGCTCCCGAGCTTCGTTGCCGTGCCGGACCGTAAAACCGGCCGGTTCGTGATAACCAGGCAGTCGGATCTCGCCGTGGCAGGAGATACATTCGGTGGTGACTTTACGCCGGAAGTGGCATGACATACAGTCGGCCTTGTTCGTCTGGACGAGGCTGCGGGCCATTTCCTGCAGACCCAAGTCTTTGTCCCAATCGGCGAAATCGACTTTGCGGGTGATGGTACGGCGGGCTATATCCCCATGGGCAACGGCACTGTGGCAGGAGGCGCAGCGAACCCGTTTATCGGTGTGCTGTTCGTGGGGAATGATCAGGTTGCCGGGAACGGATGCCTGGCGGTTGTAACTGTGGCAGCGGAAGCAGGTGTCGTCATCCACGCCGCGGAAAAGACGGATTGGCAATACGTATGATTTTGTTATTTCGGAATATGTGCGGCGGGTCATGTCCTTTACGAAGTTATAGACGCCCTCTATCCCTTCTTCCGTGTGGCATTCGATACAGCCCACTTGGCTATGGGATGACACCTTCCAGGTGTAGTACTCAGGCTTCATAGTATGACATTTTACGCAAAACTCGGGCGAGTTTTGCGTGACATCAGCAGAGAAAGAAAAGATTGTGAGAAATGTCACCAGCAGAAGCGTAAAATAGACATATTTGATTTTATTTCCCGTGGGATGGTGCTTTTCATTTGTAGACATCTGTCATTCTCCCCTGCGGGCCCTATGTAACTATTTCGCCGCCGTGTCGAATATTCCTGCTGCAATTAACCAACTTTACAATAATTTTTCACATGTGAGAACGATAGGATTAACAGTTCATTTAAGGTCTGGGATACAAATTTTTGTTAACGGCATCTATTGCTAATTATGAAGCTGGGTCCCTACGATGTCAAGTAGTATTTTTGTCAGAAGTGTGACCGTTAGAAATATTAGAACGCCTTATTTCAGGACATTTCTCATCCTGAATATGGGTACTTAGTACTATTCGACCAATGATAAATTACTCCTTCCTGCTTAGGAAACTTTTTCACATAATTATTACAACAAGATTACATTGGGGACAATTGACACCGAACAAATGTTGCAGTTTTATTACAGTATTTAGAATGTTATTGTATCGTGTCATGGCAGGGCATACAAAGATCATTGCCCCGACGGAGCTTCATCTTGGTAAATTGGGTGCCGTGGGGCCCGTGGCAGGAGGTGCAGACCATGGTGCGGTCCCTGAGGATGTCCCAGTGGGGCTCTCCCACCGGATGGTTGGTAGTACGGTGCTTGAGGCCGGGGTGACACCGGTTGCACAGATCCAGCTCATAAGCATCCAGCAGGTGGGGAAAGACGGAGCCGTGAATCTGGTGGCACTGGCCGCAGCGGAGGAAGGCGTGGGCGCTGAGGAAATAGTTATCGCCGATTTTATCGTGGCAGAACAGACAGAGGTTTCCCCTGCCGTCCAAGGGGAAGCGGCTGAGGAATTTATAGTCGGAAGAGTGGTGCTCATGACAGGCCAGGCAGACCTTGCCGTCATCAAAAAGGTTATTGTGAGGCGAATCTCCCCAGCCCAGATTATGGATGTTTTCGTGGCAGAGGAAACAGAAGTCCTGCTCCCTTTCTTCAGGTAAAAGCTTGGGGCCAACAGAACTATGGGGTTCATGACAATCGGTGCAGTATCCTTCACCGTAGGGACCATGTTTAATGGGACGACTTAATTCGCTTTTCCTGTCGTAGTGGCATGAATAACAAAGGATGGTTTGGTTCTGCGTGGTGAGACCGCGCCAGGCGGAGGCATGGGGCTGGTGGCAATCGATGCAGTGGCCCCGTTCAAAGGGCATGTGCTGCATGGGACGCCCCCATTCTTCCTCCTGCCGGTGGCAGGATTGACAAAGCATGGTCAGCGGTGTGCGCAGGAGGGCTTTTTCCGGAGCCATATGTGCTTCATGGCAGGACAGGCATTGTCTTTTTTCATAAGGCATATGGCCTACAGGGTTGTCGTAAAGGCCCATCTCATCAATGTGGCAGGAATTGCAAAGCATTCGCTCTTCCACAACCAGGGTGGATTTCTCAAAGAGTTTGTGGCGTGTGTGGCAGCTTTCGCATTGTTTTTCGCGGACAGGCTTATGTATGGAGTAGCCGGGTTTGGCTTGATACTCAAAGTGGCAGATGAGGCAGGAGTCGATGCTGGGCAGGTAGGGTTCCCCGAAATGGGTGTGGGGGTTATGGCAACGGAGGCATGTCTGGTCGGTGAAGTCGATGTCCTGATGGGCAGGGATGTCCTTCTTATCCCAGTGACAGGTTGTACAAAGGCCACGGGCGCTGGCCGGAGGCAGTTTGGGCAGAAGCCAGAACGGGATAAGAAAGGAAAGCAGTATGATGACAATGAGCATTGAAGCGAATCCGAGGTACTGCTTCATTCCACAAACATCCCCTTCCCTGGAGGCTGTTGAAAAAGTCACATCTGACTTTGTTGCTGGCTGCAGCTTTTCGCTTCGACGTACAGAAGTACGCCTCAGCAAAAAGCTTTGCCGCGCCGCGCATCTGTAACTTTTTGAACAGCCTCGAACGAATGTTAAAAAGCTTACTTCTGCGGCGTTTTTGGAAAAACCGTAATTAACGTGTTTTTGCGAGTTGGTCGATGGCTTCCTGGTTGGTGAAATCTAGGCGGAGGATTTTTTCCCATTGGGCTCGGGCTTGTTGGGTTTCGTCCTGGGCGAGATAGGCTTTAGCCAGCATGTGGCGGGCTTTGATTTCAAAGGAACGGTCCAGGTTCCGGGCGGTGAGCAGTTTTTTGAGGACAGTTACGGCATCTTCGTATTTTTCCTGTTCGTGAAGGATGCCGCCCAGCATAAGGCTGGCGCCGAGGAAGCCGGGCTGAATGAGGATGGCGCGGCGGAGTTCTGTTTCGGCCGCCGGGTAGTCTTTGCGGCGGTTGTAGATGACGGCTAAGTTGTAGTGGGGTGCGGAGAGGCGGGCATCCAATTCAATGGTTTTTCGGTAGTGTTCGATGGCGTCGTCTTCCCGGCCCATGGCTTCATAGCTTTGGGCTTGCATATAGTGGATGGAAGCGTCATTGGGCGCTTTTTGTGAGGCGTCCTGAAAGTGGGCCAATGCTTGGTCAATGGCACCGGTGCGGTATGCACGGATGCCGTGCTGAAGCAGGCTTTGTAAAGTTGCTCTCGGAAAGAAGAGCCTGGAACCGATGTTCCAGGCGCTTCCTAAGAGCAAAACTATGATGGTTATAATAATGAGAGTTTTTGATGGCGGTTTGCCCATGTCAGGCACTCCTTCGCCTTAAGTTACTGTCCGAAACCTACGTTCTCTTTGGTGTGACAGACAAAGCATGATGTGGCGCCGTGGCAGTCGAAGCAACCAAACGATCCTTTATCTTTGACGGTGGCTTTGTGATCCCAGTACCAGCGGGGATCATCGTGACCGTCAGCATATTGTTCGTGGCAAGAGGCGCAAGAGATGACGTTGGCAGCGGGCATGGGAGCCTGCGGCACAGACCAGTCGTGGCAGACCAGGCAGCCGGTTTGATCCGCTTTGCCGGGGATTTTGTGGCCCACTGACCAGAAGGCGGTGTGGGTAACGGGGCGCACGCCCTCGTGGCAGTCGCGGCAGAATTTAGCGTTTCTTGTGATTTCAGGAATGGATGTACCGGATACGGTCCGGTCTTTACCAAAGCCGGTATGGCAGCGCATGCAGTCGGCAATATCTTCGCGGACATAAGGTCCGTGGCGGTAGCCGAAATCTGCAAAGTCGTGGTTTTGCGGAATCCGGATTTCCTGGTGACAGGCATTGCAGTTGTAGGTAACACGTTTGCCGTCATGGCATTCCAGGCAACCTGTTTTTCTCAGGGAAAAGTCATCATAGCTGACTGTTTTGAATTTGGCCATCATATCGTCTGTGGGCTGAAACGCCGCCATGGAAGTGAGACCGGCGTGGGCCACATCGGCGTGGCAGTCGGCACAGCTTGTGCCGTACCCCAAATGAGGGGTATGGAAGTCGGACTGAAGATCCAGGGACGGGGTAATTCTCCGGTTTGTTGAATGACACTGCAAACAAGCTTCACTGCTAATTTCCCGTTTCCCCTGAATGGGAAGAGAAACATCTTTCGTACGGTAGGTAATCCACTCTTTGACACCGCGCATTTTAACGGTAAGAAAACCGGTGCCGGGCTCGACGTGGCATTCGAGACAACCGACGTTGCTGTGCGGTGAGTTTTGCCAGGTGTAGTAGTAAGGCTCTATAACATGGCAATTGGCGCAAGACTCAGGGCTGGACATGTCAGAAACAGCAACCAGACCAAAAAAGAAAATAAGGGCTACTGCAAGGCCGACAATGGCAAATAATTTTTTATTGCCATGTGAATCGCCTTTCAAGAAACGAAATTTGGACAAACTAATGACCTCCCCCGGATGTGAATAATGGCACTTTACTAAGAGAAAAAAATATGATTCCTTTTCTTACTGTGCCTTTTTACGTACCTTGTGACGTTTTACCCTAATCATATTCGCTTCTGTCAGGGAAATTCCTTCTGCTTCGTAATAAAATATTCACATTTTCGAAAAAATCCCGACATTTCTTTGACATATTAGAAGCTATTCCGCGGTTAGACTATTAAAAAAACAGACAAAACACAAGACCCTGGCGCTCAGGCGTATTACCATACGCCAGCATGCCAGGGTCTTGTAGAAAAATGTGAAGTTTTTAAACGACCTGGGTAGGACGGCAAAGCTGCCCTACTCAGGGTTATAGTTATTTTTGATATCTTCCAGGGTGTCACGGAGCAATTGTAAAACAAACGGTGAATTGTGAACACCCAGGGATTTGTCGCGGTCGAATAACTTGTAATTTTCGTAAGCATTCTCCAGAATCAGATCGGGGTCGTTGTCAAAGGGCAACGTTCCGCCGCGGTGACACTGGTTGCAGGTGCCGGGCTCGTTGCCGGGCAGGCTGCCGTTATTCCTCTCTTCCAGTGCACCTTGCAGTTCAGTGAGGAGGCTTTGCGCTTCCTGCTGCCTGCCGGCGATATCATAATTGTCGGTTTCACCGTGACAGGATACACAGGCGGCGGTGTTCAATGCACTTCCATCAGGAGCGCGCATAGAGAATGTATGACCGCCCAGATTGGGTACGCCTGGCGTTTGGTCCATATGGCAGGTAACGCAGCGGTCGCCGCTGTTGTGCGGGTGATTGGTAAGTGCTGAGTAATCATTGTAATGGTAGCCGCCGGTACCGGTCATGACTAGGTTCTGCCACTTGCCGCCGTGGCACTGGGAGCAGAGTTCACCTTTAGGTAAACGGAGCAGTTGGGACTGGGCAGACTGGTGCGGGCTGTGGCAGGCGGTGCAGGTCACAGCTTCCGGCTCGGATGTGGGCGGTGGTGCCCAGGCTTGTTTAAAGTTATCGCCGCTGTTGAGAACAGCGGCAAAGCCGCTGGCCTGATGGCATTTCATGCATTCCATGATGCGGGGGTCCTTGGGAAACAGGTCTAAGGGAATCTGAGCATGGGGTGACATAGTCCACTGGGCATGCTGGTCTTGGTGGCAGGCAGCGCAGGTGTCGGCCCGGTAGTCCACAGAAGGTAAGTTTGAGACGTTTTTTATATGGGCGTCTATGCCGGAGTGGCAGTCGCTACAGGTTAGGCCGCTTGTTCCGTGGGCAGTTGCTTCGTATCGTGCTATTAGGTCGTTGTGGCAGGAGGCGCAGTTGGCATCGCCTTTGGCGATGTTGTTGTTGACATTTGGTGCAGGCTGATTTTGGGTGGCGCAGCCGGCTATTGGCAGTATAAGCAGGATCAGTATCGCTAAGATTGTCCTTGGCATGGTGTCACTCCTGTCTTGTTCCTGCTTTAAGTTTATTCGAATAATTTTTGTTGGGCTGTGATGCAGGTCACAGTTGGATGTTGGATGTCGGAGGTCGGCCTGGAAAAAATCGGCGAATTGCCGATTTTAACTTCACGGAAAACCAAGCTGACTTCTGACTTCCAATCTCCGACTTCCAGATTGGACCAGACCTCAAGCCTTGGTTAGCTGATTTGGGAGGCGGCGGCGAAGGCTTTGTCGGCGGCGGAGAGGGTTTTGTCCAGGTCGGCGATGGTGTGGGCCAGGGAGACAAAGCCTGCTTCGTATTGGGAGGGGGCGATGTAGACGCCGTTTTCCAGGAGGGTTTTGAAATATGTGCGGAAACGGGGGAGGTTGGATGTGGTGGCGGTGGGAAAGTCGTAGACGTCTTCGGCGGTGAAGTAGATGCAGCTCATGGAGCCTACCCGTTTGAAGGTGGTTTCCACGCTGTGCTTATCTGCTAGTTTCTTCAGATCCTGAGCTAGTTCGGCCGACATATTTTCCAGCTTCTCGTACACATTCCGCACTTGTAAGGCCAGGAGCATTTCGCGGCCAGCGGCCATGGCCAGCGGGTTTCCGGAAAGGGTGCCTGCTTGGTAGATGGGACCGGCTGGCGCTATGTGCTCCATGATGTCTTTGCGGCCGCCGTAGGCACCTACGGGGAGGCCGCCGCCGATGATTTTACCCAGGGTGGTCAGGTCAGGCATGATGTTGTAGCGCTCCTGGGCGCCGCCGTAGGCGACGCGGAAACCGGTCATGACTTCATCGAAGATTAAAAGTGCGCCGTATTTTGTGGTAACGTCGCGCAGTCCTTCCAGGAAGCCCTCTTTGGGAATAGCCAGTCCCATGTTGCCGGCAATGGGTTCCACGATGACGGCAGCGATTTCTTCGCCCATTTTCTCAAAGAGTTCTTTTACCGCTTCCAGGTCGTTGTAGTTTACTGTCAGGGTATCCTGAGCAGTTCCTTTGGTCACTCCGGGGCTGTCTGGCAGGCCTAGGGTGGTGACGCCGGAACCGGCTTTAATTAATAGGCTGTCGCCATGACCATGGTAGCAACCGATGAATTTGACAATTTTGTCCCGACCGGTGAAGCCGCGGGCTAAGCGGAGGGCGCCCATGACTGCTTCGGTGCCGGAGTTGACCATGCGAACCATCTCTATTGAGGGGACGGCATCGATGACCAGTTTGGCCATCTCTGTTTCTATTTCAGTTGGGGCGCCGAAGCTTGTCCCCTTCTCTGCCGCTTTCTGTATGGCAGCCACAATTTTGGGGTGGGCATGGCCGAGGATCATGGGACCCCAGGATGCCACATAGTCTATGTATTCTTTTCCGTCTACGTCAATAATCCTGGAGCCTTTGGCTTTGGCTACAAATATGGGATCCATACCTACTGATTTAAAGGCCCGTACCGGGCTGTTGACGCCACCGGGCATCACTTCTTTGGCTTCGGCAAATAGTTTTTTTGAGCGTTCAAACATAAAATCGCCTCCTTGAACTGATTCATATGTACCAAATCTAATTTATGACACTATTCTATACCCGACAAGTTAAGAATGCAATGAAACAGTGTTTTCTTGCATAAGAAGAGTAAATCATATTATAATTTATGTAAGTAATGGGGGGGATGAAATGGGTACTGTAAAACTCTCTCGTATGAGGCAGATTACAATTCCGGCTAACGTTTGCAGGCAACTATCTATGAAAGACGTTGACTATCTCCTGTTAGACGTGCACGAGGGAAAAATCGTATTAACCCGAGCACCTGAAAACTTTGCAAAACATTTTAAGGGAATCTCCAAGGGACTGTTTGGCAAAACAGCAGAAGAAATCGATGCCTACGTTACTGAAGAGCGCAAATCATGGTAGTCGTTACTTGCATGAGAAATGTTAAGCATAGTATAATTATGTAAGGAATTTTTACCACAAATTGCTGAGGTGTTTTAAATGTATAACCAGGGATGTCATAATCAGGTTTATGAAAAGCTAAGGGAGTTTTTCTTACTCGATGAAAACGTCTTGCTCGCTTTAATTTTTGGTTCATTCGGCACTCCTGAGGAAAGCACCTTTAGCGATATTGACATTGCAGTGCTTTTACGGGATAAAATTAGTTTAAAAGAAGAACTGCGAATGTCAGCGGAATTGACTCAGGTTTTATCCCGCGAAGATATTGATTTGGTAATCTTGCGACAGGCTTCGATTAATATCACGTACAGGGCGCTTTCGACAGGAAGGATAGTCTTTGAGCGTGAACCACTGCTTGTCTCTGATTTTATTGAGTATACCATTAATAATTACCTTGATTTTGGTATTCGACTGATGCAGATGGACCGTGAATTTGATGAAAGTCTTCGGGAGAAGTATATTTATGGTTAATCACGAGAAAATCAGGAACAAACTGAAAACAATACAAATTAGTTTGGAGAAACTTCATCAGCTGAAAGCGAAATCAGAGGATGTCTTTATTAGCGATTTTACAAACACCGATACGGCGAGGCACAATTTACAGATTGCTATTCAGGCAATGCTGGACATATCCAGCCATATCATTTCGAGACTCAGGCTTGAGTTCCCAAAATCAAACGTAGACGCATTTTCCATACTGAGCGAACACAGTATTGTCAGTAAGGATAAATTGCCCGAGTATCAGGAGATGGCCAGATTTAGGAATCGACTTGTCCACATGTATGACGATGTGGATAACCGGGTTATCTATGAGGTTCTACAGAAGCATCTGGGTGATTATGAATCGTTCATAAAGGATATTGTGCAATACCTGGAGACAAAACGTAATTGTGACAAATAGTAATAGTTACGGTAAAGGCCAGACACGGTGTCTGGCCTTTTTCTATTAGAAATACTTCATGCTGGTTTTTTTGAATTCCCGCGTGCTGTAGAGAAGTTTATAGTCGGTAATGCCAATGCGGTCGGAGATGGCTTTGGCGACCTGCTCCAGGTCTTCGGGTGATTTGCCGTGGAGCATGGTAAAGAGATTATAGGGCCAGTCGGGGTAGGTGGGGCGCTGGTAGACGTGGGATGCTTCCTTGAAGGAAGACATGATGTCGCCTACCTCCTCTACCCGCTCCATGGGGACATTCCAGCCGCACATGGCGTTGGCGTTGAAGCCTGCTTTGTGGTGGCGGAGAATGGTGCCCAGACGGCGCATGACGCCGGATGTTTTGTATGCTTCTACTTTTTGCAGTAGTTCCTCTACAGAGATGCCGATTTCTGCGGCCATGGTGTTGAAGGGTTCCGGGGAAAGGGGCAGATCACCCTGTAGGCGGGAGATAATTTTTTTATCTAGATTGGTTAGTTGCATCGCGTTACTCCTCTGTCATATCGAAGTTGACGCCGATTTTAAAGAGCTTAAGCGCCGGTAAGTTACGCAGTTTGTCCACGCCGGGCAGGTTCATGATGGTGTTCAGCGTTTTTTGCAGTTCTTGCCCCGATGCGGTGACTAAGGTGAACCAGACGTTGAATTCATGCTGACGCTGGTAATTGTGGGTGACGCCGGGATAGGCGCTGACAGCATTGGCCACGTCGTCAATGGAGTCGTTTTGCACTTTAAGAGCGACAAGGGTGGATGAGAAACCCATCTTCTGTGAATCGAAGATGCCGCCGATGCGGCGGACAATGCCGCTTTCTTTGAGAGCGTTGATACGGGAGAGCACATCTTCCTCGGAGATGCCCAGTTGTTCGGCGATGTGGGCGTAGGGTCTGGGTACCAGGGGGAATTGGGTCTGAATAATGTTTAGAAGCTCCCTGTCCACAGATGAGAGATTATGAGCAGCAGTGGGGTGCGTCATGGGAAATCCCTCTCCGGTAGAGGCACCACGGGTCCTCTGCCATGTAGTCGCCTTCGGTGTAGTAGTACGCGCGGGCGCGGCAACCGCTGCAGACATCTTTATGGTTGCAGGTACCGCACTTGCCGCCGAACTCGTCGCTGCGGAATTCTTTAAACATCTCGGCATTCTTCCAGATTTCAGAGAACGGTGTTTCCCGGACATTACCCACTTTAACGGGGAGGTATGGGCAGGGATGGACGTCGCCGCTGGGGATAATGCAACAGTAGGCAGTGCCGGCCAGGCAGCCTCGGGAGAAGCGCATATCCATTTCCATCTGGCGGGCGATGCGCATAAACTGCGGTGCACAGGTGGGTTTAAGTTCAATGTCCACTGTTTTTTGCTTTTTGAGAATACGGTGAAGCAATTGCTCGTATTGTTTTTCCCGCAGAGCTTCTACTTCAATATCTTTGCCGCGGCCGGTGGGTACCAGGAAAAATACATGGTGGGCGATGGCGCCTTTTTCCACGGCCAGGTCGGTAATTGCTTCGAATTCGTTATAGTTTTGTTCTACCACGGTGGTGTGGATCTGAAAAGGCAGGCCCACGTCGCGGCAGTTCTTCATACCGTCAATGGCACCTTGCCAGGAGCCGGGCACTTGGCGGAACTCATCATGGATTTCGGGACCGGCGCTGTCTAAGGAAATACCGATGCAGGCGGCGCCGGAGTCTTTAAGCTTCTTGGCCACTTCCGGGGTGATGGTGGTGCCGGTGGTGCCGAAAACTGGACGCATCCCTACGGATTTAGCATGGGCGCACAGTTCGTAAATATCTTCCCGGAGGAGGGGTTCTCCGCCGGAGAGGATGAGGATTTTAAAGCCGGCTTTAGCAATTTCATCGATGAGTTTCTTGCCTTCCTCGGTGGACAGTTCAGTGGAGTCTTTGGCGCCAGCGTCCCGGTAGCAGTGTTTACATTTTAAGTGACATTCCCGGGTGGTGTTCCAGGAGATAATCATTTATTGTTCCTCCTTCAGCCAGGCGGCTGCGTCTTTGGCAAAGTAGGTGAGGATGATGTCGGCACCGGCACGTTTCATACTGGTCAGCATCTCTAAAACAATCTTTTTCTCATCAACCCAGCCGTTTTGCGCTGCTGCTTTCACCATGGAGTATTCTCCGGAAACGTTGTAGGCGGCCACAGGCACGTTGGTGTATTCTTTAACCGCCCGGATCACATCCAGATAGGAAAGGGCCGGTTTAACCATGACCATATCGGCGCCTTCTGCCAGGTCCTGTTCAATTTCTTTGTACGCTTCGCGGATGTTGGCCGGGTCCATCTGGTACGAACGGCGGTCGCCAAACTGGGGCGCGGAGCCGGCGGCATCCCGGAAGGGGCCGTAAAACGCAGACGAGTATTTAACGGCGTAGGACATAATGGGAATGTGGGAAAAGCCGTGTTCGTCCAGTGTTTCGCGGATAGCGCGGACACGGCCGTCCATCATGTCAGACGGAGCAACGATGTCTGCCCCGGCCCGGGCGTGAGAGAGCGCCGTCCGGGCCAGTAAATTAAGCGTGGAGTCATTTTGTACGTCCCCGTCGACGATTAAGCCGCAGTGGCCGTGACTGGTATACTCGCACAGACAGACATCGGTAATCACAAGGAGTTCGGGGTGGGCTTTTTTCAAAGCCGCCACGGCACGCTGGACAGCCTCGTCGGGATCATAGGCCGATGAGCCTTTTTCGTCCTTGTAGGCGGGGATGCCAAAGAGGATGACTGCGGGGATGCCCAGCTTCAGGCACTCCCCTCCCTCTTTTACAATTTCGTCCACCGACATCTGGAAGACGCCGGGCATGGAAGGAATGGGGATTTTCACATTTTCCCCCTGGGTGGCAAAAAGCGGATACACCAGGTTACGGACCGACAGGTCCGTTTCCCGAACCATCCGCCGTAACATGGCTGAGCCGCGCAAACGGCGCGGACGAACAATCGGAAATTCCATAAAAGACACCTCTCTTAAATTCTAGGAGCAGTGCGACAGGGGACGGTTCTCTGTCGCAAAGAAGACGGCCCGGCTGCGCTCCCAATATTGCGACAGAGAACCGTCCCCTGTCGCACTGTCGCAGGTTTAGGAGCAGCAGCCGCCGGCGGCACAATTGCCGGAGCAGTCGGTGATGCCGATTTCGTCATCGGTGAGGTAGCAGGCGGGATCGGATTCCCAGAAGTCGCCGGTGGCGGCTTCTGCCCGGGCCCGGAAGTTGCCGTTGCACATTTTCAGCCATTTGCAACTGGCACAGCGGCCTTGTAAGAGGGGCTTGCGGTCTTTTAAGCCAGCCAGGATGGGGTTACTCATATCGGTCCAGATATCGCCAAACTTACGCTCGCGGATATTGCCGAAGGTGTGGTTCTGGGTGAACTGGTCGGCGTGGACATTGCCCAGGTTATCTACCTGGCCGATGGCGATGCCGGTCCGGTTGCCGCCGTTGTTTTGCAGCAGTTCCCAGACTTTTTCTGCCCGCTTGGGATCTTCTTTCAGCATGCGCAGGTACGTGTACACGCCGTCGGCGTGGTTATCTACGGTAAGAATTTCTTTATCTAAGCCTTTTTCGTGGAAGTAGAGTGTCTTGTCAATGATTAAGTCCATGGCGCGACGGCTTTCTTCCCGGGTCACGTCCTCTTTCATCATTTCAGAACCGCGGCCGGAGTACACCAGGTGGTAGAAACAGATCCGGGGGATACCTTCCTCTTCAATCAGTTGGAAGATGCTCTCCATCTCGGTGTAGTTGTGGCGGTTGATGGTGAAGCGTAAGCCCACACGCTGGTCAATTTCCAGGCAGTTGCGGATACCGGCCAAGGCGGCGTCAAACGCGCCGGGCATTTTACGGAATTCGTCGTTTTTGGCACCCATGCCGTCTAAGCTGATGCCGACATAGCCGACACCCAGGTCTTTAATTTTGCGGGCCATTTTTTTGTCAATCAGTGTGCCGTTGGTAGAGATGGTAACGCGGATACCACGGTCGGTGGCGTGTTTCGCCAGGTCAAAGAAGTCCGGGCGGATGAGCGGCTCTCCGCCGGAGAAAAGGATGACAGGCACCTTAAATTCAGCCAGATCATCGATAAACTGTTTCGCCTCTTTGGTGGAGAGTTCGTTCTCATACTTAACGGAGTCTGATTCCATATAGCAATGGATACATTTTAAGTTACAAGTCCTGGTGGAGTTCCATACAACCACAGGGCCGCTGTCATGGGTAACGCCGTGCATGGCGCCACGGGAACAGTTGGTATAACGCAGTGCATCCCCATAATGGTCTGCCCCGCAAAGCAATTTTGTCACGCTGATCATTGTTGTTTCCCCCTTAGTACCGGGCTGTCTGTAGAACAGCCTGGAGTTAAAGACTGTGAACCCAAAGCTCTTTTTAATGTTGTTTTATATCTTTTCACTTGCTTGCTAATGCTTCGACTAAGCCGTCGATGGTGTAACTTGGTGCCTCGATGTCGATGGTCAGGCCCAGGTCCCGGGCTGACTGGGAGGTGACGGGTCCGATGCTGACCAGCTTGACACCTTTGAGCAGTTCATGGATGTTATCGGCGCCCAGCATTTCCACAAAGTTTTTTACGGTGGATGAACTGGTAAAGGTGACGTAGTGGATCATTTTTTCGTCCAGCATTTCGCGGAGGATGCTGGCTTCGCCGCTACCGCGTACGGTGCGATAGGCGACTACATCGTCTACTTGGGCGCCCATTTGGGTCAGTGTCTCCGGCAGAATTTTCCGGGCGATGTCGGCCCGGGGCATGAGTACGCGCTGGCCGGATTGGAGTTTGCCTTTGAGGCCTTCCAGCACTGCCTCGGCACGATATTCACTGGGCACGTATTCCACATGCAGGCACATTTCTTCCAGCCGTTCCTTTGTTTTAGGGCCGATGGCGCAAAGCTTGGCACCTTTTAAGTCGCGGATATCCCTGTTGTGATGGCGGAGCCGCTTAAAGAAAGAATCCACGCCGTTAACGCTGGTAAAGATGAGCCAGTGGTAGCTGTCTATTTTAGCGATGGCTTCATCCATGGCTGTGTAGTCTTCCGGTTCGGTGATTTCAATGGCGGGGAACTCCCACGCTTCGCCGCCCAGATCTTCAATGCGGCGGGAAAGGTCGCTGGCCTGTTCCCGGGAGCGGGTAACGACCACCCGTTTACCGAAGAACGGCTTTTTCTCAAACCAGGATAATGTATCGCGAAGCTTGACTACTTCACCAACGATGATAATGGCGGGAGACTGGAAGTTGGCATCCTGAACTTTTTTCACGATATCCTGGAGTGTGCCGGTGAGCACTTTTTGTTCCGGCCGTGTTCCCCAGCGGATCAGGGCTACCGGGGTGGTGGCATCACGGCCGTTTTCCACTAGTTTCTGTACGATAAAGGGCAGGTTGCCTACGCCCATCAGGAAGACAAGGGTACCGATTCCTGTTGATATTTTGTCCCAGGCAATGGAAGACTCGTCTTTGTTGGGGTCTTCATGCCCGGTGATGACGGCGAAGCTGGAAGTAAAGTCACGGTGGGTAACAGGTATGCCGGCATAGGCAGGTACGGAGATGGCAGATGTAATGCCGGGGACGACTTCAAAGGGGACGTTGTTTTCAAAGAGCAGTTCGCCTTCTTCCCCGCCGCGTCCGTAGACAAAGGGGTCGCCGCCTTTAAGGCGGGTGACGACTTTGCCTTCCAGGCCTTTATCGACGAGCAACTGGTTAATTTCTTCCTGGCGCAGCGTATGCCGGTCAGGAAGCTTACCCACGTAAATCATTTCACAACCTTTGGGAGCATAACTTAACAGTCTTTTGCTGGCAAGGCGGTCATAGACGAGAACTTCGGCTCTGCGGATACATTCCAGCCCTTTGACGGTAATCAGCCCGGGGTCTCCGGGACCGGCGCCAACCAGATAGACAATTCCCTGTTTAGCCATTGGCATCAAACTCCTGTCTCACTTGGATTAATATTTCGGCGGCGCCCCTGGAGACCAGCTTGCTGGCCAGACTTTCTCCCAGAAATGCTGCGTCGTTCATATTGCCGCGGATGGTTTCGCGAATTTGCTCTTTGCCGTCCAGGCCTGCCACTACGCCCTCCAGTACCAGTTCCTGCCCTTCCATGCGCCCGTAGGCACCGATGGGAACCTGGCAGCCGCCTTCAAGCTTACGTAACATCGCTCTTTCGGCGGTAACGGCGGCGTTGGTTTCTTTGTCGTTGAGTACCGAGACCATGCGGGTTATGTTTTCATCACCAAGCCGGGACTCAATCCCTAAGGCTCCCTGCCCCACAGCAGGCAGGCATTTCTGGCAGTCAATCAGGTGGGTGATTCTGTCTTTCCAGCCCATGCGGTATACGCCGGCGTACGCCAGAATCATGCCGTCCAGTTCCATTTCCCCCAGCTTGCGGAAACGGGTATTTAAGTTCCCCCGGATAGGCACAATGTTTAAGTCGGGACGATGATGCAGAATCTGTGCTGAGCGACGGAGGCTGGAAGTACCGATGACTGCTCCTTCTCTGCTCTCAAAAAGGCCTGTCTTACCGTCTTTGGCGATATAACAGTCACGGGGGTCTTCCCGTTTGGTGATGGCAGAGATGACAAGCCCTTCGGGAAGGCGGGTAGGCACATCTTTCATAGAATGGACGGCCAGATCGATCTCATTGGCCAACAGGGCATTTTCAATTTCCTTGACAAAAAGCCCTTTGTCGCCTATTTTAGCCAGGGCCACATCGAGAATCTTGTCACCCTGCGTTTTAATCTTTTTAACTGTGTAATTGAACTCAGGGAATTTACTTTTTAATTCACCGATGATGTAATACGTCTGCGTCAGCGCCAGTTCTGAATCCCGGCTACCGATAATAATTTCCTGCATCGCTACCTCCTATAAGTTCGTTGATTCGGTCTTCCAGAGCCGACCTGCCTTTTTCACGGAGCAGGGTGAGCAGATCATCCCTGGCCAGGGTGGTAAAAATATGTTTTCGACGGTCTGCGTCTGCGATATCACTTAAAACGCGGATCCGCGTTTTTCCTAAAACAGTAAGCAGTTCACCATAGGCGTCATCGAACTTCTCTTCCAGTTCCCGGCGAATCTGCCGGGCTACGGCGGGCGCCGTACCTCCGGTGGAGACGGCCAGCGTCAGGGGGCCGCGGCGAATAGTGGCGGGGAGAATGAAGTCGCAGAGTTCCGGAGCGTCAACCACATTGACCGGTATCCGAAGTTCGCGGCAGTGGGCGGCAGCGGTGCGGTTGACGGCTGGGTTGTCCGTGGCGGCCACGGCCAGGAATGCACCATCCAGTGTTTCCCTGGTGTAAGGGGCCGTCAAGTATTCGACCCGTTTCAGGGCAGCCAATTCCCGTAGGGGCTGTACCGCTTCGGGAGCGACGACGCGGACAGACGCGTGACATTCAAGGAGAGCGTCCACTTTTCTGAACGCCACCTCTCCTCCGCCGATGACGACGCAGAGCCTATTTTTTAATTGCAGAAATACCGGATAATAGTTTTCCATAAGCCCTCTAATCAATAGCGGTTACTGATATTATCTTATAGAGCGTGGTAACCGTCAATTGTTTTTAATAGAATTGATGCAAGCCGCCGGTTAAGAAAAAGCGGACGATGACATAGTTAAAAAGTACCGTGGCAAAACCCAGAGTGTTGAGCATGGCCACTTTACGGCCCTGCCAGCCGGACATCAACCGGGTATGAAGATAGGCGGCATAGATAATCCAGGTGATACCGGACCAGATTTCTTTATGCTCCCAGCGCCAAAGCGCTCCCCATACATGCTGGGCCCACATGGCGCCAAGGAAGATGCTGATAGTCAACAGGAAGAAGCCCACGGAGACTAACTTGTAATTGTAATAATCCAGGATGTCCAGGCTGGGAAGCTTGGATATCAGGGATGAAAAATTTTTCTTTTTTAAGTGATTGTCGACCAGCAAATACATGCCGGAAACAACGAAGGCCACGGCAAATGTCCCGTAAGCAACGATAACGGTAAGGATGTGGGCGAAAAGCCAGATACTGCGTAGTTCCGGCCAAAGATCCACGCTGGCCGGTGTAAAAAAGAAGGCGAAGAAAAGGAAACCAAATAAGAGCGGTGTGGCAAAATAGTAGATTGCCCGAAAATGGTACGCCCGTTCCAGTACCAGCAATACGATGGTGGCCACCCAGGCAAAAAACAATAGCGTTTCATGGAAGGTGTACAGGGGGATGTAGCGGTAGACGACGCTGCGGCCAATCATCAGCAGTGTCAGCGTGATAAAGCCGATGATCAGTAAAATCCGGGCGATGGGTAAAAGTTGTTTCTCCGACGCTGTCAGGTCAATCAGAAATATAACGGCCGCAGAGAAATAGAAGCAGAGGGAAAGGATATAAAATGCCAAACCGACATTATTCATACTCGGCCTCCCTCCACATTGGCTTCTGTCTTTTCTTCTTCCTGCCAGTTGGGTTGGCCATTGCCGTTAAGCCCTTCATCGAGGTCAAATAACTGACAAAGTGAAGCCACGTAGATATCACTTTTGTCTTCTAAGGCAAACTCTTTGATGCGCAGGACCGGTTCCCGTAATATCCGGTTGACGATGGCCCGGGTCAGGTTGTCGACATGCTTCTTTTCCTTGTCACTGAGATTGCCCAGCCTCTTTAAGGATTGCTCCAACTCCGTTGTACGGATGGATTCCGCTTTACGACGCAGTGCAGTGATCAGCGGCACAACTTCCTGAGTTTTAAACCACATTTGAAACTCGGTGATCTCCTGGGAAATAATCAGCTTGGCTTTGACCGCCTCCTGCTCCCTGTCTTTCATGTTGGAGGCGACTGCGGCCTGCAAATCATCAATATCATAGAGATAGACGTTCTCCAGGTCATTGACGAGGGGATCGATATCCCGGGGCACGGCAATATCGATTAGGAAAATAGGCTTGCCACGGCGGGCACGCATGACGGAGGCCATTTCGTCTTTTTCCAGGACGAAATGGGGTGCACCCGTGGACGAGATAACAATATCGGACTGGATAAGACAGTCGCGGCGTTTTTCGTAGTACTCAGATACGCCACCGAAACAGGCCGCTAACTGGTCTGCTCTTGCTTTGGTGCGGTTAACCACAATGACCTTTTTTACACCCTGGTCATAGAGATGGCGCAGTGTTAATTCGCTCATTTTGCCGGCACCGAGAATCAGGGCCGTCCTGTCGGTAAGGCGGCCGAAAATCTTTTTGGCCAGTTCCACGGCGGCATAGGAAACAGAGGCGGCATTTTGGTTGATGGCCGTCTCTGTTTGTACACGTTTGGCTGCGGTGACCGCCTGGCGGAACAGGGAATGAAAGATGGTGCCGACGGCGTTAGCTTCATTTGCTTTGGCATAGGCGTCTTTTACCTGGCCCAAAATCTGTGTTTCTCCGAGAATCATGGAATCCAGGCCGGCGGTGACCGAAAAGAGATGATCCACCGCTTTCTCCTGGGTAAGTAGATAGAGATTGGGCTTAACAGCTTTGATATCAATTTGTTTAATCTCAGCCAGCATCTCCATCACCAAATCCTGACAGACACTGACATCAAAACCGGCAACATATATTTCTGTCCGGTTGCATGTAGTTAAAATTACAGCCTCGTTAATCCCGGTACTCTGTTTACAGTACTCCAGGGAACGGGTAAGCTGGCTCTCTGTAAACGAGAGCTTTTCACGGAGTTCAACCGGAGCTGTTTTATGGTTAATCCCGACAATCATGATTTCTGTCACCTAGTACACCTCGTATCCCGGTTTTCGCCAGGCGGCATGTAGTTACTCCAGTAACTATGGATGCTGTAAATACCTGATACGCTAACAATATCAAACCAGAGGAGAATCAGGCAGTAGCAGGATGCCCTGCCACCGCCGTCTCCCGGTTCTTATGCTTCTTCGATTTAACCGAATGAATGAATGCCGGAAAGCAACCAGGCCACACCCATCCAGGTGAACATCATGGCAACCCAGCCGACCAAAACCAGGGCGACTGTTTTTTTGCCGGTCCAGCCCCGGGTAAAGCGGGCATGGAGGTAAACGGCAAAGACAAACCAGGTAATCAAAGACCACATTTCCTTGGGATCCCAACCCCAGTAACGGCCCCATGATTGGTCGGCCCAGATGGCACCGGTGATAATCATCACCGTCTGAAAAAGGAAGCCGAATACAGAAGCGCGGTACATATACTCTTCCAGCACTCTGGGCTGAGGCAGTGCCTGTGTCAGTGTTTTCAGAAAGGGGGAACCTTTCACCGCATCCTTTTTGTTTTCCATCACGTACTTGAGTACCCACATCAGCGCGGCGGCAAAAGCCAGGGAGAACCCGGCGTAGCCTAGCACCGAAGCGCTAACATGGAATTTCAGCCAGTTGGACTGGAGTACAGGAGGCAGGGGATTGTGAGCACGGCTGATTTTGGGAAAAAGAGTGATATAGCTGATATAGAGCATGACCACAGGCATTAAGAACGCGCCAACGGCGTGATACTTATCTTTCAGCCGCCATTCTGTCCAGGCATAGACGAGAACTGTGGACCAGATAAACATGTTGCCAAACTCAAAGTGGCCGACAAAGGGGACGCGCATTACATTCACTGTCCGTGTTAAGATAAATGCGGTATGAATCAGGAAGGCAACACGGAGGGTGTTGGCGGCAAAACCGCCCCACTCCTTTTTGCCAAACAGATTTATTACATAACCGACCGTCGCCAGCAGATACACCACAACGGCGATGACAAACAATGTGTTCTCCACAAGCAAGCCGGTAGGAGATACGTTAATCAAACCACCCATGATTATTCTCCCTCTCTGTTTCTAATTTCAGATTCTATCCGTTCCATAATCTGCTCCACGCCTAAACGGTTGCGGTAACCTCGGCCGCCGACGACAAGAGAAGATGTCTTTGCATCAAACGTAGCCCAGAAACGACGCGGGAAGAGGAAAAAGCTCATATAAAGGCCGATGACCATGAGCACAGCTCCGATAAAGAGAATCGGGCGGCCCAGGTTTTTGGCGATAGAATATACAGCAGCGTTCTCAAACCCGGTCAGTGTAATTTCCACCGGACCGTTTGGTGTCTCCAGCGTCGCAGGCTCGTTCAATTCCAGCAAGTCCCAGGGCTCTTGTTGACCATTGATAGTGATGCGGTACGCTAACACCGGCCGGTTGGGGTTATAACTCTTGGACGTGGGGCGACCGCCTGCCGCCATGGTAAAGTCGGGGAAAAACGCCAGCGATTCAAACTGTACCCCCTTGTCTTGCAGAAAATATCTGTCACCTTCGAAGAATTTTAACTCTTCAACAGTTCCTGTCGCCGGATCCGTGATATTTACCTGGGAAATCCAGAGGAAGGTGGAATGGTAGATAGAAGTTCCTTCGAACCGGAGAGGGTCGTTAATGGAGACGGTTCCCTCTTTAATGACCTTACCATTCCGGGTTATGGTTACATCACTGTAGACCCGGGGGCGTACTGTGGGGTCTTTTTCAAAAACCATCCGAACTTCACCGATATCCGCCCGCCAGTTCCCTTGGGTCACAAAAAAGTTGTCGCCACTCATCCCGCCGTTTCGCGTCTCATACCCTGTCAGGGCACCGTACATGGCACCGAGGAGAATAAGCAGCAGGCTGAGGTGAGTAACAATAGAACCAAAGTAACCGAACTTACCCCTTTCCCCAAAGAGAGTGATGCCTTCAGAGGTTTCCTGGACAGTAGTCTGCAGGCCATTGGATTTAAAAATCTGTTGTACACTGGCAAGAGGTTCGTCTCCCGGCGACTTGACTTTAATCACCCGGTTAATCTGCATTTTTTTGATGCCATCCGCTGTCATCTCCCGTTTGGGCTGGAACGCCTGACGGGTCAGGGGGCCGATTCGCTCAATGGTACAGAGAAGCAGATTGAGCGCGGTAAAAGCCATAATGCCCACAAACCACCAGGAAGTGTAGATAGAGGAGATAGCTGTATTCATTTCTTGCGTGGTCGCGAACACAGATATAACAGCAAGGAGCAGCAAAAGAATAATACCCAGTTGCATGGAGCTTAAAAAGTTCAGAATCTGTTTTATCGGGCTAGCCTGTGTTGATTGTTGTTCAGGCAGCCCCGGTGTTTCCTGTGCCAACGTTATCCCTCCAAAATGTTAGTTGATCACATCCTTATTTACTGCGCTTCGTATTTGGAAGGGCACTTAACAAGAATGCGTTGAGCGGTAAATCCTCCATCCGCGTATTTACCGACGACGACGATATTGTCTGCTTCCATCAGGTTTTGCGGAATTGGGCCTTTATGGAAAACCCGGACAACTTTACCATCCATGTCTTCCATCTCAAAAGAAAAGCTGTTTTCATCAATCTGAATCGTACCATCAATGCCGTAACCTTTAACCTGTACTGAACGGGACGATTCCTCCGCGTACGCAAATGTTACGTATGGAGTGAGTGCGCTGGAAATAGAGCGATACCCACCTACACCAAACACCACTAATAGTAGCAGTAAAACCAGTTTATCATATCTCTTCACGTCGTTCCGCCTCCTTGACTTTGATATCTACCCGCAGAACATACAGAAACAGTCCAACCCATGTAATTAATGTAACGGCGAGGACAAATCCCAACTCACCCATGGCTTAACCCTCCCTCTTCATGGCTTGTTTATATAGCAGATTTTCAAGACGCATCTGTACTTTATACATCCAGACATAGAGTCCTGTAAAGCCCGCCAGTGAAGATAAAAACACATGCAACATTTTACGGTCCATGTCTAAGCTGCGCTGAGGAATATTAATCAGATCCGGATGTAGCGATGAATAAACCCGTGGTATGACAAAGACCAAAAAAGGTACGGTGATAAATGCCAGAATTGCATAGACTGCTGAGAGCCGGGCGCGCGTGTCCGAGTCAGTTATGGAACTGCGCAGAACGAAGTAGGCACCGTAAATTAAGAGTAACACAAAGATGGATGTCTGACGGGGATCCCAGTTCCAATACCAGCCCCAGGCCCCTTTGGACCAGATGGCGCCGGTTACCGTGGCAAGGATGCAGAAAATTGTCCCAAGTTCCGCATTTATCTGCGCCTGCCGGTCAAGTCTGATATCTTTTTTCCGTAAGTAGCCAATAGCGTTAACCATGGCCATCAGATAAGCCAGTACCGCAATCCAGGCGGCAGGGACATGATAGACGATAATACGTCCTGTCTCCCCCAGCCCTTGTGTAGCCGGCATGTAGAGGAATGATGCCACGATAACCACAGTCATCCAGATTCCAAGTATTATTTGCCAGATCACTCTTTTCCCCTCACTTCCATAGGTATAAATTTGTATAATGGCGAATTAATCGTTCCAAACATACTCAAAAAGCAGTAAAGATGCAACAACGGCAATACCATTGTAGAAAAACAATAGTCCTAAGTCCGGCGTGACCAGTTCCATGGAAACCCCACTCATCGTAGAACGGGTACCGCTGATGGCGCCAATTAACAGGGGAAGAAGAATGGGAAACGCCAGAACGGTCAGTAGGGATCCTTTAGCTCCCGCCTTGGCGACGATGGCCGCCAGGATAGTACTGGCTCCAGCCAGGCCGAGACTGCCAAGGAAGACAATCGCTACAAAGGCAACCGGCATGGCAATATCCAGATTGAGCATCACGAGAAACATTGGTACGACCAGAATCGATAAACTAAAGAGAAGAGCCACATTGAAGAAGTATTTTCCCAGATAAACTGGCTCCGGTTCAGCTGCCAGCTTGAGCGCAATAACCGTACCTGTTTCTTCCTCGTGAACAAAGGTACGAGACAGGCCAGCCATAGCCGAAAAGAATAAAATGATCCAAAGCAGAGCCGCGGCGATATCTGTATCGGGGGCAAACCCGCCCACGGAGAAACTGACAGTGACCAGTGTGGTAACGGCGAACATCACAAGCGCACTGTACGCGTAACGGGTCCTAAACTCAATGCGAAGATCCTTACGCAGCACGGCCATCCCCTGATTAAGCCAGGGAAAGAGTCTTGTCAGCATAAGACACCTCCCGGGGCTCATTGGTAGCCATAATCACGATACCTTTTTCCCGTTGACGGCGTATCACACTATCGACCAGCGCTACACCTTTTTCGTCCAGATTCGTCGTCGGCTCGTCCAGAACCAGAATATATGGGTCGTGGAGTAAAGCGTAGGCATACTTCATCCGCTGCTTCATTCCTGACGAATACGTACCGACATAATCGTTTCCCCGCCCTTTTAAACCTACCATCTCCAGAATCTCCCGTGCTCTGTCCAGCGTAAAAGGCAGGCCTCTTACCCCTGAAAAAAACTCCAGGTTCTCCACGGCTGTCAGTTCGCCGTACAGCTCAAGATCGGGGGAAACTAAGCCAATCTGTGCCCGTTTCTCACGGGGAGAAAGGGATTTTCCATCCAGCGTAAACAACACTTCACCGGAAGTGGCGGGAATCAGACCGCAAAGGATACGTAAGAATGTCGTTTTACCCGCACCGTTGTGGCCAAGCACCACAAAGACGGAGCGGTCGGGAACGATGACATTTATATCTGTAAATAGCTTACGGTAGGAGTAAGCTTTGCTAAGATGCTTTACTTCAACTTGGTTTAGCAAGCTTTCCGCCCCTCTCAGGGAAAGATTGGCACTTTTATCTACTATAAATTATACCACTGTGCCGTATGTGAAACGTGAAAGTTCTGTGACTAAAGAACGAATTTTTTCTGACGCTTGTCTGCACGCACTCCCCCTGCAGCGTTTCTGCGCACCTCAGGGGACGGTATACACACACAAGAAAAGCGCCTGTAAAAAGCGCTTTGAAGAAGTTCGCTATTTTTTTGTAATTTCCTTTTTTATACCTATAGTTTTAATTTACCATTCCCCCTGCAAATTGGCGGAGCCAAAGGGCAAAAATAACCACTGTCCAGATTTTTCTGCTGTTATCTGCCTTCCCTTCCCGATGATCATGAAGGAGCGCCTTCAAATAAGTCCGTGAGAAAAATTTTCCCAGAGCCGGGTCAGAAAGCACTTCTTCCATCTGCCGCCCCATACGCCCGCGCAACCAAACCCGGGTAGGCACAGGGAAGCCCCGTTTCGGCCTGGAAACAGCAGCCGGCGGTACCATACCGGCAAACGCCTGACGCAATACATATTTGGTGAGGCCGCCGCGAATCTTATACTTTGTCGGAATGGTAGCTGCAAACTCAAACACATGATGGTCAAGATAGGGCACCCGTAATTCCAGGGAGTTTGCCATCGTCATTTTATCCGCTTTCACCAGAATATCCCCCACCATCCAGGTGTGCAGATCAATATACTGCATCTTTTGCACATCATCATAAGCGGTTGCCTGCTTATAGTACGGAGCCGTAATAGCACTTGCCGGCGGATACATTTTATTTTTTAACAACTTCCGTTTCTCTTCTTCGTTAAAAATAAAAGCGTTGCCAAAGTAGCGCTGGTCAATGGGAGTAGACGCCCTGCGAATATAGTTTTTCCCTGGCACAAATCCGGGCAGTATACCCGCTGCGGCACCCATTGTTTTTAAAGCAGGCCGGGGGAGCCACGACAATGCCCGCAGAGAATGGGGTTCCCTGTAGATACCATAGCCGCCGAAGACTTCATCAGCCCCTTCCCCCGACAGTGTCACAGTAATCTTTTTGCGGGCCATTTTTGCCACAAAGTAGAGGGAAATGGCCGCCGGATCGGCTACCGGATCGTCAAAATGCCAGACCAATTTGGGCAGGTGCTGCCAAAATTCTTCGGGCTCAATAATATACTCCTCATGGTCCGTCTCCAGATAACGAGCCGTCTCTGCCGCTTCCTTCAGTTCGCTGTACGCTTCATCTTCATAGCCCACACTAAACGTGGACACCGGTCCCATTTCCCGCAGCAAGCCCACAATAATCGTGGAATCAATCCCGCCGGAGAGGAAGGCGCCCCAGGGAACATCCGCCTGGGTATGTAGCTTTACCGCTTCACGCATGACGCTGCGGGTACCATCCACAAACTCCTCAAAAGGCCTGTTCTGCGGCGCAAACTCTGCCTGCCAGTAACGTTTAAGTGTCAGCCTTTGATTTTGCCAGGTGAATAAATGGGCGGGCGGTATTTTGTAAACACCGGCGAACATGGTTGCCGGTTCCGGCACATATTGAAATGTTAAGTAGTGGGGAATCGCGTCTTCGTTTACCTGCGCGGTATAATCAGGCAATGTAAGAAATGCTTTTGCTTCAGAAGCCACGGCAAATGAACCGGCCGTCTCCAGATAATATAACGGTTTGATGCCAAACCGGTCCCGCGCTCCGAAAAGCCGGTCTGCTTTTTTATCATACATTAAAAATGCGAACATGCCGCGAAGCCGCGTAACACATTCTTCCCCTTCTTCTTCGTAAAGGTGCAGAATCACCTCACTGTCACTTTCACTGGAAAACCGGTGTCCTTTCTGCTGTAATTCCTCCCGCAGCAACTTGTAATTATAAATTTCTCCGTTAAAGACCAGACAAAGCGATCCATCCTCATTAAACATCGGCTGCCGCCCGCCTGTTAAATCAATAATTTTCAGACGGCGAAAACCAAAAGACACATGTCCCAACTCCGCTACAGAACCGTCATCCGGACCACGGTGCGAAAACGTTTCCGTTATATCCGTCATACTAACACGGGGCTTGCGGCCCGCTTTATCCCAGATGCCAAAAAAACCGCACATCAATATACTCCTTTCTACAACTCAGCTTTAAAAAATTCGTCTCTCCCTATGTTATGAAGATGTCCCGCAGGACGGGAACATATCAGAGATTTTTTTTCGGTATAATACATCCATTTTGCTAAAAGATATAACAGAGCAGTCAACCGCAAAAGGAGGTCTTTTTTTGGAAGAAATTAAGAATGTTAAATTTGCCGAACTGTCCGAGCTGGGACTGAACAAACTCCGTGAAACAGAACAATTCCTTAACAGTCGGCCGGATGCCAACAGTGGAGAAGAAGTTATACTCCTCGCCTTCAAAAAGAAAGAAACCCACTAAAAAAGCTGCCGGCAAACGCCGGCAGCTTCCCTAACGGGGTCAGGTTAACAATTGATATTACTTTTTTAATGGTGGGTACCGTCAACAATTTCCACACCGCTCTTTTCGAGCGTTTTTTTAATTTCATCAATATGCGGGCATTTCGGATAATCCCCGTCCATCAACATACAAGAACTAAGATGAACTGTCGTCAACCCGTGCTTAAGCAATGACTTAACCAGCCGGGACACCCGGCGCCCGGAACAGCCGCCGCAGGTGAAAAAGCCGACAAGCATTGCATCCTCTTCCGTCCCTTTAAAATGAACACGCCGTTCATGAAACGCTTTCAGGCACCCCACTCCAGGACAAACTTCCGAAACTGTTTCACAACGCAAAACAGCAATTTTTTTCATCCTCCACCCCTCCCACACCTATTGTACCCGCTATCCGGGAAAAAAGGTGTGATATCCGTCACTTTGCAACCCGGGGACGGTTCTCAAGTTGCAACTTTGCAACTTGAGAACCGTCCCCGGAGTTGCATTAGAGGTCGAGTTTGTAGTCGCCTTCTTTAATGAGGAGTTTTTTGCGGAGGTAGATACTGAAGAGGAGTGCCAGGATAGCGGGGAAGATGTAGTGGAGCAGGATGATTCGTATCAGTACATCACCGGTAAAACCCATGGCTGTGGCTGTGCCGATTTGGCCGACAAAGCCGCTGGTACCCATGCCTGCCCCAATGGGGATGTTGTCCATCCGGAAGGCCACCGTGGCTACCGGACCGAGAATAGCCGCGGCCAGTGTAGGCGGCACAAGAATCCAGGGGTTTTTTACGATGTTGGGGATTTGCAACATGGATGTGCCCACACCCTGGGAGACTAATCCACCCCAGCCGTTTTCTTTGTAACTGGCTACGGCAAAGCCAATCATCTGAGCCGCACAACCAGCAGTGGCCGCGCCTGCAGCAGGACCACTCAGGCTAAGCATAATGGCCAAAGCGGCGCTTGATATGGGCGCCGTTAACGCTAACCCCATTAACACTGCCACTGCCACTCCCATGGGGAAAGGGTGTAACTCAGTAGTTCTCATGATCAACTGTCCGAAACCAGTCATGAAAAACGCCACACTGGGTCCAATCAGGATTGCAGCTCCTACGCCTGCGGCAATGGTAACAGCAGGAGTTATAATGATATCAATTTTTGTCTCCCGGGAGACAATTTTACCGAATTCCGCACCAATCACAGCAGCAACAAACGCCCCTGCAGGGCCACCCAGTTGTCCGATTGCCACCCCGCCCTGTGCACCGGCCATCCCTGTAATTACACTCGCGAAGAGAACCAGTGGCGGTGCCTTTAAGCCATAGGCAACAGCCACACCAATAGCCGGGCCCATCATACTCATCGCCATGGCACCGATATTTATTAAAAATGTAAATAATGCCTGTGCCCCGAATACGTTTGTTAATTGCTCGCCGGCCGTTTTTAATATTAAACCTACAATCAGTGAGGCAAATAACCCGAGCGCCATGGCGCCCAGGGCGTCAATAAAGTAGCGCTCTAAAGAAAAAACGATATTCTTCCTGGCCAGGAACCCTTTTTCTTTCACCTTGCCTTCCGCACTTTCCGTCAATCGAAACCCTCCATTACGGTGTGATAAGTAAATCTCCAGGCTCTCCGGCCTGTACGTTGCCGATAACGGCAGCGGTAACATTACGGCGAACCAGTTCGGCCATCAGCGTAGCTACCCGGTCTGGTGCCACGCTGATTAACAGGCCGCCTGATGTCTGCGGGTCGCAGAGAATATCCATTTCCCGCTCGCCCAGCGTTTTTTCATTAGCAATTTTCAGCCCCGATGCTACGTACTCCCTGTTGGCATATGCGCCAGCGGGGACTAGGCCCATGGATGCTGCTTGCAGTGCTCCCCGGAAAAGGGGGACAGCACCAAAAGAAATCTCCAACGCTACGCCGCTGGCCAAAGCCAGCTCCCGTGCGTGGCCCAAAAGGCCAAAGCCGGAGATATCGGTGGCGGCATGGACTCCCACCGTTGACATCGCTTCAGCCGCATCCCGGTTTAGCGTTTTCATGGAGTTAACCACATGATTTAACTCGCCGGCACCGGCCATTTCCGCTTTGGCTGCAGTAACTACCAGTCCTGAACCTATCGGTTTTGTCAGTACCAGGCTGTCCCCAATTTGGGCGCCGGCATTGGTGACCAGTTTGTCCGGATGAACGATGCCGGTCACCGACAAGCCATATTTTGGTTCATTATCTTCAACGCTGTGGCCGCCAATAATCAGTGCACCGGCTTCCAACACTTTTTCGGCACCACCCGCAAGAATCTCTCCCAGGACATCGGCAGCCAGTGTCTTTGATGGAAAACAAACAATATTCATAGCGGTCAGAGGGGTTGCCCCCATGGCATACACATCAGACAGGGAGTTGGCGGCAGCTATTTCGCCGAACACATAAGGATCATCGACAACGGGTGTAAAAAAGTCCAGTGTCTGAACAATGGCTAAGTCATCTCTTAGCTTATAAACACCGGCATCGGCAAAGGAATCGCAACCGACCAGTAAGTTTTCATGCTTCATTTGCGGTATTTTGCACAGAACCTGTGCCAGTACCCCGGGGGGCATTTTAGCCGCTCACCCGCCGCTGCATGTTAATTGTGTCAAACGTATATTTTTATCTGTCACTACTCCACCTCCCCGCAGTTATTAATATCGAGCCGCCAGGGAACCCGCTCATCACCGAGACGCCTTGTCCATTTCAGGCGGTCAAAGGTTTCCAAGAGCGGCAGAACAAATTTTCTGGTTGTTCCCAATTTGTCACGGAAAACGGCGGCAGTCAGAGTTTTTTCTTCCTGAAAGTGATCGCACAGTATTTGTTTTGCCCTTTGGAAATGTGCCGTATGAAGCGCCAACTGCTCATCTAGCCGGACGAGGATACCGCTCCAGGCAAGATATGCTGCCAATGTCTCTGCCTGCTCCGGGGAGATGTTGACTTTCTCTGCCACTTCACGGAGTGCCGGAGGGGTAAAGCCCCCTTCCAGGTAAAGCAAGGCAATTTTTTCAATCTGGGTGGCTTCTTCCGGTCCCGGTGCAGGGTGATGGTTTTTTAGTGCCACCAAGCCATCCCGCTCCGCAACTTCTTGCTGTTCCACCAGTGTCGTGAGTAAATAATCATAGATTTTTTGTGGTACGTCTTTAGGTAATGCGCTTCTCAGTAATGCCCTGGACATACCAACAGCCAACGGGTACACAGCATGATAGTCATGAAGTGTTTCAAGGATACGGCTGCGCCACTGTGCCAAAGCAAAAGCATCAACGAGCAGGTTGCCCACTTTAACCACTTTATTTTCCTCGACCAATCGCTCCAGAAGCGCAACCAGTGTCTCCGGCGCCAAGCCTGACTGCTTCTCTAACACGCCTGCGGCCACCGCCGATTCACGGCGGATCCGCTGTAGCAGCGGCGCCGCCGCATCACCTTTTTCCAACTCGGCCAGCCGCTCCAGTATTTCTTTTTTAAACCGTTTATGCTTTACGGAACTGGCATCCAGTACCATGCCGCCGCCAATGGTGGTCATGGGAGAGTACGAGCGGATAATAAAACGATCACCGCCCTGGGCGACCAGCGGTTTTTCCAGCCGGAACTGAACCAGCGCTTTATCGCCGGGCTGTAGTTCCTCACTGTCCAACAGAAAAACCCTGCCCACGGAACGGCCGGTACTGAGGTAAATATGAATCCGTGTCATGTTCTTTATCGCCCGCGGGGCGCCCGGCAACAACTGAAGGCGGGCGTCCATCATATATGTAGTTGTAAGAGAACCGGGTGCGGCAAGAACGCTGCCCCGGGGCAAAGAATCTTTGTCTACGCCGGGCAAATTCACGGCGGCACGCTGTCCGGCCACCGCCTCGGGAGCAAGGGAGCCATGGACCTGAATCTGACGGACACGGACCCGTTCCCCCAGAGGCATTACTTCCACATTCATGCCGCTGTGTATGCTCCCGGCCAAAAGAGTTCCTGTTACTATTGTGCCAAAGCCTGTGATACTAAAAACCCGGTCCACCGGCAGCCGCAGTGGTGCAGCTACATCCCGGGCTGGCAACTCACCTGTCAGCCTGTCAATGCATACCAGCAGTTCATCCAGTCCCGCGCCGGTCATGGCAGAAACCCGATGGTAGGGGGCATCGGCCAGGAACGTACCTGCCAGCGCATCCCGCACTTCTTCTTCCACCAGATCCAGCCAATCCGCATCCTCAGCCATGTCTGCTTTGGTGAGGACCACAATGCCCCGCTTTATCTGTAAAAGCTCCATTATGTCCACATGCTCCCTGGTTTGCGGCATCACCCCTTCGGTGACGTCCACAACGAGCAGGACAAGGTCAATGCCGCCGATTCCGGCCAGCATATTATGGATAAAACGCTCATGTCCGGGGACATCGACGACCCCGGCAAGGCGGCCACTTGGCAGCTTAAACGGGGCAAACCCCAATTCAATGGAGATCCCCCGGTCTTTCTCTTCCTGCAGACGATCGGTGTCCTCACCGGTCAGCGCTTTAATCAGCGCCGTCTTCCCGTGGTCCACATGACCGGCGGTGCCGATGATTACGTGAGACACCGGATCACCTCTTCCTCTTCCTCTTCCGCCACGGTACGCACATCAAGGAGCAGTTGATTCTCCTGCACCCTGCCAACCAGCGCAGGTTCTGCCAGACGCAGGCCGCGGACCCATTCAGAAAAAGAACCTCCTCTGTGACGTACCGCCACTACACTGGTAGGAAGTGTAGTCAGCGGCATGGCGCCGCCGCCGACAAATGAGACATCGTCAAGGACACTGATGGAAAGCAACCCGCCGGAACGCTGGCGCAGTGCCTCGGCAAGGCGGTTGGCCCGGCGCTTTAATACTTCCGGTGACGCGCTCAGCATGGCTAGGACTGGAATTTCCCGTAGCGGGTCTCCGGTGAGGTAAGTTCGTAGCGTAGCTTCCAAAGCGGCCAGCACCATTTTGTCTGGTCTCAGCGCCCGCATCAGTTGGTTCTTCTTAACCTGCTCCACCAACCGGCGCCGTCCTATAATCAGTCCCGCCTGAGGCCCGCCGAGCAACTTGTCACCACTCAGTGTAAGAATATCTACTCCGGCGGCGATTCGCTCAGACACCAAGGGTTCTTTTTCCAGGCCAAAAGCAGTCATATCTATCAGTAATCCGCTGCCCAGGTCTTCCATTACAGGCACCCCATATTCCACACCTAAGGCAGCCAACTCTTCCACGGAAACAGCAGAAGTAAAGCCGACTACTTTGTAGTTGCTGGTATGAACCTTCAGTAGCAGGGCTGTTTCTTCATCAATAGCATTTTTATAGTCAGCCCGATGAGTCTTATTCGTAGTGCCCACTTCCACAAGCCGGGCACCGCTGGCACTCATTACATCGGGAATGCGGAAGCTGCCGCCGATTTCCACCAGTTCCCCCCGGGAAACAATTACTTTTTTACCGGCTGCCAGCGTGTTTAAGCAAAGCATCACCGCCGCCGCGCAATTATTAACGACACAGGCCGCCTCGGCACCTGTAAGACTCATCAGCAGTTTTTCCACGTGGTCATGGCGTGAGCCCCGCCGCCCTTCGGCAAGATCCACTTCCAGGCCGCAGAAACCGGTGTTTTCATCGACTGCCCGCTTAGCTGCTGCCGCCAAAGGCGCCCGGCCCATATTTGTATGGAGCACAGTGCCTGTGGCATTGATAACCCGACGAAGCGAAGGCTTGTCCAGCCGTTTCAGCCAAGCATCCACCCGAAGGGCCACTTCCTCCGGTGTCATGGCTACCCCTGCCAGTTCATCCTCCTGATCCGCCGCCAGAATCTGCTGCCGCAGGCCGTCAACGATTTCCTGGACAGCTCTCACCATCAAAGGATGGGGATAGTGGGAAGCAGGATTCCCCCGTTTATAAATATTGACTGCCGCGTCCACCGCAGGCAGTGCTCTCAAATAATGCTGCCGCCAGTTTTCAGCCATATATTTCACCTACTACCTAAATTTTCTTACGTGTCAACATTATATATTATTTTCGCCGTTTAACGCAAGATTGCCCATATAATGTCCGGGCATTTTATAAAATGGTTTATATATCATATTATGGGTAAAAAATAATTTTTAGTAAAAAGAAGGAAACTGTAAAAGCATGTAGAATAGCACCTTTACATATCCATATTTTCCCGATAATGGCAAACCTGCCGAAAGGTGGGGACGCAAAGCCACGGGTCTAAAACGGGATTCCCGTTATGACAGCCGGGCTGCCGAAGGAGCAGTTTTTGTATTTCTGCACCTATCCGCAAGCCGGAAGGGTGCTTTTTGTTTTCCACAAAACCAAAGGGGGAGTTCATTGATGAGAAAAAACAGAGCGTTTATGCGGCTTCTCAGTATATTCACCATAGTCACCTTTTTGTTTGGCAGCATGGCAACGGCCTGGGCGGCTGAGCCCATCGCCAAAAACACCTATGCCGCACCGGGCTTTGAAAACCCGTTCGGTCCGCTGGATCCCGGCGGCCTGTGGGGAATGCGGTCTGATTCCGTCACAGATATCGCGGCACAGGCAGCGCTACTGACACCGGAAATCGCGCCGGTAGACATTAAGGCACTAAACGGAGCAGCCTTTAGCCCGGACCACGTCTCCGTGATTTCCGGCGACGTAAACATGCGCTTTACCGACGCCGCCCTGCCCGGCTCCGGCCTTACCCTTACCGTGGACAGGTCATACTCCGGCAACACGGATGAACCCGGCCCCATGGGCTATGGCTGGACGTTCGGCTACGACCGCTACCTGCAGATGTACGAGGACTTCACCATTGTCGAATACCGCGGAGCCGACGGCCCGCGCGTTTACCACTATACAAAAAACAACCCGGACAACATGGTGCCGTCCTTTGACGGCGACCCTCTAATCTACTACGACTTGGATGACGGTTACTACACCCCGGCCTCAGGCTCATCCACACTGACCCGTTTTGGCCCGGACAGCTATACCCTCCGTGACAAAGACGGGACGGTTTACCACTACACCGGCTACAAAGCGGGCTGGAGAAGCCAGGACCCCCGCGCCGGCAAGCTGACCGCCATCGAGGATCGAAACGGTAACCGCGTCACCTTCACCTACAACAGCGACGGCACACTGGCAGAGGCCCGCGAACCCAACAACCGCGCGCTGTCCTTCCAGTACACCGGCGGCCTGCTGACCAAAATCACCGACCCTGCCGGCAGGACGGTCACCTATGAATACGACAGCAGCAAAAACCTGGTACGGGTCGTCAACTCCGGCGGCACGGAGGAGAGCTACACCTACGACGGTTCACGCCGCATCACCGGCCGCACGGATGCCGCCGGCCGGACTGTAACCTACACCTACGACAGCGAAAACCGCGTTTCACGTTCCGTCCAGTCCGCGGGAACCTTCGAGCGTAATTACTCATACGACCCATCCGCCAGCCGAACCGTCGTTACGGAAGCAGGCGGCAGCACAGTCTATGAATATGACAGCAATAAAAACATCACGCTTTTCCGGGATGCTTTAGACCATGTCACTGTATACGAGTGGGACACACTCGGCAACATGACCGCCCTCACCGACCCGGCGGGCCAACGTACCGAATACGAATATAACGGCACGAATCTCGTCGGTGTCCGCGCCCATGACGGCACCGTTACCCGCTTTGAATATGACCCGGTTTACAATCTGATAACAAAAACGACAGATCCCACCGGTGCCCAAACCTCTGCCGCCTACGACAGCCGGGGCAACCTGACCGCGTTTACCGACACCCTTGGCCGGGTCACCCGCTTCGAATATAACCCCAGCGGAAAGCTTGCCGCACTCACCGACCCGGCGGAGAACCGGACGCATTACGCCTACGACAGCTACGGCCATATCCGGGAAATCACCGACCCGCTCGGTCAAAAAACAGCCTACGCCTACGACGCCGCAGGCCGCCTCCTTTCCGTCACCGAACCGGGCGGCCGCGTCACAACCATGCAGTACTCCCATGGAAACGAACCGGTGAAAATCACCGACCCCCTGGGCCGCATTACCATATTTGAGTATAACGGTGCCGGGCAGCCCGTCCTAATCCGCACACCCCTGAACACAACACTCAGTTTCCATTACGACACCCTCGGCCGGCTAACCAGAATCACAGACACCGGCGGCGGGAGCCATACCTATACCTATGACGCCTACAGCCGCGTAACCGAAGCCGTAGATCCGCTGGGCAACCGGACACAGTTCCGCTACAACGCCCTCGGACAGGTCACGGAAAAAACAGACAGCGCGGGCCGCAGGATTCTTTACGAATACGACGCCCTCGGGCGCCCGGTCAAACTGACCGACGCCTGGGGCGAGTCCATGACCGTGTCCTACGACAGTTTCGACCGGGTCACTGCACTGACCAATCCCCTGGGCGATCTCATTCAGTTCGCCTACGACGGTGCTGGCCGGGTCACCCGGATCACCGACCCCCTGGGTCGCCAGACCGTCTACGCCTACGACGCTGCCGGGAACCTGCTGAGCCTGACCGACCCCACAGGCGCAGAAATCTCCTACGAATACAACGTTCTTGGCAACCGGATCCGGGAATCCTATCCGCTCGGTAGTTTTGTTGCGTATGAATATGACGCATCCGGCCGCCTGACGGCCATCACCAACGCCAAAGGTCATACCACCACATACGATTACAACGAATCCGGAAACGTCAGCCAAATTACCGATGCCGCGGGTAATACCTTCTCTTACCAGTACGATACCGCCGGCAACGTCTCCCGTTATATCGACGCCGCCGGGGCGGAATACGCCTTTGATTATGACGCCCTCGACCGGCTTGCCGCCATGACTGACCCCCTCGGCCGCCACACCGCCTACAACTATGATGCCCTTGGCAACCTGACCCGCATTACCGACCCCCTGGGCCAGTCCACAACGTTCGAATACAACGCGCTGGGCTGGCTCACCAGCGTAACGGACGCACTGGGACGCGCCACCGTTTATACCTATGACTACACCCGCCGGACCGTGGAAAAAACCGACCCCACCGGCGGGATCACCCGCTTCGCCTACGACCTCCTGGACCGATTGAATACCGTCACCGATCCGGCGGGCAATGAAACGACATTCCAATACGATGCCATCGATAACCTGACCCATATTTTCGACGCGCTGGGGAATGTCACCCGCTTCGAATACGATGCCCGCGGCCAGTTGATCCGTCAAACGGAACCGGCAGGCGGAATCACCGCGTTTGAATATGACGAGCGCGGCAATGTGGTGAAAACCACCGACCCCCTGGGACATACCACGCTCTACGAATATGACCCGGCCAACCGCCTGCAGCGCTTCACTGACAGCAACGGCGGCGCCTACAGCTTTATGTACAATATCCTGGGCGAACTGGTTGAAGTAAAAGACCCCCTGGGACAGTCGGCAACCATGGAATACGACGCCCTCGGCCGCCAGGTTCGCAGTACAGACCGTAACGGCAATACCCAATCCTACCGCTATGACCCGCTCGGCCGCCTCACCGGCACATCCGATGCTCTCGGCCATGAAAGCGTCTTTGAGTATGACGCCGCGGGCAACCTGACACGCTTCACCGATGCCCTCGACCAGGCGGAACAATATCTCTACGATGAACTGGACCGCCTTACAGCCGTTATTCTCCCAAACAACGCCCGGACAAGCTTTGCGTACGACCCGGTTGGGAATATCCTGGAAGCGGCAGACCCCCTGGGCAACCGCACCGCTTTCGCCTACGACCCCGCCGACCGGCTCATCCGCGTCACCGACGCCCTCGGCTACAGCACAGAATACGACTACGATCCCGTGGGCAATCTCATCCGTATCACCAACGCCTTGGGCAACAGTACACACTTTAATTACAACGCGCTCAACCTCCTTGCGGAGGAAATTAACCCACTCGGCGCCGCGACCCGCTACGAATACGATCCAAACGGCAATCTCGCGCGGCGAACCGACCCCACCGACCGGAGCGCACGCTTCACCTACGACCTGAAAAACCAACTGACCGGCATCGACTACGGTTACGGGCATACCTCCGGTTTTAGCTACGACCCCGTTGGCAACCTCCAGAGTATGTCAAGCCCCGCCTCCCGTGAAAGCTACGGCTACGATATACTCAACCGCCTGATCAGCGTGGAGAACCTCACACTGGAGAAAGCGGTCACTTTCGCCTACGACCCCGAGGGAAACCGTACCGTGCTTACCGACCCGGAAGGCCGTACACAGCACTTTGCCTACGACGCGCAAAACCGCCTCACCTCCCACACCGACCCCGACGAACTCGTCACTACGTTCCAGTTCGACCCTCTGGGCCGTATCACCGCCATCAACCGGCCAAACGGCACCAAAACCCTGCAGGGCTATGACCCTGCAGGCAATATGAGCTTTATCCGCCACCAGGGCTCCTGGGGTGCCATGGAAAGCTTCGACTACACCTACGACGCCGCTGGCAACCGCCTGACCCAGACGGAAGCGGACGGCGGCCTCACCACCTACGAATACGACCCACTGCACCGTCAGACAAACGTCACCTACCCGGTGGAGAAAATCCGTCAGATCCGGGACACCTTCCTCACCCCGCCCAACAGTACCAACCCCTCCTCCGGGAAACCCAACCCCGGCTCCTCTGACGGGGACAAAGACCAGCCGGGCAACAGCGGCAAGAAGAATGAGATTCAAAGCGGTTCGGGAACAAGCCCGGTGTTCGCCGTAATGAAAGGAGACAATGGCAACCGGGGCAACTCCGGTAATGCCGGTGGAAACAGCGGCAACCAGGGTAACTCCGGCAGTTCCGGTAATACTGGCAATGACAACGACAAAGGAAATTCCGGCAACGCCGGCCAAAAAGAAAAACCCGACAACAGCAACAAGCGCGGTGTCGGTAACGGCAATGGCCTTGGCCTGGAACGCGGCAAACACAAAGGCTGGTACAAAGACCAAAACGGCCTGCCGATTCCCGGCGAATACGAACTGCCCGCCTATCTCATGGAGCCCCAGGCTCAAGTCTCTTACGAGTATGATGAAGCGGGGAACCGTATCCGCATGATGTTGGATCACGAAACTGTGGAATACAGCTATGACGAGGCGGAACGCCTGGTCACGGCAGGCAGTGATTCCTACGAATACGACGATGCCGGCAATCTCACCGCGGTCTACCGTCCCGACGGTGCCGCTCTCTACGACTACGATGAAGCGGGACGTTTGAGCGAAGTCTGGTTCGACGACGGGACCTGGCTCGGG
>JAGXRM010000021.1 GCA_018335855.1 Clostridiales bacterium
GTACAGTTTCGTATACTTCAGCTACCCTTGCATACTAGTGAAAAAGATTTAAGGCTCTTGCATAGGTCAGTAAAGTCTCCATTGAAACGTTGCCATAAAACATATAACTTGCAGAAGATGTGTGCCATGAAATTGATGTTGTTCCGGACTTATGTTGAAATACCGTAATATCAGTATTGTTAATGGTTAAATAGTCGACTGTAGTGTCGTCAGTATCTATTGATATGCCAGTATTTTGTTCCCCATACTTGGGTAGTTGCTCAAGAAATATTGAATGTTCACTTTCAAAGGTGAAGTGTATTAGAACTTGTAATACCTGGTCCCCAAACTTTTGTATTTCAGCAGAGATGAAATTACTTTCAAATTGGTCACTAGGAGCATATAGCCCTGGGGCCAATTCTTCTTTATATAGAGTTAAGGTGTTATATAAAACTGTATCAGGCTCATTTATAATTACTTTTTTCTCTTCATCTCTTAGATCTTGAGATTGGTGCAGTTCTAATGTTTGCCCCGTAACGCGCACATAGGTCTCTTGTATTAAGGCCCGAATAGCATTTGCCGGTTGAGACATAGTTACTAAAACAAATATCAAAAAAGTTATTGAAGCAGCGATGGCAAGTAATTTTGTTGAATTGCTCTTATTGTTATTAATTCTGGCATTCATCTTTTCCCAACTTGCGTCTACATCAGGGTTGGGAATTTCTTTTAGTACTTCCTTAAACCCATTCCTAATTGTATTATCGAAATCATGTTCGAAATTGTTATCATTATCCATCATCGCAGGTCCTCCATAATACTCTTTTTATCAACATGCCTTTTTAATCTTTCCCTAGCTCTGTGAAGCCTGACTTTTATCGTTGAAATTTTAGTTTTAGTTAACTCAGATATTTCCTTTACTGATAAATCATCGATATAGAATAACGTTAATGACTTCCTTTCTTCTTCGCTTACATTATTTAAGAGTTGTTTTATGTCTTCCCTTAACTCTATATTACAGTATTCATCAGTGAAAGAACATATATTGTCAACTTTCTCAAGGCTAATCTTCGTAACACGCTTATCTTTTTTGTAATTACTTTTAACTATATTAGTCGCAATTATATAGACCCATGAGGAAAATTTATCAGGGTCCTTTAATGTATGTAATGACTTGAACGCTTGAAGAAACGCCTCTTGTGTTGCGTCTTCGGCTAAGTGATAATTACCACAAAAAATAAAAACTGACTTAAAAACAGTCGTATAGTTTTGCTTAAATAAAATCATTTCTAGAGGTGGTTTTTTCATTTTTTCTCCTTAATTATAGAGATTTTATATCACATTGTAACATGTAGAGATTAAGAAAAATGTTACAATTTGTCCAATCTTCTTCGGAATTTGAATTTTCACAATACAGATATTGTGAAAATAGAATAATTAGAATATATTTTCTTTAACAACGAATTACTATATTGCAATAAACAGTTTTATTTTTACAAAATCGTGTAACCTTTTACTAATCTCCGTAACTCTTAATAAAATTAGCGGAACTTCTAGTACAAGGAGTGATAAGATTTGATGAATTACTAAAGTTCAGAAACCATTTTTTTTTACTTCATGATTCAACTTTATTGAATATTATTTCTTCTTTGGCAAAATACTTTTGAAGGAGTGTTAATGTTGACAAAAAAGCGTGTACTAGTTTTATTTTTATTAATATTAATGGTAAGTGTTATTCACTCTAATGCTGTAAATGCATATCAATTGTTAGGTTTTAAATGGTCTAACCCCAACCCAGTAACCTACTACCTAAATGGGAACGCAAACACTAACAATGCATTTCTTTCGTCAATTAATAATTGGAATAATGCCCTCCCAAGCAACGTATCGTTGCAAAGGGTTTACAACAATTTTAATGTTTATGCTTATGATTGGTATGATTCTACAGATGGCAGGGACGGCTTGTTCGTTATTAGTGATGGCGAAGTATATATCGCTTTAAATAGATATCATACTGATAATTATAGTAGCTTAAAAAGACAATCAGTCGCTGGACATGAAATAGGGCATTCTTTAGGCTTAGATGAAGAGGATAGCGCTATTTGTATAATGATTAGTAATACCTTCAACCGCTGGGAACTATTGCAAATATATAAACCTAAAACTGATGATATTAATGGCATAAACGCATTATATTAGGAGGTCTGAAAATGAAGATTAATATAAAACCTAAACTGGTGGCTCTTATATTGTTGTGCGGAGCGTCTCTGTTATTAATTAATATAACGACATCGTTTACGAATAACCCTAATTTTATGAATAATACTGAAAACAAGCCTTATAGTAAGCAAGAGTCTTATATAAGCGCTAGTTGGGCATATAGTTACTTAGACTTCGAAACAATGAAACTTGATTCAACAGTGGTTGCTATTGGTACAATTGAAAAAGCTGTAGGTACTAATTATATTCAGCCAGCCGAAAGCAATCCCAAAGTCAATGTCCAGATTCCCAAAACAGAATATTTGTTTAACATTCAGCGTGTATTGCATGGAGATGCTCCTCAGAATATTATCATTTCCCAGATTGGTGGAATATCTACCAATGGCAAAATTTTGGCTATGGAGGATGACCCACTATACCAAGTTGGGGAACAGTATCTATTATATCTGAAGAAGGCTCCTGATAAAGAAATCTATTTCACACCCTCACCACAGGCACGTTTTGTTACAGAAAATATGCATGTATTTACAATTAGAAAAAATTCCCCCAACATTAAGGTTTCGGTTTTTGATGTTGATGGATTACCTTTAGAAACTTTCCTAAAGGAGGCTGGGTTAGAATAATCCTTCTTGACGAACAGATTAGGGGCCTCAATATGGAAACCACAAGTTTAATGCGGATGTGCTTACCCTAGCCCGGATATGGCCGTGAGAACTTTTCGAGTTTATGCTATGCCAGATGGTTCACTACGCTCTCCACACAAAACAAGGGACTGTCCCAAAAGCAAAAACTTAGGGACACTCCCTTGTTTGTTTTGATTTACATTTTTTAAGGAAAAAGAAATACGGGTTTTTAAGTTAACTTGATAGAAGCTACCCGTGCTAAGTTGTGGGCCATACATAATAGCCCCCACTCAACTTCGACTTTTTCAATACCTCTGAGCAGAAATCTTTTATAGCCCCAGCACCACTTTACCCGGCTAAATACGAACTCTGGTTCAATACAACGCTTTTTGCGAAAGGCAATGCCATCCTCAGACATGAGATTTGCTCTAGCTTCCTGCCTCAATTCATTCAAACGTACATTTACTTCCAGCCGACGTTCCAGTCTTTGCTTTTTAGTGCATTTTTATTAACTTTTTAGAAAATTTGAGGCTCTTATTAATAGGAAATTAAGAAAACTAAAAAAATTCTTTTCGCCCTTACGCTCTAATGCAAATTATTTCTTAAAATACTTTTTTGTGTTAAAGCGAAACCTTTTCCTCTTTAAATAACTCTATGTATTAAAGGGGGACGGGAGGTGTATCCATAAGATGTATTTGAGAATATTTAACCATGATAAAAGTAAAATAAAGCAAATGATAACTAAAGAGATAGATGGTAATCCAGCAGACGTTATAATATTTGAGGATAATAGTTTTAGAATTCTTACCCGCTTCATTGATTCTGATAATGTTAAAATCGGGTACGATCTAGCTAAAGAAGAAAATTATGATTTCGGAACACTTGCCACTCAAACGCAGACTAGATATTTCTATGGGCTTGGAAATAAACAAGTGAAAACTGAGGGTAAAACATATGCCCCATACCTTGTTAGTACTAGCGTTTTAATCACTGATTTTAGAATTACATCGTCAAGCCCCTATCTGGAAATAACTGATGTAAGCACTGCAGGTACATCTGCAACCTGGCCTCGTACACTTCATAGTGTGTCTTGTCAAATTGTCACGAAAACAGGATCCACTGTTAAATCAAAAGGCAACTATTGGTATAAAATTACTTATGATAATGGCACAGTTGGGGACAGGACTGAAGAAATTAGAGAAACCATAACATGGCATTACTCAAGTTTAGAAGGTCACTATGCTAAGGTTTATTCCGAATGGATATACTAAGTTGTAGATTATCCTGATCTGCACTTACTTTAAAACGTAAATGAACAGCGTTAAGTACCCCCTATGGTAGAATAAAACAACTATCAAAGGGGGTATTTCTGTATGGAGGAAACATTTTGGTGATTGCCGTGATAAGCTAATGAGTGAGCGTAAACCCACAGGAAATCAGTGAATACTTTGGTTTCTGTAGAAGCTGTAAAACGTCACAACAGAATTTCAGAAAATTTGCACCAAATTTTTTAGGAAATTGGTCAGATGCGGGTGTGGCGCATCTGTCGGCAGGCTCGCTGTCTAATGGCCGAGTTCACTGTGCTTAATTGAGTTGGTATAACAGTGGGTTAAACGTATATTGTATCAGAGTTTGCGCATAACGGAATGGTGAGGTTGGCTTAATATATCATCCGGGGTACTATATTACAGAAACGGATCATTTTTATTCCGGCTTCTAACACAGCTAACGGTTAGCTTGCTAGTTTAAATGAATATTTAATATTGATTTTAATAAAATTAAAGTATATACTAAAAATAATTAAAGGAGGTGTGTTATGGCAATAGAGATTGTTCCTGACTGGATGTTAAATCTTGATGATGAAGATGTAGTCTTTATTAAAAAATTTATTTTGTCATCTGGTTCGTTGAAAGAGATTGCAAATCACTATGGTGTTACTTATCCCACTGTAAGGCTCAGGCTTGATAAGCTAATACAAAAAATTCAAATTAATGAGGATACTTCTAGCGAACCTTTTATTGCACTTATAAAACGTCTTGCAATTAATGAAAAAATTGATTTAGATACAGCAAAGATATTAATTTCAGAATATAAAAAACAAATAGGAGGAAAGAAATAATGATGAGGATAGCATATTCAGAAATTTTTATGTTTATATCTTTACTGATATATTATATTGCAATTCCAATTAGTCTATTTTTTATAATTAAGTATTTTATTCGCTATAATGTACAACAAAATGGGAAAAAAACTAAGCAACAAGAGGAATTAGATAAAATGAGTATTGAAGATTTGTAAGGTACTCTTTGTTCATACCTTAAGCAACACGTGAGTAGATTTCTCTCGCCAAGCGACAGATAAAAGAGCGATTACTCTTAACGGTTGTTAACGGCAAGTCCTGGTAGTTTTCACTTTGCCACGATGAAGTCCGGGACATGACCCAGTCAACAGAACAATTCACTTTGGGAAACAGCCTACAGCGAGGTTCTCTATAAAGCTTTGCCTCTAACCCAGGAACATTTAGAGAATTAAAGATTTGTGCTATGCTAAGAATGTTTACTACACCGCTAGACGACTCTATCATTCTTTACCATCTAATAAAAAAGATCGAAGCACAAGTTTAAAAATAATTGACAAAGAAGCACACCCTCAGAAGGAGAGAAGATTTTCTCTCAACCTTAGTAATCATAAATAAGTAGAACATGACAGATATAAAGGAAGAGTGAATGAAATCACCATCCTTGACGTACTCGGTACAGACAGCGACGACGCCCTAAACGAAGTAGACAAAAAATCCTGGAAGCCAAGCTTTGAATTAATCAAACGCTTGAAAATGCGGGAGCGCACAGTCCTCGCCATGCGCTTCGGCCTCCCCATGGGCCACCGCAAAACACAAAAAGAAATCGTTCACTCCCTGGGCATCTTCCGTTCCTACGTCTCCCGTATCGAAAAGAAAGTCATCGCCAAAGAACTCCGTCACGAACGCCAAACGCTATAAGCTCAAAAACGTGACAGGGGGACGGTCCGGAATTCCGGGCCTTTTTTATTTTAGTAAATTACAGTGGTTTCCCGTACAAACGGACGACATTTTAATACAATAAACTCAGATAACCGGACAAAGAGGTGGTCTGGTGAATCGGCTTAATAGACTATGACGGCAAGCTCCCAAATCTTGCTCTGATGAAGATTAGCACGTACTATAAATCATTGGCTGTATGTGTATCTGCATCTGCATCTGCATCCTTTTCCCTGAATTACGGACGCTCACTACCCAAGAATCCCACGGGTTTAGCCGTAGGAGTGTAAAAGTAGGAGGTAACCCTTGCGAAAACTTCTCGCCATACTCATCATCTTGCTTCTATTGTTTCCCGTCATGGGGTGCGACGACCTTACAGGACCCACATCTCCCCCGTCTAATCCGGCTGGACCTGTAGAACCCACCATCCCTGAAAGTCCAGAAGAACCCGGGGATACGACTCCCCCCGAACCGATAAACTACACCTTTGAGGCACACTTCATTGACGTTGGCTAGGGAGATGCAATCTACCTCAAGTTATACTGAAATGGCTGATCAAGAAATTTCACCAAAGTATGTATATGAGCATTTTGCATTGTTAGGACGTCTTTTACGTTATGCAGCTACAAGGGATATCATAAATGGTAGTGACATTAAGCATTACGAAGGTTGTTTGGAAAAGCTCGATTTGCAAAAGAAACCAGACAGAGAAGATCCGCGAGTCTTTCAAGATGATGAAATGCAAGAATTACTTGAATCAGTCAAAACACAATATCTCCTTTGGCTGATAATCACGATCATAAAAGAAACTGGTATGCGACGCAGCGAAGTTCTAGCTCTACAATGGAAACA
>JAGXRM010000022.1 GCA_018335855.1 Clostridiales bacterium
AGGCATATGAAAGATAGCTCGAACAAAGATTTCTAGTCCACCATAGGTTTGCCTGAGCAACATCGTCCGCTCCCAAAGGCCCTTACAGGGGGTGGAATTTAGGTCTGCAAAAATTTGCGCTTCTTGCCGCCCTCTGTTTGGTGCGCCCATTTTTCAATTACCCGGCTAATTTATGCCTATAGTATACCATAAAATAGCACTGGGCAAACGGTTTTTGTGTACTCCAGAAAGATTGTATGGAATTTAATCCTGCAAACTAGAAGTTACTTTTGCATTTGAGCCAGGGTATATGTGAAAGGTATTTGAAGCCCTAATAAGAAAGCCGGAAGGTTTTAGCTTCCAGGCTTTCTTATAACAATTACTTATTCAATTTTTTGCTGATTTCATCTAATTTTCTTATTATAATCCAATTTTGTTTAACTAATGCTGATAAATAACCTAGCTTCGCCTGTTCTTCTCCTTTTGCAAAAGATAACGCCAAGCCTGCTTTCATTAGCCCGAGACCTGCCATATCTCTTGAAATTTCCTCCACCATCTCATAATCGTTACTATCGATTTCATGTAGTTTATACTTCTCCATAAACTTTTCAGCCTTCGCTTGCTTTTTTTCTTCCTTATTACCAAACATACCCACAATTACAACTTCCCTTCCATAAGTATTTAGATATAAAACTCTATATATTTTGCTAAACCTTTTTTATAAGTATCCCCTTCAGAAGCTGGAAAAGTGCCAAGATAGAATTTTTATTTCCATATTCGTCTTTGTCGTACATCACCCAATTAGTGTTATTTGAATATCCAAGCTTATTGTCAATAATCTGTTTCACTTCAGTTGAATATTCGTCTGCGAGCCTATCCAGCGTATTAAACATTCCCAAAACATATGAATCATAATTATCCCGCTGGACCTGACCATCGAAGTTCGCCATGAATTTATTAATGCTCTAACAGTATACTTTGTTGGATAAGCAAGTTGACACGAGAATAAAATAATCATATGATATATGTACAGGATAATGTACGTTTAGGAGGTGCTTTTTATGTCAATTGTAAATGCAACAACGGCAAGAAATAATTTTTTTAAATTGATAGAAGAAGTTATTACGACTCATGAACCCGTGTATATTACGGGCAAAACCGGCAATGTCATCATGTTGTCTGAGGAGGATTACAGGTCAATTCAGGAAACCTTATATCTGTACTCAGCACCTGGTATGCGGGAAAAAATTGTAGAAGGCTTAAACACGCCTCTCGAGGAGTGCGTCGAGGATACCGATGAATAGTGAACCTTGGAGAATCGTTTATACAAAACAAGCGTTAAAGGATAAACGTATCGCTTACGAAGCCGGTTTTCCCGATAAAATTAAGAGCATTCTCGAAACAGTGCGAAACAACCCGTATGAAGAGTATCCACCCTTTGAAAAGCTAATCGGAGATTTAAGTGGTGCATACTCAAGAAGAATTAACCGGCAGCACCGGTTTATCTATCAGATTTTTAAGGAAGAGCATATTGTAAAAGTTATCAGTATGTGGACACATTATGAGTAACGAAACAACCACGGGTTCAATGAACCCCGTGGTTGTTGGTTTTTTATTATGGTCGGAGCGACAGGATTTGAACCTGCGACCTCTTGACCCCCAGTATCCATTTTAGGTTCAAACTGACAATTGCTCAAGTGATCTCAACGCCTCACAAAGCTTGACAGCACGGGGTTTTTTAGTCATGGTAATTATGTCCAGTACCCTTCAGGGAAAATGAGTTTTTTACAGTTTTTTAAGGTTCCGCACACAGAAATCACACAACTGGAGTGCTTAAAAAAAACTATGGTTTGTAAGCTTCCTTTCGGTGTTTAACCGCCATAATTGTGATGGTCTCGACTTCCAGTTTATAAAGTATACGATAATCACCTTCACGAATACGGTAGAGCGGTTTAAGGGGAGGCGCCAGCTTCTTTGCTCCCAATTGAAAGAGGGGAACCTCTTTCATCTTTTTAAGCTTTACAAGAATTTTATCACGGTGTTTTTTTTCGATGGCATCCAAGTCGTCTTGCGCCTGTTTTGTAAGTTGGATATCCATCATATACGCTTTCCTGCGATATAATCATCCAGGCTGATAGTACGTCCTTCCTCAATGTCCTTTTCAGATTGGGCAATGGCAAGAATTTCTTCCTGGCTCAAAGACTCGTCATCCAGCCCCCGCAGCAAAAACTCCAAAAACTTTGAGACTGTTTCCTCAAATTGCTCTGGCAACTCATCCACCATTTTGTGAATTTGTTGCTTGCTCATCATCTTTGCCTCCCTTCTTCCAAATCAATTAAAGCGTATGCTTACCGGCCCCTTTTTTATATCTTATCATATTTTCCAATAAGTAAAAAGCGAACCGTGCCATTAGATCGCCTTTCCTTCAATTTTTAGCCGATCAGGACTCCAGGTTTTTTCAGCTATTTGTGCATACAAGTCTTGTCTTTCTTCCTGAAAACTAAATCAAAAAAGCATATAATCTAGAAGTTGTTCTATACCATGTGAAATTATGCGGAGTCATTAACTTCAATGTCAAGGTAAACTGATAAATCCAGCGTTTGCAATAATTTTATATTTTCTCCTTTCTTCCACCAAAAAACCACGAGGGTTGATCATTGAACTCCCGTGGTAACTTGTTTTTTTTATAATGGTCGGAGCGACAGGATTTGAACCTGCGACCTCTTGACCCCCAGTCAAGCGCGCTACCAAGCTGCGCCACGCCCCGACACTAGATTATTATACATTATGCTATAAACATTATCAAGGGCAATGTGTGGTAAATGTGGTGTAAAGGTGTTATTCCTCAATTGCAAAAGTAAATTCAACCCTACTATTAGCAACCCATTGAATTTAATCTTACAAATCAACATGTAGAATTTAATTATGCATAAACGGCTTTCATTCTATCCGGTATAATGTTTGTAGGGCGATGTTCTCAGGCAGCCGGTGGATGAAAGGAGCACCTGGCCATGACAAACCACAAGCATTTAACCCTGGATGACAGAAGTTATATTCAAACCAGTCTCAATAGCGATTTTTCTTTCCGAAGGATTGCAGAGCAGTTAAATAAGCATCCTTCCACGATTT
>JAGXRM010000023.1 GCA_018335855.1 Clostridiales bacterium
GTAACTACTCAGCCTACCAGCTATTAGAAAACAAAAGCAACTAAATTAAACCCCCGGGACGAAGGGGTTACCATCCAACGCTGCCTTAATGGCATCGAGAACAGGGATAGAATTTTTCCTGGCCGTAGATATATACCCCCTAATACGGCAGAACATTTTGGCTCCCTGGTTGCTGCGGAACACCCCGGAGATCTTCTGTTTGACCTTCACCATACGGATATCTCTTTCACCCTGAAATCCTCAGATGAGGATTTCAGGGTTTATCCTCATCTTTAGGAAATCCTCATCATTCCTCGGACATGCGCTGCTGCAACGCCGCCTGAGAAAAAGATGAGGATTTCCTGATTGGATGTGGCTATAATGGAATCATCTTTTAAAACGGAGGTATGATTCCATGAATCAATTTGACCAGATTGTGGAGAGCGTTGCTGCCTTTCTGAGGGAGCAAAAATACGCGGCATCGACCGTGTGCGCACACAAGAAATGTTACAGCGAATTGCGAACGCACCTAACTGAGGCAGGGCTTGGCTATTCATTTGAGACAGCGTTGGACTGGATCAAGCAGGGAAGCGAGCGCTGGGGCCGGAGGAAATCCGCCAACTACAGGCATTTCATCGTCCATCTGGACGACATGGATCGGCTAGGTGGAATCCCGGCCTATCATTTATCGCATCATTTCCCGCCGTTTACGAGGCTATCGGGGACGATCGCAAAGGAACTGGGCATGTTCTTGGACAGCATCGAGACTGAGAACATGCGAGAGAACATGCGGATGCGATGTTCAAATTTTCTCCTGTTCTTGCAGGATAGAGGTGTGTCTTCCGTAGCGGAAACAACCTATAGCCATATCCGCCAGTTCCTCGATGAAGATAGCCATAAGACAAGGAAATCCAAGGACGTGTTCGAATGTGCCGCCCGACGGCTGATGGCATTTCACCACCGTGAGCTTGGCATAAGCATCGGACTGTCATACGCATGCAACAAGCAAATGTCGCCGCACATCCAGCCGCCGGCTGAGATGCCAGACAGCTCCATCGAAGAGGTTGCCAGGCTTAGGAGCGAAAGCCTTGGCTTTCCTTTGGCGAAATACCACGATGCCATCGACGGTTATTTGGAGTGCCTCAAAAAGCACCTGTACTCAAAGAATGTCATAAAACACGCAAAGCGCACCTGTCGGCTCCTGTATTTGTTTTTCGACATGCACGGCACCGGGTATTCGCTGGAGCTCGGCCTGCTTTGGCTTTCGGAACTGAAACCTGCCTTGGGTAGCGGCTGGAAGCAAACCCGCCGGACGCTGATGCAATTCAATCAGTATGCTACGCTCGGAGACATTACCCCGGAAAAGGTATACAGATACAAAGACACGTCTTTGTTGAGGCTTCCGCGATGGTGCGTGGACAAAATCACAGAATACCTTGAGTTGCGTAGGAAAGAAGGGCTGACAAAGTCGTCGATTGACATGTGCCGCTCTTCATGCGTCCGTTTCTGCACCTTCCTTGTTGCCCAAGGAGTATCATCGTTCCACGACATCGAAGCCAGTCATCTGGTGCTGTTCAACCTATCTGACCCACACGAAACTGCCGAAGGGAAAAGCGCTTACAATGTGCGGATAAGAATGTTCCTGGAATACTTGGAGGAAGGAGTCCTGTCGGACAAGCCAATGCTGCACAAAGCACTACAATGCCAATGCGCCGACAAGGAAAGAGTCACGGTTGTTTTCAACGAGGACGAAATGTCCAGAATTGCGGCCTTCTGCCGTCGCAGCGCCGCTCCCTACGAACTCCGCCAGTCGGCAATGGTCTTGTTAGGTCTTCGGATGGGATTGCGGGCATCGGACATTATCAATCTCAAATTTGCGGATATTAACTGGGCGAAGCAGACAATATCGATTGTCCAGACGAAAACGCTAAAGGCCCTGAGCTTGCCGCTGCCCGTTGAAGTGGCGAACTCACTTTACAGGTATGTGCGCGACGGGCGTCCACGCAGTGAGTCCCCTTTCCTTTTCATCCACCACAGGGTGCCGTTCGGGAAACTGGGCAAGGGAGCCTGCGGACAGGCAATCCATGCCATACTGGGCGAAAATACTCACGGCGGCTTCCACACAACTCGGAGAACGTTTGCCACGAATCTCCTAAGGGCCGGGGTTGGCGTGAACACCATCATTGACTCCTTGGGGCATAGCACAGATGACACTGTCAATGAATATCTTTCGCTGGACGAAGGGCGGATGAGGCTTTGCGCCATGTCCCTTGCGAAAGCAGGTATCCCGCTGAAGGGAGGCCTATCTCTATGAGCAAGGATTATGCCTATGCCAGCGAACTTGGCGCCCATATATCCGACTTCATTGCCCAGAAACGCTCATCCGGTTTCATATATGACTATGAAGCGAGTGTCCTGAAGGCCTTCAATGATTTTTACGCAGCCAATGGATATCATGACGGCACCATCACAAAATGTATAATGGACGACTGGAACGGGAGATTCCTTCATGTTTCAAACGGGACGCGCGCACAGATGATGTCGTTCGTGAGGCTGTTTTCTGTTTACCTCAATTCCATTGGGATCAACTCATACATCCCGGGCAAAGCGCCCTCGGCCCAAACCCCGGTCCCCCACGTAATGAGCAGGGATGAAATCCAATCGTTCTTTGCAGCCGTTGATGCATACGCGCCGCTCGTCCCTCGGCCCGCATTCCGCAGGCTGGCCGGTGAATACCGCATCATATTCCGGCTGATCTACTGTTGCGGGCTCAGGATATCCGAAGCCTGCAGTCTCCACAGAGACTACGTGGATCTGGAAAACGGTGCAATAACCATCAAGCACTCCAAAGGCGACAAAGACAGGATCGTTTACTTGTCAAGCGATTTGAAGGCGGTGTTGAAGGACTATTGGGATCATATATGTCTTCAGCTTGCGGCAATCCCGGAGTGGTTTTTCCCATCCTTAGACCCGCAGGTACACATGCCAAAAACAAGCTTGGACAAAAAATTCAGCGAATTCTGGGCAAAGACACCATACGCAAATACTTGCGACAAGAACCCGACGGTCCATTGCCTCAGGCATACGTTTGTTGTTGAAACGATGAACACATGGATGTCCTCCGACACGGACCTGAATGTGATGATGCCATACCTGAGCAAGTACCTTGGGCACAAAGGCAGGAATGAAACTTTTTACTATTACCACCAAGTAAAGGATGCATTCCGCTTAGTCAAAGAGAAAGATGCCGTTTCCGGTAGGGTGCTTCCCGAGGCTACCGCATATGAAAACTGACAAACTGGCGGGAAGCCTGTTCTTTTCGAGGACTGCAGAGTTCCTCGGTAATTACTTGGTCAACCAGATGGCCAAAAGCCCATGCACGGTCAGGTCATACCGGGATGCTTTGACTGTTTTCAGACGGTACGTCTACAACGAGAAGGAGCTCTCAATTGCAAAATTCTCTTTTCAGGAGTGCACGAGGGAATTCCTGTTGGACTTCATGGTTTTCCTGAAAGAAAAGGGACGTTCCCCAGGCACATGCAACCAACGCCTGACTGCAATCAAGTCATACCTTTGGTACTGCGCAGACTGCGACATTGCCCTCCAGCCATCCGCATTGGCCGCGTCGCGTGTCCCCTTTCAAAGGGAGCCGAAACTGAACAGGGGAACTCTTTCGGAGGAAGCCCTAGCGGCGATCTTTACTGCCCCGAAGGCAAACAAGATCGGAAGGCGTGACCAAATGATTATGATTCTGCTGTATGACACGGCCGTTCGGCTTAGCGAATTGACCGGGATGCTCCTGTCCGATGCGAACTTGGCTGTCGCTGAGCCGTATGTGCGGGTTCGGGGGAAAGGCAATAAAGATAGGGTCGTCGCATTGTCTGACAAGGCAGCCGAGCATCTCAGGCATTATATCCATGCGTTCTATGGAAATACCAACAGCGGCAATACGCCATTGTTCTATACCGTGATAAAGGGGGCCCGCCACCGGATCTCTCCCGGCAACATCGAAAGGATCATCAAAAAGTATGCGGATTCAATACGCGGCGAGTTCCCTAACCTGCCTGACAAGGTTTACCCCCATATGTTCCGCAGGACCAGGGCCACAAACCTCTACCAAAGCGGCGTGGCGCTGGAACTTGTTTCGAGGATACTGGGGCACAGTTCCACGGAAACCACCAAAATTTACGCCGCCCCGTCAATTGAGATGCTAAAAAGAGCAATGGAATCCGCCAATGGGTTCATGCCAGACGAAAAACCTATATGGGAAGGGGACGAGGATGCCATGGCAAGGATGTGTGGGTTGAGGTAGAACAATCAGGAAATCCTCATCTTTTTCTCAGGCGGCGTTGCAGCAGCGCATGTCCGAGGAATGATGAGGATTTCCTAAAGATGAGGATAAAACCCTGATTATTATCAAAGGGTACGTTAAAGTCGTACATGAAGGCCAGCACTTCTAGCTGATACACGCTTAAGCGATCCAGCAAATTTTTAGTCTTGCTTTGCTTTTTCCTTCCCCTTTTCTTTGTTTTGCTTTCTAGCGGCGGAGGGTTTTCGAGGTAACCCTTTTCAAGAATCTGGTTATATCGCTGTTCGAAGCCTTTAATTTCTTCTTGATCTAACTTATCGGCCGTTGGTCTTCTCGTATCAACAACGGTTTTAATCTCAAGGAGCAAATTAATCATCTCTTGCGGCCACTGTTGCCCGGTCAGTTCAAAAATACCGGTTAGCTCCCTTAGGTGGTGGACATTACACAATGCGTGACTGAAGTTGTACTTAAAGTATGGCTTCCAGTGATCATGCACAGCCGTTCCTGTTACCTTAGGCAGTACA
>JAGXRM010000024.1 GCA_018335855.1 Clostridiales bacterium
TCTGTGATGGTCATCCCCGCGGAAAAGTCCGGTAAAAATATAATGGCCGGGGGTTCTTTATCCGCAATAAACGTCCACGAACGTGTGCTCAGATTCCCCTTGCCGTCGCGCACACTCAGATCCACTTTGTGTGACCTGCTCGGTAAAACAGCATCATAGTATACGGTTCCCGTCACAGGGTCAACGCTGTGTGCCACTTTGCTGCTGTTGAGTTTCAGGTCCACTGTTGTCCAGTCCACCGTATCATTGTCCGTTACTGTTGCGGATACACGGTTCACACTTACCTGCTGGCTGTTGTGGGCCGGGCTGATGTCTGTAATTTTCGGCGCCTCGGCCACCGTAAAGGACCAGGATTCAGTAAACGTGTTTCCCGCTGAGTCACGGATGGATACTTCCACGTTGTTTGCACCGTCTTTTAGTACCCCTGCGTTCACTGTAATTGTTCCTTCTTTGTAGCTGTCAATAACATAGAACGTGTTTCCGTCATAATCCGTCTCCCAACGCCCGAGAAATTCGAAGGTGCCCCCCACGTCAGTACCGTTAAGCCTGGCACTCACACTGCTCGCCGAGAGATTATGTTCACTGCTTTTTACATAGACAGACACCTCAGGATTGGAAACAGAAATTATGCTGGTTTTCCCCGGCTTGTGAGCTGAAAAGGCAGAGCCACTGGCAAAAGCACTCACCATAAAGGACACAAATACCAGTATCATAACAGAAGAGATTAGCGCCATCTTCATTCGTACGCTCAAAGAACAATAAACCCGCTGAATTCTTTCCGTCATAATTCTCATACCCCCTTAGACAATCAAAACCAGGTTGTTACTATGTTCACTAATTAATATCTGAAATACTTTGGAAAGTAAAATATTCTATATTTAACTGGAAATCTCCTCTATTTTCAGGAATATAAATCCTATTTTTTTTACATGATTTTACTGTGTAATAAAATAAGTCGGTTTCCCGACTTATTTTAAGATACTTAATGGTATGCTGTTTGTATCCTGGCTTTAGGTCCTGCCGTTCCGGGGACTGCCCCTCCGTAAAGCCACACTGCGCAATAGCGACGGCCCTTCTTAGCAAATAGCATAAAATAGGGTTCTCCGGGGTTATAGGTGTCCTGCAGTACTATCCAGCCGCCCGCAGCGAACGCGTTCGTGTAATAACTGTACACCGCCGCATTATTCAACTCAGCCCGGCTGCTAAAGAGGATTTTAGCCATGCTGTTATTTAGTTCCGGCGGCAGCCATCCGTCATCACTCCAGATCAGCGCATCCTGTGGTGTTCCCCAGGGAACGCCACTATACACCGGGATATCTTCCGGCACTACGGTCATGTAGACATCGTGGGGCTTGTTATGGCAGTCAAAACAGCTGCGTTTCTGCCAACGAACCGCCGCTTTTACATTAGGGTCTTGGCTCTCGTGACAGATACCGCATCCGTTTTCTTCTTTACCATGGAACCACGTTTCCGTCGCCAGGTTGCTACCGTGGCAATTGGCACACGTTGGATCCATGGCAATCTCATGCAAGCCCACGTGCGCGTCACTGGTAGCGCTTGCATCATGGCATTCGTAGCAGGCCTTCTTGCCGTCCCTGACTGCCGTTACGACCCGGACATCTGCACTTCTGTGACAGGTGTCGCAGTTAACAGGGTCTCCATTTTTATCCGTACGTCCATCCCGGGCATGCTCCCGCGTAAGAGACAATGCATGGCATGGTGCACAACTATTATCAACTGCTTTGTGCAATTCAGGAATATCATGATGGTTCAGAGGCGCACCAAGCCTCCTTAGCGTCCCCGCCCCCGGCTGGTGACAAATCACACAGTCAAACATTTCCCGATTCCGCATGACACGCAACGGGAAATATACGTTGAAATTTTTCGGATCATATAGCCTCATCCGTGAACCGTGCGGGTAATCCTCATCACTGTATGTCTGGCCGTGGCACTGGCCGCACCCGGCATTGACCGTAATGTAGTCATGACAGTTGTCGCAGTTGTTGTTTAAGTGGTCGCCACCAAAGTAGAGTTCCTTAGCATGGACATCTACATACAGATCGCGTAAATCGCTGCTCGGAGACACCTTATGACAAATGATACAAAAATTAATGTTTGCGTCATACATATCCGGGAAGGTGTTTGTGTAGAACCGCCACGTTCTGGTTGTTTTTAAATTAGTCTCATCACTGACCGACAGGACCACAGTATGATATGATTCGTTCGCCAAAGGCTGCGTGGGTGTATACCAAATCCTGCCCGTGGCTGTGTCATCTTCATGCAGCACCGTTGTGCCATTTAAAGTTAGCACTATACTCTCCCAGTTAACTGCCGCCCCCTGGCCTTTTACAAACGCGGAAACAGTGGGCGTCATGGTACTCACCCCGTATAATATCGGGGTTTCCCCGGCTATCACAGGGGGTGAAGCACCAATAAACGTCCAGTTCCACGTTTTCTGGTTGCCCAGTTTGTCTTCCGCGAAGAGGCTTAGGGTGTAGCTGTCATTCATAACTGCCCCCTCATAATCCAGATAGGCTTCGGTTTTCTTCGTAATAATGTACTCCCCTGTATAGGAATCGGTGTAGCCGGGATAAGAGAACTGCGCCGCCAATGGCGTACCGTTAAGTAGCAGTACTGCATTATTTTTGATATCTACAAGATCGGTCAGAAAAATGCGCACCTTCAGCACTGCATCTGTAATAACCATATTCTCAGTAAAATCGTGAAGGTACGTCAGTGCCGGCGGGGATGTATCCGAGATAAAGCTCCATGTACGCGTGCATGCGTTCCCCGCTGTGTCTTTAACTTCCAGATACACATTATAGCTGCCGTCCGTAAAGCTCCTTGCATGTGTCACCGTGCCGGCGGCCTCATCCACGGTAAAGCTGACAGCGCTGTTATTAATCCGGAAAACAACACTTGCCCAATCGATTGTTCCGTTACTTGTTATCACAGCATAAACTTTGTCCACACCGGTTGACTCACTTTTATCAGCCGGATACACTTCACTGATTTCCGGCGGTACCGACACGGTAAACGGCCAGGTATCAACCAGCGTGTTCCCCGCCGCATCGGTAATGGATATTTCCACGTTGATTATACCGTCACTCAATCCGCTCGTCTCGACCGTGACTGTGCCTTCTTGGTAGCTGTCCACAACATAGAACGTATCCCCGTCATAATCGGTCACCCAGCGCCCTTTATACTGGAACGTTGCCGGGACGGATTGACCGTTTAGTTTGGCTCTCACCGACTGTTGGCTCAGGTTGTCTTCGTCATCCTTCACAGAAAGTGTAATTACCGGGTTGGATATATTTACTACCGCGTTTGCTGCCGGGCTCCTCCCCGTCACGTAAGGCGGGTTGTTTACCGGCGTCGCCGCCGTAAACGCCCAGCTGTACGTGGTGTTGTTTCCCAGGTTGTCTTCCACGTAAAGCGTTAATGTATGTTCACCGTTCTCCACAGCGCCATCGTATTCAACAGCGGCTTCTGTTCTGTCGGAAATAATCCAGTTGCCGTCGTAATCATAAAAGCCTTTATATGTAAATGTCGCGTCGAGCAGTTCTCCGTTTAATCGAAGCTGTGCATTACTTTTAATGGTAATCAGATCTTTTAAGGTCGCACTAAAGCGTAACTGGCCGTCTGTGATGGTCATCCCCGCGGAAAAGTCCGGTAAAAATATAATGGCCGGGGGTTCTTTATCCGCAATAAACGTCCACGAACGTGTGCTCAGATTCCCCTTGCCGTCGCGCACACTCAGATCCACTTTGTGTGACCTGCTCGGTAAAACAGCATCATAGTATACGGTTCCCGTCACAGGGTCAACGCTGTGTGCCACTTTGCTGCTGTTGAGTTTCAGGTCCACTGTTGTCCAG
>JAGXRM010000025.1 GCA_018335855.1 Clostridiales bacterium
CGGGAAGATCTTCAGATGTCTGCGGTTCGCTTGCAATGCTTATTGCAGGTACCCAAGGATGTCTGCGGGTCGAGCGAAGATGGTCACAGGTGCTGCATTTTCCCTGCAGACATACTTATGCAGGGGTCCACAGCCAACCGTAAAGGCTGGTCTGGCTCTGAAGGTATCTGTGCCTGTCGGGCAAAGGTTGCCACAGGTTTCCACCGGATCTATACATCCGTAAGGTTGTATTTGGTTCGCTAAGAATCTGTGCCACCCGGCGCGCAGGTCATTACGGGCTCTATTTTTGTTTGTTGACTTTCTTTTGACCGTATTTATGAAAAATGGTATAATTCTGCCATACGGTTAAATAGAAGAGGGAGGCTTACCTATGAATAAAAGCCCATATAATCTGGATGAAACACTGGATGTGGCACGACGGGAATTTGCTGGCAAATCTGCACTGACCATGGCAGCCAACAGCGGATGTTTGTTCGATTTGGACAAGGAACGTTTTACAGTCCCGTTTCTCGGAGAAAAATATCTTGTTACATATCCTGACGGTCTTGTTACCTTCTTTCATAAAAGTATCGAAGCACCTACTGTTGTTTCTATCCTGCTTCTCCATTACCTGACAAACGCCTCAGGTGCAGATCTGCTAAACAGCTGGATTTCTTTTAAAGAGTTGCAAGGAGGCGGTATTTACACAGAACCTTTCCATAAACGGGCTGTCCTCCCGTTTATAAAAAATTTCGGCGGTCGCATAGAAGATTTCGGCCGGGCTGCATCTAAGCTCGGCGCCAAAAAAGGGGAACACGGCGACGCTTCTTACATCATTCCCGCATTACCCCGGGTGCCCCTCTTGTATATTCTCTGGCAAGGTGATGACGAATTCCCGCCAAATGGCACAATTCTCTTTGATCATGTTGCCAATGCATATTTGCATACAGAAGATTATGCCATGTTGGCCGGGATGACCGTTGGCACCCTGGTGAAAAGTTTAAAAGAGGAACTTTAATCCGTCAAAAAACAAAGCAAGAGGACAGGTCTCGCCTGTCGTTTTGCGAATATTTAGCCTAATACTTTAAAAAAACCGCCCTTTGGCGGTTTTTTTGTCTATTCATCTTTTCTCCTGTCTATAACCATAAGCCAATCTTCATGGGACTTCGCGCCACTAATACGGTACAATCTTCCCTGAAAGCGAGGGATCATGAATGTACAAATGGGACATGTACTGCCAGGAAGAAGACCACCCGCTGCTGCCACGGTTTTTTACCTGGATTGCCGTAATTGTTTACGGCACAACCTTTTCTCTTGTTCTGCTTGGCTGGGTTCGCTGGATTTCGCTGCTTATGGAATACCGCCAGACCCTGATGCTGCTGGCAAACTGATGAAAAAACCCGCTCTCACCCAACTCATTCCCCTGTGCATCGCCTTTTTCGTGTTTATCACCGTTCTTGTGCTGACCTCACCATACAAGCTGCTTGCCGTAAAAAGCGGCAGCATGGCACCGGCTCTGCCCACCCATTCTGTGATTGCCATCACAAAAAACAACCAACATCTCTTTTTGCCCGGTGAAATTATCACCTATCATACAGACGGCCGCCTGATTACCCATCGAATCATCCATGTTGGGTTTGACGGCGATGTCTATTACCAAACCAAGGGGGACGCCAACCACTCCCCGGACAGCTACCATGTCCGGCGCCCAGACGTCTACGGCCGGGTAATCTACGTAACCTCACCAACTCTGTCGGCGTTCATCTCACTTCTTTATTCCCCTAAAACCATCCGGGCAATCCTGATCCTCTTTTTTATCCTTTTATTCCCGGTAATTTTTAATTTCCACAAAAATATCCGTAAACTTGGGAAGGAGACATGAACATGGTCAGTTGGCTCTGTCCGTATTGTAAGAACCGAATGTTTAGCTCCTGGGATTTCAGAGAAAAGCGACTGATTGACTGCCTTTACTGCCAACTGGCATTTATCAATCCCTACTACCGCAAAAGCTCTGACCTGCAGCTTGCCAAAGATAAAAGCAAAAGTACATAGAAACCGCCCGGCGAACACAATCTAAAGCAAACTGGAAAAAAGGAGTTCGCCATGCCGTCTATCGCTTTTTTTGAAACACAGAAAGGAGATCGCCCTTATTACAATAAAAGACTCAAGGAAAGCAGTATTCACTACAGCGATGAGATCCTCGACACCAATCTCACCGCCGAAAACGAAGCGGAAGTTCTCTCCGTCTTCATCTATTCCCAAATAACAAAAGAAGTCCTGGACCGCTTTCCCCAACTACGATTGGTTACCACCCGGTCCGCCGGCTTTAACCACATCGATTTGGCCGCCTGCGCCAACCGGAACATCGCCGTCTGCTATGTGCCTCTCTACGGGGAAAATACCGTAGCGGAACACACCTTCGCCCTTATCCTGGCTCTCTCACGCAACATCCATAAAGCATACCTGCGCACCCTCCGGGAAAACTTTTCCCTGGCAGGGCTTCAGGGCTTTGATCTAAAGGGAAAAACGCTGGCAGTCGTAGGGGCCGGCCGCATCGGCCTCCATGTCATTAAATTCGCCCGCGGTTTTGACATGAATGTACTGGCCGTGGATCCTACCCCTGACTCCTTCCTGGCCGAAGTACTCCAGTTCCAATACACGTCCCTGGAAGAAGCGCTGCCCCGGGCCGACATTCTCACTCTCCACGCCCCCCTAAACGATAGCACCCATCACATGCTCAATAAAGAAAACCTCCCTAAAATAAAAAAAGGCGCCCTCCTGATTAACACAGCGCGGGGCGAACTGGTAGAGACAGATGCTCTCCTGGCCGCGTTAAACAGCGGCACCGTCGCCGGCGCCGGCCTGGACGTCCTGGAAGGGGAAGATATGTTTGTCGAGGAAGAAAAGCTCTTCAATCCCCATATACCCCCGGAAACACTGGCCACCGTCTTAAAAAACCATTTGTTGCTGAACCGGGAAGATGTGGTCATCACACCACATATCGGCTTTAACTCCCGGGAAGCGGTGCAGCGCATCCGCGAAACAACAGCAGACAATATCACCGCCTTTTTCGCCGGTAATCCCCAAAATCTTGTTAAAGCCCCCTGAACATCTCACCCTTTAACAATCTGCTGTCGGTCAGCGCCCGGTCAATATCCTCAAGCATTCGTTCTTTTTCCAGGGGCAGCACACCACCCACAGCAAAATAATTGGAGGCATGGTTGGACCTAAACGTACACCGGGTAAGTTCCAACCGCTCAATCAACAACCGTAACTCCGCCAGACACTCCCCCGGCGTCAACAGATTAAATGCTCCCGCCTCAATCTTTCCGGCCAGAGATGTCCCTTCTTCCACCATCAGCGTCAGCGCCGACAAATAGACCGGGTCAATGGCCGACGCCACCTCCGCCGTAGCCTCAGCATGCTCCCGCCAACGTTCCCGGCCTCCCAGCCCGATGATTACCGTAGCCGACAACCCGATTCCAGCTTGCTGGATCTTTTTTCCCGCTTGCGTCATCTCTTCCGGGGTGACGCCTTTTTTTACATCTTCCAACACCTGCGAATCGCCGCTCTCGATGCCAAAATAAGCCAAACTAATCCCGGCCTCCCGAATCGCCGTCAGTTCCTCCAGACTCTTCCCCAGAATATTCGTTGGCCCCGCATACGCAGACACCCGCCTCACATCAGGAAATGCCTGCCGTACCTCCTCCAGCACCGCCAGCAGTTCATCGGTCTCCATAGCCAGCACATCGCCATCCGCGAGAAAGATCCGTTTCGTCCCGCCATAACGCTCCTTCGCCCAGGCAATATCTTTTTTTATTTCATCCAATGTCTTCACCCGGAAGTACTTACGCTTATACATGGAGCAGAAAGAGCAGGCATTGTGGGAACATCCCACCGTCACCTGCAAAATCAAGCTCCTTGCCTCACTGGGCGGTCGGTACAACGGTTGCTCGTAAATCATCGTCATTCTCCTAATTGCCATTCCGTATGGAAAAAATAATGGCATTATTTAATTTCCGGAGCGGCTTTGTTACATATTCACCCTGAAACCACAATCCGGAAGAGCCGCCCCCGTCTAAATTCAACGCATCCCTGGCCCCCAAAGCCTTGAGCATTCTTGCCAATTCATCCAGCGTAGCTCTGGTTGTCACCAAAAGATACCTGCCGTCCGCTGTGATACCCAGCGCCGTACGCACCCTTCTCTCCAAAGCCGCCACATTCACTTTCTCCCCCACATGGTCACAAAGCACCTGCCCGTTCTTGAGCAAAGTAGGCCCTGCAGCCACGCCTTCCACGACCTTATTCCATTCCGGCAGTTCCACACCATTCTCATCCTCAAACCGAACCCTGTACGACACATATTGACCCACATAAAATCCGGCAGCATGCCGCTTGTCATAGCCGCTAAAGTTAATCACATATCCGTCATGTGGAATCATTGCATCCCAGTTATCCAAAATTGCGACCACCCGGCCGTCACTCACAACAACTGACGTACCCATATTAAAGCCCAGGCTTTCCCCACGCTCCCGGGTATATATAAAGATTCCTCCACCGGCACCGGGCGTACGGTTAAAGCCCCACGCCTTCCACGTAGCTCCCTCCCAGGTATTGGGGAACAAACTGGTGCTTCCCTCAATTTTCACCCGCAACCGGTCCAGCAAAATACCCCCGTCCGGCAAAAACCCAATCGTAGAACCCACGTCCCCTGTATGAACCACCCTGCCACCTGAAATAATATTCCCCCACGGCTCCTGCCCATTCAAATCAAAAAAACTCCCGGTTATCGCCGCCACCGCACCGTTACGCACCGCTAAAGCATCTAAATCCTCCAGGCCCTTAACCTGCTGACTGCCAAAAACCAACCGCGGATAAACGCTGTCTTTCTCCAAAGCCACAACATTGATCGCCAAACGTTCCGTCTTCATGTACACATCTCTTTTATTGATTCCCAGTTGCAACGGCGCAATTGCTCGCTGATCCAGGATACGCGAAATAACAGCCGCAGCCTCTCCCCGCGTCAAAAAACCTCCCGGTCGAAACGTTTCATCCGGATAACCGCCCAGCAGTTTTTTCTCCACCGCCTGCGCCACATACCCAAGATAATGCTCACTGATCTCTTCCGCATCTCCAAACATAACCGGCAATTCCTTACTTCCCAGACCCTGCGCCCTCACCAGCAAAGCCGCCATCTCCTCCCGCGGAATCAATCCACGGGGATCAATCCCCTCCGGGTATTCATCGGGCATCACAATCCCACCGTAAATACTGGCCGTCACATAAGGCATCGCCCAATGTTCCCCCGACCAGTCCGTAATGTCTAGCTCCACAGCCACAGTGAGCAGTTTAATAAACTCCCCCCTGCTTATATGATTATTCGGCCGGAACGTACCATCCCCGTACCCTCCAATGAATCCTTTCTCCGTCAAAGACCGAACAACCGCCTCTGACCAGTGTCCGGACATATCAGAAAAGCCCGACGCTCCCACCACACTTGTTAACCCCAACAAAAATACTAATACCAAAGCAAGTTTTTTCATATAGTCCCCCATATTGTCAGATATGTAATACTTCCCCCAACAGACCCTCTTTCCTTCCTTTAGACTCAAATTCTTCCTCTAAAGTTCCCCAAAAAAAATCCCGTTTCCGGGATTTTTTTATCTAATTTCAGCACCGGGGACATCTTCCCCCGTCAGCGCCTTGTACGACTGCTGTAGCAACTGTACAACAAACATTGGGTTATGAACACCCAAACTGCCATCCTGGCTAACCAGCGTATGGTTATATGCCGCCAGATAGACTTCATCCTCTACCTGAACGATTTCACCCGAGGTATCCTTGAACTGAATCTGTCCACCTCCAAGCTCAATGGACCCACCATCCAACTCTGCAAGAATGGCCTCTTCCAAAAGATCTAATAATCCGGCCACTTCTTCCTGGAATCCCTTCGTCTCACCGTCACCATCATAATCATTCTTGGCCGTCAGATTCACCGTTTGAATGTTCTCATGGCACTGCCCGCAAGCCGCCGCAACGTTATCCACCTGGAAGGTATGGGAAGCAAAATCCTGGTTTCCCTCAGTCATATGACAGCGGACACAGGTATTTTCCACCTGCGCGTGAGCCGTGGTGCTACCGTAATCAAAGCCTTCTACCCGAATACCACCGGTAGCAGTGTAAACACCAGCCTGACTGCTGAAGTGGGGAGCCGAGCGATTTTCATCAGCAATATTCGGCGCACGCCGTTCATTGTGACACGCAAAACACAGGGCACCCGTCCCCGCCTGCACATTCTCCGCAGTGGGAATACTCACAGTACCCGCTTCCATCAGTTCCTGACCTCTCCCGGTATGACAGGCCCGGCAGTCAATCGAGATGAAGAAATCCCGCTCAATGGCCGCCTGCTCCGTCAACTGTTCGGCAAAAGCCCCGCCATCATGACAAACTACACAGCCATCCCGCTGCGCCGGCAACAACAAAATATTAGCGTGATTTGAATCAACCCACTGGCCAACTAACGCCGAGATATCAATGTCCTCTCGTTGCTGCCCATCACCCGGCACCGGCGTCGGCTGCGCACCCCTGGGCGGACACCCAGACGCAACAACCGCAACCAATACAATCATTAATCCAAAACAGATTAACATCCTCCTGCTCATAGCAAAACCCCTTTCCAAACATGGTAATCAAGCTTATATTTTCCAACCCTTAAACATTTTATGTAAAATAATTCTATTCCCTTCAAAGTTTAGACAAAAAAAAGACCTTACGGCCCGAGTTTGTTTACAAACTCTTCATCTGTTCAGGCTGTTCAAAAGCAAGCAGAACGAGGAGCAAGGATTTCCGGCACCGCAGGCGTATTAGCCATACGTTGAGGATGCCGGAGATCCGCGGCGACGAAGGTATGCGCCGCTTTTCAACAGCCTGAGGCTACGGCCTTCCCAGCTTCCGCCTGACAATTCCTATACCCACCTGCAACTCTTCCACTCTAAACGCATACGCCAGCAAAAAGTAAACTCCCGCTCCAACACCAATTAAAACACCTAGCTCCATGGCCTGCCGGGTAAAACCCTCCGCAGTCAAATAACCACTTCCCACGGTAAGCAGCGCCCCCATCACCAACGCAGCTAAAGAAGACTTCCAAAATGTAGCCAACAACTGCCGCCCGCCAAACGCACCAATCTTCTTCCATAATAAATAACCCAGCCCAAGCGTCCCAATATTCACCGACAACGCCGTCCCCAAAGCAATCCCGCCATGGGCCAACGGCTTAATCAAGAACCAGTTCAGTACAATATTCAACAGTACCATCACAAATGTAAATACCATCGGCGTCACCGTATCCTTTAACGCATAAAACGCCCGGTTTATCAGCAACTGAGTACCCAAAGCAACTAACCCCAAACTGTAAAACGCCAAAGCAAACGCTGTGCTTTCCGTAGCCCCCACATCAAAAGCGCCCCGCTCAAACAGTAACCGCACAACCGGCACTCTCAAAACAATCAGCCCGACCATCATCGGAAACACCAGCACAATAATCAGACCCAATCCCTGCCTCAGCGTCTCCTTAAAGTCCTTCATTTTCCCTTCTACATGCAGCTCCACCAGCGTCGGGTAAAGCACAGTCAGCAACGCCAAAATTAATATCCCATTGGGCAAAAGATAAACCCTGTTAGCAAAATTTAACGCCGCAATACTACCCTCCGGCAAAAGCGACCCAAAAACACGATCCACTATACTCTTTAACTCCAATGCAGCCCCTCCGAGAATAACCGGCGGCAACAACACCGCCATCTTCTTAATCCCCGGATGCCTCCACAACAATTTATGTCTCTTAAAAACTCCATGCCGCATCACCGCCGGCACCTGAATCAGAAACTGACTGGCAAACCCCACAATCGTCGCCCAAGCCAACCCCATAATCCCATACCGTACCCCAAAAAAAATAGCAGCCACAATCACAATGGCATTACTGGGATACGCCGGCAACGCCGGAATCACAAAATTTCTCTTCGTATGCAACAACCCGCTGGACAACCCGCTCATCCCCAGGAAAAATAACCCCGGCAGCATAATCTTCGCCATCTGCACGGTAATATCAAACGTCTCCCCGCTAAACCCCGGCGCCACCAATCGCACCACCACCGGTGCCACCAGTATCAACCCCACACTGGCCAACAACAGAATCCCGCCTAAAATAATATAAGCCGTCAGTGCAAACGCATTCCCATCATCCTGCTTATGGTACTCCCCATAAACCGGAATAAACGCGGTTTTCACCGCGTCGTTAAAAGCATAAAACAGTATATACGGCAACATCGCCGCAATCAAATACGCATCCGTCTCCGCCGAAGCACCAAACCGGTGAGCAATCGCCGCCTCCCGTAAAAACCCGGAAACCCGCGAAAACACCAACAAAACAGTAACCACACCGGCCCACTTCAACATCGCCTTATTATTCATACCATCACACTCTTTCGTGTAACTCCTATCAGTATATTATAGATACATCCAAACTTCAATTCCCGTTTATTGTCTCCCCTGCCAAACAAAAACACTGTTCAACAGCAAGCTGCTAACAGTGTGTTCGTTCTACATAGCCAACCCGGTAATTGTCACTACTTTGGCCATCACAAGCAATCCCGAAGCAATCACACCCAGCGTAATAATCACAAAAGCTTCCCTATCCGGAATCTTAAACAACCTGGCTGCCACACATGCCGTCCACGCTCCCGTCGTAGGCAGTGGAATCGCCACAAACAAAAACAACGCATACTTACCAAACCGCCTAAAACTTTCCCGCTTCCCCTCCGCCTTCCGTACCATCCGGTCATACACCCTACGAACATACTTATTCATGGCCAAGACCTTTTCAATCCTCGTCAAAACCCATAATAACGGAAAAATAATAGCAATATTCCCTAAAACACTCACAAACAGAGCTTCCCACCGGGAAAGCCCCAAATACATCCCCAAAGGCAAACCGCCCCTAATCTCCACAATCGGCATCGCCGACAACACAAAGACCTTTAAGTAATTCAATCCCTAACCCCGTTTCTACAAACTCCGTACAACCTGGATCCAAGTATTCCCCCACCCAGTCTCAACCCTAGTCCCATCCTTATAATAATACCCGGTCTTCCCGTCCTTCTTCTCCCAACGAATCTCATACTTCCGACCCGCCTCATATAAAAACCCGTCCCCGCTCCCGGACAAATCAATATCCACCAAAGCATCCGGTCCCGGAACATTGGTATGCTTAGCAGTACGGACAATCACCCTCGAAGCACTATACTGCTTCCCGCTCTCCCGATCTGTAAGCGGCCCCCCGTTAATAAACCGTAAATACTCCCCATTCTCTGCATCATACTTGTAACTCACTTTATAACTGGCACTATATGTAATTACCGGATTACTTTCCTCTTCATACCCTCCCGGCAACTCTACCGGTTCAAATTCCAACTCTGTAATATCCGATGCCCCCCGGGCCTTAAACAACTTACTAATATCTGTATATAAGTTATGGGGAGCATTCCTCGAAGAATCCCGCCAGAGATACTCCGCACTGGTAATCTGCTTCAACCCCATCCCTTTAATCATCTCCTGCGTACTTACCGAATACCCACTATGAGCAATCACCCCACCATATTCCCTCGCCTGCTCCCCAAAATAAGGCCTCAAACTTCTCACCGGCCCCACCAAAAAATTCTCTTCAAAGTGCCTGTCAAAGACAGCCAGATACCTTGTGGTACCCCCTTCCACTAAAAACTCATATACAAGGGAAGCCTGCTGCAGCCCGGACTGAGGCCACGCCGCACGGTGATTATTAATCACCACAGCCACCGGCTTCACATTCTGCACCCTTACCGTCAGATCTTCAATCTCTTCCTCTTCCTCTATTTCCTCAACAACCGGCACGACCACAGGTTCCGGCTTCTTTCCACACCCACCAAAGAACACCCCAAACAAAAAGGCCGCCACCAACAGCCACAGCAATGTTTTCTTCACATTAATATCCTCCGGCTTATACCAAACTTGTCACTTTCGTTCATTATTTGTTCTCCGGTTATCGCCTAAAATCCTGCCCTGAAAAATAATCCTTTGAGTTTCCTCAAAGGATTATTTTCAAATCACCCACAGACTAACTATTTTCAATAAATTCTACTATTGAAGAACAAAACAGAGCAAAATCCTCAAGCCTGGTTGTGATAATGCTATATATTTCTTCCGGGCTTACTTTTGCATACCCGTGAACAAGCCTATTGCGATATCCAGCCATTCCTGCGATTTTTTGACTGAATTCAGGGCTAATCACCTTGTGATGGCCAAGTATCTCGGTAATTTCCTTATAGTTTTCCGGCTTTCCATATCCTTTTTTAGCTACAATATGGCGGCCAATATCAAATAGGGCCTCAAGCGACCTTCTCAGATGATGCTCAGCCACTGCAAAATTGTCCGGATCTGCCAAAAACTCTTCTTTACTCATACCTTTCATTTTCTCCAGCCTGTTTGCCGAGACTCTGATTTGATTTAGCCGCTCATCCAAAAGTTCAAGGTTAAGCATAAAAGCCACCCTCCTTGATTGTCTCCCTTACTTCCTTGCGGAACGTATTTAAAAACGGCTTAAAGTCTAAATAATCCCTGATGGTCACATCCTCGAAATCCGTACGAAGATTGTCATTACTTGAGTAGACCACAATCCCCCTTTTAATAATCAAAAACTTCTGTTCTATAGATGCAGAATTTAAAACCATCGTATCCACATCCGCATTTAAAATCTCAGATGCTTCACTGACAATATTCGTTTCCAAAATGACTGCTTCCTCAAAAGAAGGATTTTCCCTGAATAAAAGACCAAAATCAAAATCGCTTTCAGGCGTTGCCGAACCATCAACACGTGAACCAAAAAGGTAAACAGCAACCAGATCATATTTATTAAAGATTACATCCAGTTGATTCTGATTCCGCAGTACATTTTCTATCATTTTTTAACAACCCTTTCCACCGTACTTAACAATCCTATTATATACCAGTTAGGCAGCCAACAACAATATTAACTACCGCGTTATTAATTGGCACTATTGAAGATCCTCCCCCTCCACCCTACAGCAATTACGGCACAAACACCCACATTCTCTGGCTGCTCTCCCTCACACTACTACTATATGGCCTCTTCCTAACTCAAAGAAAATCCTTCTCGCACTAAGCGGGAAGGATTTTTTTACTCTTTCGTACAAGCCGCCTCCACAATGGCCCGAACAATCCCTTTCTCCAACACTTGATCCTGCAGCATCACACCTCTGGGAATCTCACAGTCACAGGCCACAATACTATCTGACAGTTCAACATCCTCCGCAACCACCACCCGGTCCCAGAGAATCCCCCTCTTAATCACCGCATTCTTCCCAACCACTGTATCATCACCAAGAATCACCGGCCCATAAATCCGGGCCCCCTCCTCCACAACACACCGATCCCCAATCAAAACCGGCCCCACCAATACCGTATCCGGGTGAATCGAAACCCTATCCCCCAGCCAAATATTCCCTTCCATCCGCTTCCCCGGCAGTTCCACATCCACCACCCCGGTCAGCATATCATAATGCGCCTCCCGATACACACTCAAATCACCCACATCGCACCAGTACTCCCGCATCACATACCCGTTCATTACCTCCCCCTTTTCCAACAATTCAGGGAAGACCTGCTTACCAAAATCATAAAACGTATCCTCCGGAATATGCTCAAAAATCTCCGGCTCAAATAAATAAATCCCGGTATTCGCTAAATTACTAATAGCCTCTTCCCGCTTCGGTTTCTCCTGAAACCGCACAATCCGTGAACTCTCCCTTACCACAACTCCATACTGAGTAGGATCAGCCACCCGCTTCAAAGCCAAAGTAGCAATCCCACCCTCCTCCAAATGAAACTTCAAAAAATTCCCCAAATCTATATCCGTCAGCGCATCACCGCTAATAATTAAACAACTCTCATTCCCAAAGAACTCCCGGACTCTCTTGAATCCTCCCGCCGTCCCCATCAGTTCCTTCTCATGCGAGTATGTAATACTCACACCAAATTCCTTACCATCACCGAAATGCTCCTGAATAACCTCCGGCATATAATGCAAATTCACCACAATATGCCGAACCCCATACTTAGCCAATAACCTCACCGCATGCTCCATACAAGGCCTCCCGGCCATCTCCACCATGGGCTTGGACACCACATTAGTCAGCGGCCGCAGCCGCGTCCCCAGCCCCGCCGCAAGAATCATCGCTCTCATATAATCACTTCCCTTTACTCCTGTTACAGTATACTTCTAGCAAGGCAGCTGTTTCTCCTACCCGAAGAATTCGTAATACTACCTTAGTGACTTAACACTCCACCCAGCCACATAATATGCCATACAAATTATAGTCATAAATACTGATAAAGTGCAAATAATAAGATTTAGTAATCAAATACAGCATTGAAATGAAAACAAAAATACATTGTATATATGTATGCACGTAAAGAAGCGACATTGTCTTCTCAGATTGAGGGAACAAGAGCTACCTTTTCTGACCTGATTAAAGCGGAAGCCGGCATGACAGATGAGGTTCCTAACGATGTAGAAGAGATTGAAAACTATATAAAGGCAACAAACTATGGTTTTGAAAGATTAGAAACATTGCCTCTGTCTCTTCGCCTGATCAGAGAAATTCATGCAATCCTCATGAAGGGGGTTCGTAGTGAAAATAAAACTCCTGGTGAATTTAGAAAATCACAAAACTGGATTGGCGGGTACTCAATAAATACTGCCAGTTATATTCCTCCATCCGTTGACTATTTGCATACCTGCCTGGATAACTTTGAAAAATTCATGCACGAGAGCACCCGTTTAGCACCGCTTCTAAAGGTAGCACTAATACACAGTCAATTTGAATTGATACATCCATTTTTAGATGGAAACGGTCGAGTAGGAAGACTTCTGATTGCATTCTATCTAGCTGCTAATGACATCCTGCATAAGCCAACTCTGTATATTTCAAAGTTTATAAAAAAAAATCAGCAGGCTTACTATGATTGCCTTTACAACATCCACACCAAAGGGGATTACGAAACCTGGATTAAATTCTTTTTAACCGGCGTAATTGAAACATCAAAGGAAGCCTTTAAAATAGCAAGAGATATCACAGCTCTCCGTGAAGATGATTTGCGTAAAATAAATGCACTCGGCAGAACCAGTGAGAATGCAATGGCCATTTATGAAGGATTATTTGATAAGCCTACAATAAGCATAGAGGAAGCCGCTTCAAAACTTGATATTAGCGTTGCCACAAGTGGCCGGTTACTTGACAGGCTTTGCAACGAAAAGGTTTTAAGTAATCTGGATAATCGAAAACGTAAAAAGGTATTTGCTTATAAGAGGTATATTGATGTATTTAAAGACTGATTCTCCCCACGCAAGACATCAGTACATCCAACCCACACCACGCTCCCCGCAAAAACCTAGCAAACACCCGCAGATCTATGCAGTTGTTGATTTAATAAATATTCTTTACCAACAAACCGAACATAACCATCATCCAGATTAACCTGACTTATCTCCAACTGCACCAGCTCATTCAGCCGGCAACCGGTTTGTAAAAACACCCGCATAATCGCACAATCCCGCTCCGGATACCGGCTGCCCATGGCCGCATCCAAAAGAGCATCCCCTTCTTCCCGGTCCAAATACACCGGCAACGGCCGTGCCGTTTTCACATCCCGCAACCTGCAAATACCCGTAAATCTATACAGTACGCTTCAATAGACCGTTCCGACAAACCCCGCTCAATATCCAGGAAATTAACAAACTCTTCCTGATACGGATAACCTTCTTTCACGACACACACCCCTACGCAAACATATGTTCGCATATAACATCAAAAAAAATTCGCGCTTGCTTTCTTTGAAATCTTGGCAGTGTTATACCGGGCACTCTGACATCCTCAGTTTTCTCCAGGAAACTTAATCGCTAAAATAATAATATCCTCATTATGACGTTCATAGTAAACTTTAAATTTGCTAACAACAATCCTTGAAACTCCTTGATAAACACCGTATTCCTCAGTGTAAGTTTTCGAAAGTATGTGATTTAATAAAATATTTTCAAATTGCAAAACCAGGCCGGTTAAGTATCTCTGAGTCACTTCCTTAGTAAAGTGCCTGCTCTCATATGAAAAAAGTTTATCCTGTACTGGCTTTGGCCAAAGCACTCTAATCTGATTCATTGCTGTTAAACCTATTTAAAATGTCTTCCAAAAACTTTTCAGTATTAAGAACTTTGTTAGCCTTATAGGCTTCCCGACTTTCTGCAATCATTTTTTTTAGTTCAGGATCACTTGCAACTTCTGCTGAAATTGATTTAATTTCTTTACTATCAATAAATCTTAATTGCTCAACTATTTCTTCTAAAGATATATCACTAGGTAGACTTTTAATAAGTTTTATTGCCTTTTCTCTCGCTGTTTCCATACAAACTCCTCCTCCCTCTTATAAGTGATACGACTTTAATTATACTATGTCTCAATAAAATGTTGTTCTCAACTTATTCATAATAACCCACATGATGCTTCTCTCCTCGGCCACTCAGTCTGCGTTACATGCACATCAATCGAGGTGATACTAATTACCTCTCCCGTATTCCTAATTTTTCTTTCAAAGCCGCCTGAAGTACTTGTGAAAAATTAATATTTTTCTCAAGTGCGAGCTTGTTAAGCCATTGCGGTATTGAAAGTGTTTTCTTTACTGAGTAGTTTTCAACCGCTTCACGCATTGTAGGCATAAATACCTCAATCAGTACAACAACCTGGCCTGATTCAAGAGAAATCTTATTGATTGGGGTGGCCTCGGGAATTTCGTCCTTATCTTCTTCCATACTATACAGATGAAGCCCTAAAGCTTCCTTGGCCATTAAAACCGCTTCTTCATCGGAATTGCCACAGGAAAAACATCCAGGCAAGTCAGGAAATGAGACAGATATTCCGTCATCAGCATAACTAAATACAGCTGGAAATATATAACGATCTTTTTTCATAGGTTCAACTCCTCGGAATAATTTCTGCTTGCTGAAAAATGCTTATCACTGTTTTAATAGGGATACTTTTTCTAGGATGAGGAATGGTGACTTTACCTTTTTTCGTCGGATGCTTAAAGTGGTGATGACTTCCGTTTGCTTTATAAAAATACCATCCATTCTGATTCAATATTTTTATCAACTCATTCGAGGAATATGATTTCATATTATCCTCCTACCCCATATTATAATACGCATAATAATACGTGTCAAATTGGCCAACCCAGCATCTCAACAATGGAGATACGGTTACTACACTACCCCAACGGATGCTTCTCCATCGCCTCCCTAACCTCCCCCTGGGTGATATGACAATAAATCCCAGTAGTGCTGATATTTTCGTGACCGGCAATTTCTTTTAATGTCACCAAATCAATCCCCGCCTTCAACAAAAGCGTCAGGCATGTATGCCGTAACTTGTGAACCGAAAGCTTCTCCCTATCAATACCTGCCCTTGCACACATTCGTTCAAACAAGTCCTGCACACCCCGCCTGGAAATCGGAATCCCCCTGTGGCTGATAAAAATTCTTTCACAAGAGTCACTCTTCGGCGCCCGCACAGATAGGTAATCCCGAATTGCCTGGCATGTAGATTCCGTCAACGGCACAATCCGTTCCTTATTTCCTTTACCAACAAACCGAACATAACCATCATCCAGATTAACCTGACTTATCTCCAACTGCACCAGCTCATTCAGCCGGCAACCCGTTTGTAAAAACACCCTCATAATCGCACAATCCCGCTCCTGATACCGACTGCCCATGGCCGCATCCAAAAGCGCATCCCCTTCTTCCCGGTCCAAATACACCGGCAACGGCCGTGCTGTTTTCACATCCCGCAACCTCAGCACCGGATTATCCATCTCCTCAATATACCCCTGCAACTCAAGATAGCCAAAATAGCACCTCAGCGATGCCAGCTTTCTGTTCCTGGTTTTTGGATTATTATTACGTTCTTTTTTCAGATACGTCAAAAAATCTCTCACATGCTTATCTTTAACATCACATACATCCAACCCACGCCACATTCCCCGTAAAAAACCAGCAAATACCCGCAAATCTATACAGTACGCTTCAATAGACCGTTCCGACAAACCCCGCTCAATATCCAGGAAAT
>JAGXRM010000026.1 GCA_018335855.1 Clostridiales bacterium
ATCTAAAAATGAACCATCACAAAAATCATTATACTTAAACTTCTACACGGGTGAAGTGATTCGGGAGGATTGATAAGAAGAAAAAGAACGTGCACAACGAACCACATGAAATACTGTGGAACTAAACCTTAACACTGTTTGGACCGTTGTTAAAAATCAATTTGTCCGAGTCAAGAAAAAATGTTGAAGAAATGGTGACTCAAATAAAAAGAGCAGAGACTGAGGGGTAACCTAACAATCTTTGCTCTTTTGCGTATAAGATAAATGAAGGGTTTAGTTCATCACACATGGCACCAATGACACGTCGAATAACCGATACTCAGAAATATCGGTTTATCCTCCTGCCGCGCCTTCTCAAACGCTTCTTCACCCCAGGGATACCAGTCCACAGGGTTATAGGCATGCTGTAAGAGATAAGGCGATTTCTCAGCAGCCAGTCGGTTCGCTTTTTTATTTACATCATGAATGCATTTTTTCTACAATTTGAGCTGTGGTAAGATTGCCTAAATTGCTTACTATAGTGTCAATCGATGTAATTTCATTATCATTAAGCTTTTGGATGGTAAACCCTGGAGTTGTTTTAAACCGATATGCAATATCATCATATAAGACAGTATCAAAACTAACTCCTTCTAGTAACACTATCTGTTCATAACCCTCTGGTACAGCTCCCATTGGTAATGCACTATATGCAAGGCCAGTAATAGATCTTCCATACCTTGTACTTAGCACTTCTGATACAGCAACAAAAGCAGGAGAGATACATTCTGACCAGGATTGTATCAAAGATTAACCCTGACACAAAAAAGCTCTGCCTCAATTTCGGTTGCTACAAATACAGGAAATGGATGGAAGCTTAGTGGTGGAGTTACACGAGATGTCGAAACTAGTCTTTCTAATACTTTTACTCCAGCTTCTGGTTACCGTCAAAAATACCTGCGTCAATTTTACCGATATGAACATAGACAATGGTATACTGATGGTGTACCAATATATCAAGAGGTAATTGCAATACGAAATACAGGCTCTGCCTCACCTACAGAAACTACCAACTCAAGAAATGGTGCATCTTGGAGCTTAGTAGATTCAGCACAGCGGGGGAATCTACATTGGGTAGGTCCTGGTCAAGAAATAACGATAAGCAGAACAAATACAACTTTTGCTGGAGCGGTGGTTCCTTTTTCCGGGGTTAGCCTTAATCTAACTACCGCCTATGCTAACAGGACTGAAAATAAAGTAGGGAGTACTGGTTCGCAAATTGCCTATTTCTATGACTGGGATTGGTCAAAGAATATTTGGTATGTTACAACGCCGTAGTTGTATTTATATGAAACTATGACAGTAAGCCTCGGCATCATAGGTATATATTTTGACTAGATGCCGAGGCACCTTCGTTCTAAATATGATACAATTACCTTAAAAACTGTTCTACTGTCCAATTCTAATTCTGCCGCACTCCCCACCTCTCCTATATTAAAGCTGGATATGGAAAGACCCCAAGCGCCGTGACCGGCTGACCAGGCTTTACAACGACCGCTTCAACGCCGTCCGCCCACGCGAGTACGACGGCAGCCATATCCGCTTTACGGGCATGAACCCGGAAATTGCCCTGCGCAAGCATCAGGTTGACGCTGTGGCCCACATCCTTTACGGCGGCAATACATTATTAGCGCACTGTGTCGGTGCGGGGAAGACCTACGAGATGACGGCTGCAGCGATGGAAAGCAAGCATCTGGGGCTGTGCAGCAAAAGCCTGTTCGTCGTGCCCAACCACTTGACTGAGCAGTGGGCCGGAGAGTTTTTGCAGCTCTATCCATCTGCCAATATCCTTGTAGCTACCAAAAAAGACTTTGAGACCAAAAACCGTAAGAAATTCTGTGCCCGCATTGCCACCGGCGACTACGACGCCGTAATCATCGGGCACAGTCAGTTTGAGAAAATTCCCATATCACAGGAACGCCAAAGGATGCAGTGTGAGCAACAGATTGCGGAAATCACCAGCGGCATCCGGGAAATGAAGGAGGAACGGGGCGAGCGTTACGCCATCAAGCAGCTCGAAAAGACAAAAAAGACCCTGGAGCTTAAGCTAAAAAAGCTTAACGACACCAGCCGCAAGGATGATGTCGTTACTTTCGAGGAACTTGGCGTTGACCGGTTGTTTGTTGACGGGGCAGATTGAGGTGCCGGAGGGTGGGAAGGATGTAAATGATTGTTTAAAAGTTGTACTGAGAATGCGACAGAAGATTAGCGTGGAAAGATAATTATTTGTTCTAATCACGACATTAATAAAAAACCCCCTTGAACTTAGTTATCGTATATGATAACATGATAATGAGGAGTTGGAGGTGTATCATGGATTGGCAAGTGGAATATTATAAAAAGGAAAACGGGAAAATTCCAGTCCTTGAGTATTTACTTTCGCTAGATGCAAAAATACGAGCAAAAGCCTTTCATGAAATAGAACTGCTTGAAAAGCATGGTTCTGAACTAAGAGAACCTTATGTAAAGCCTATCAAGGGCGCAAAATACAAAGGGCTTTTTGAAATGAGAGTAAAGTTTGCGTCGGACATTATCAGGATATTCTATTTCAAATACTGCCAGAAGACCTTTGTGCTGCTTCATGGTTTTACGAAAAAGGCTGAAAAGACGCCACAAGGAGAGCTTGAAAGGGCGCTGCGCTATAAAAAAGATTATGAAAGAAGGTGTGATGATGAGTAAAGCAGGTGCAAAGTTTTCCGAAGTGAAAGAACTTTTGTTGAAGGATGAAGAATTCAAAACAGAGTACAAAAAGCTAAAACCGCGTTATGATGTAATTTCACAAATTATTGAAGCAAGAACAAGCCAGAATATTACACAGGAAGAATTGGCGCTCCGGGTTGGAACTCAAAAATCCAATATCAGCCGCCTGGAAAGCGGAACGTATAATCCATCCCTTGACTTCCTGGCTAAAGTTGCCCGCTGCCTTGGGAAAGAGGTACAGGTCACCTTAGAATAAAGTATTGAGAAGTCATAAAGATTAATATAAGCAATGTTTAGAATTTATTGGGAAAAATTAAATGCCGGGCACGGAGAAAAAAGATGCATGGCATGTAACCGTATTCGCACAAAAAAGGAGGTTGGCACACTATAGGCACCATTGGAAAAACAAAAAGGGCTATGGCGACTGTTTCCAGTTCCATAAGCCCTTTAAATTCAATGGTGCCGAAGGCCGGACTCGAACCGGCACAGTCAGAGACCGCTTGATTTTGAGTCAAGTGCGTCTGCCAATTCCGCCACTTCGGCAATAAACCCTTTAATCTTCTCATTCTTAAATCATCTATAGTTGCACATTCTGAATACCAAATGTCTTACCGTGAGACTCGCTGACGCAAAATTGATCCCCTTCGCGTTGGCGATTCTTTTTTTTGCAAATTCCGAAATGAGCTAAAAATATCCATGAGGTTTAAATTTGAACTCTCATGGTTATTTTTTATATATGGTGCCGGGCACGTTTTTAACCCCGTTATTTAACTAGAGGGACGGCACTTAGTTCTGTTCGAATACCCGTATAAGGTGTGAAGTACCGATATCCTCCAGCTGTACTACCAACATGTAAGCCATAATAAGTAGTGTGCCATTGACCGAAAAGGTACTCACGATAATATACCGGACCACCGCTATCGCCAGCCCCAGCGTTGTAATCAACTTCTACCTGATTATACAGCGTCCCAAAGGCCGCACTATATTTTGACTTCTTTGTTGCTATTACTGTTCCAAATGTTACAAGAGTAGTTCTACCTGATTTATATACTGTTTGACCAACAGTAGGGTCATAATAATCGTTTACATCAATAATTGTACCGCTCCCAGTATGGATACCCTGTCGAACGCTTGAGAAAGCAATGCGGGCAGCATCGGCATTCCCATTTGATGGTGCTGTAAGGTTATTGGTTCCCGCAGGACGTGATCCATCTGGCTGGTACATTTGTGTACCACTCGGTAGACGAGTTGGAAGACCATTAACAAAAGGCCCCAAGTGTCCAGCAACTATATAGTACAGAGCCCCCTGTGCTAACATTACGTGCGGCAATGTTTGTGGTGCCTCCTTGCCAACTTGATGCACAACTAACACCACCAGGTATGTTTGTGTAAATGCTATCGTATGAATGCAACTCAGTCTCGGTTGCACTCCACCTAAATAGCATAGGAAGCTCATCTATTCCCGTACTTGTCGCCTCTTTTTTAAGCTGATTGTACAGCTTATTAAGAAAAGTATCATCTACCATTTCTTTTTTATCTTCAGCGAGTTCAATGACAAAGTAGCCCGTGATTTCTACTCCGTGCGAAAATATCGGGCCATTGGGGTAGTATAATTCGCTATTAAGTCTGATGGGTTCAGCAAAATCCTCTAATTTTTTATACCAACTTCCTTTTCCAGTCTCTGTATTAAATGAGGATGGAATTCTCCCCATTGTTTTAAATGAATTGTCTGTTAGTTGTTTAATAAGTAATCCTCGAACATCATTTAATGCCTCTTTTGTTTCTTCCTTGTTCATGTTCGTTGGCAAAATACGTTCTGGCAATTTTTCAATAAGATATTCTCTAATTGCACGCCGTTCTTGTATTTCCAAAATTGGATTTTGAAACATTGTATTAGGAGATATTTCTTTAGAGCTTGCTTTATCAATCTCGTACCAATAATTTGACAGCCTGTCAAGCAAAGTATCCCGGACATTACGGTCTAAGCTACTAAGTAAGTCTTCATACTCTGCCATGGTTAAATTCATGATGTCAATATCAAGACTCTGTTCGTTAACAAACTGCTCAACAATTGTTTTTATACTTTCTTGATGCCCATCTATAATTTCTTCCCACCAATTAGCCGATACATTGCTGTCCCTAGCAAGTGCTAAAGGCAATCCCATACTAAAAATCACAAGAATTAATAAAAAGGATACGCATTTAAATAGATTTGCTTTCAATTTTCTTACCCCCCAGATTATTTGGTTCTCATCATAACATTTCCGTCGTATATCAGCAAGGATATATGACGAGAGAAGAGAGGAAGAGTGCCGATGTTTCGGGCATTCTTTGAAGCTCTGAACGATGTCGTACTTGAATCAACGTTGACCCACGATAAAAAATAAGGAAGAGAGATCCACGCTCAAACGAAGCTATCGAAAGAAACGATTATCTCTCTATTTATTAGGTGAGCTGCCATAGATAATAACAAGCAGTATTCATCCCTGATTTTACTCTCGGTCGTATGGGCAAATTTTGACTCCGAGTTGTTTGCTGTAGAGTTGAGTATACTGTCTATTAGACGGGTATAAATAAAACCAAACAATTCAAACTGAGATGAATAATGCTCTTCCTCACAGGGTAAACTCATACCCTAAAAAACTTGTTGCAATATTTAAAATATTAAGATATAATTCAATTAAATTAAATAAAAATATTACACAGTGGAGTGTAATAGGTTATGCGATGTGGCTACTGAGGGGTGTGGAGCACCCTGAGGTTGCCTTTTGTGTATTGGAAGAATATTTGTAATTTTTCCCTCTATGTGAGCATAGATGTTAGCATAAATAAATTATAATAGACATTTCGGACTCTTTTCTCCCTGGCTATTATTAGTTATCGGACAAGCGCCTTGTTTGTAACAATATTTACTGGGTGAAAGTACGTGATACTGAAGCTAGGAGTGTATGCTTAGCGCCTGAAAGCTAACCTAAATACAATCAACTGAGCAAAGAAGCTCAGTACGGTTGCTTATTAAGGAGGGAGAAAAATGATCTTAAGGGTAGTAATAGCCGATGACGAACCTATTACTAGAATGGACCTAAGCGAAATTTTCAGGGAAATGGGTTACGACGTTGTAGGAGAAGCATCCGATGGATTTGACGCTGTTGAACTCTGTCGGAATTTAAAGCCTGACCTAGTGTTGATGGATATAAAAATGCCTCTTCTCGATGGTTTAAATGCATCAAAAATGATTATCAATGAAGAGTTGGCTACATCTGTGGTATTGTTGACCGCCTACAGTAGTAATGAATTTATAGAGCGTGCAAAAGAAGCCGGTGTTATGGGATATATTGTGAAACCTGTTGATGGTAAATACTTAATGCCTTCTATTGAAGTGGCTGTGTGTAAGGGGCGGGAAATACAGGAAATAAAGAGCAAAATGAAAACAATGAAGGATCAGTTAGATGCACGAAAGATAATCGAGAAAGCAAAAGGGATCCTCATGGTTAAACAGGAGATGACAGAGGAAGAAGCTTATAATGAAATTAGAAAAATAAGTATGAATAAACGGTGCCCTATGAAACAGGTTGCCTCAGCTATTGTTACAAATGGATAAGCCCGAGGTGAGTCGGAATGCATAAATTAAGAGAACTATGTAATGCACACACCAGTTTATCAGAGCCTGATATAGCGCAGCTGGAGAGTATTGCAGTGAACCTGCCGATTATTGCTGAACTGGTAAAGGCAGATGTATTTATAGACTGTATTACACGAGACAGAAATGCGGCTATTGTTGTTGCAGAAGCGAAGCCTCCGGGACATCCGTCTATGTATAAGCATTCGGTGGTAGGGGAGCTGGCCTTACGAGAAAATGAACCGGCTGCGTTAAGAACTTTGGAAATTGGTATGCCGACAAGAGATTTAAAAGCAATTACTCAGGAAAATATGACAGTGAAACAAAATGTCGTTGCAATAAAGAATAAGCAGGAAAAGACAATTGCAGTGTTAATTATGGAAGAGGATGTTACAGAACGGGTAATTCAGAATAAACAAATGGAGGTTCTGGCAGAAACAGCTGAGCAATTGAGTGAAACCTTGTTAACTTTTATGGAAGATGAAAGAACGATTACTAATTATGTTAACGATGCTATTGTCATATTTGATCGCTATGGGAGAGCAACTTATTCTAATCCTGTAGCCTATGAATTATATAAAAAGTTAGGGTATAAAGATCATATTATCGGTATGCATTTTAATAACCTTGTTTTGGACGGGACGATATTCAAGAATAATATCTTAGAACAGGACTATCATATGAAGGATGTTGATATAGGAGATTTATCACTACAAGTAAAATACGCAGTAATGAAGCATAAAAAAATATTAAGTGGCATGATTATGTTAATTAAAGATATTACAGATGTGAAAGAAAAAGAAAAAGAGTTGATTCTAAAATCGGTAGCAATTCGAGAGATTCATCATCGTGTCAAAAATAACCTTCAAACTATTGCCAGCCTTCTAAGGCTACAGTCCCGAAGAATTGATAATGAAACTGTAAAAAAATATTTTCAAGAAAGCATTAACAGGATACTAAGCATTGCCATAACCCATGAAATTTTAGCGCAAAAAGGTGTTGACAATGTTGATATTAAAACTATCATCTCCAGAATTAAAGAAAGTGCGTTGGACTATGAGCTTATCTTAAACAAAAATATTACTCTGAACATTATCGGTGATAATTTGATTATTGACTCGGACAAAGCTACTTCGATTGCATTAGTAGTAAATGAGCTACTGCAAAATTGTTTTCAATATGCCTTTAAGGAAAAAAGCGTAGGTTCGATAGAAGTGTGGATTCAAAAAGGCAGTATGTATTCCAGTATTTTTATTATAGATAATGGCGGCGGTTTTGATATCAATAATATCCGCAAAGGGAGCCTGGGACTCAAAATAGTCGAACAAATCGTAAAGGAAAAACTTAAGGGTGAGTTCAGCATTGATTCATCCGATAGAGGAACAAAAATCATATTTGATTTTAAAAACGAATAGAATATAAATGTAAAGGCACAAAGCAGTGCCTGGTTTAAAGCAACGAAGCTAATGAGGAATACGAATATTCCTTGTTAGCTTTTTTTGTTTTCTTTAGAAGGGCGGAGTTCATTTGAGGGAGTCAATTTTGAGTGTAGGAATTGATATTGGCACATCCACAACGCAGTTAATATTTAGCAGAATTATCCTGGAAAATAAAGCCTCAGGTGCATCTGTTCCTAGAATTCAAATTGTAGGCAAAGAAATTATATATAGAAGTCGTATTTATTTTACACCTTTATTGTCGCAGTCGGAGATTGATACCGACGGAGTTATGCGCATTATAAAACAGGAATATAAAAGCGCAGGATTACTCCCTGAAGAAATTGGAACCGGTGCAGTTATTATTACGGGAGAAACGGCCAGAAAAGAGAATGCTGCTCAGTTACTTCAGAAGCTTAGCGGTTTTGCGGGCGACTTTGTTGTTGCCACGGCAGGCCCGGATCTGGAGGCTATCTTGGCAGGAAAGGGTGCCGGAGCAGAACAGATTTCCAAAGATAAAAACTGTACGGTTATGAATTTAGATATTGGTGGGGGAACTACAAACATCGCTGTATTTAATAACGGAGAAGTTATTGATACAACATGCCTTGATATTGGAGGGCGGCTGATTCGCTTTAATCGGCACACTGGTAAAACAGATTATGTCTCACCAAAAATAAAAAAACTTGCTGATGAAATGGAGCTTAATATTGGGTCTGACAGGAAGGCAGAAATCACACATCTAAAAACGATAACTCGAAGAATGTCAGCTATCCTGGAAGAGGCTGTTGGTCTTAGGGAGAAGACTCCGGAGTTTAGGATGATTCTTACAACACGGGAACTCAGGCGTAATTACTCTGTTGATTTCGTTACCTTTTCCGGCGGGGTTGCAGACTATATTTATGATAAGAATGAGTATGATCTATTTAGGTACGGCGACATTGGTATATTGCTGGCTCAGGCTGTTAAGGAATCCAGGCTGATGACAATGTTTACAATAACAAAACCACTAGAAACCTTGAATGCCACTGTAGTAGGAGCAGGGTCATACAGCATGGAAATTAGTGGAAGCACAATTACCTTCACACAGGACGTCTTTCCCCTGAAAAATATACCTATTATTAAAATGACTCCCAGTGAGGAACAGTTGGATGGCGGCAGCTTCGTAGGAAAAATCAGAGAAAAAGTTCGTTGGTTTTATTTGGATGATAAAAGTGTACAACTGGTTGCAATTGCCATAAAAGGAATAGAGAACCCTACATTTCTTAGAGTAAGGCAGATAGCTGAAAGAATAATTAGCGGAATGGAAGTGATTACACAACAACATCCCTTATTAATAGTTGTCGTAGAACATGATATGGCAAAAGTTTTGGGGCAAACCCTTTATAGGCTATTGGAGTATAAAAAGGAAGTGGTGTGTATTGACGACATCAAGGTAGATAACGGGGATTATATTGACATTGGCAAACCGCTGGCAAATAACCGTGTGGTTCCGGTTGTCGTGAAGACCTTAGTTTTTAATTCCTGATGAGAGGTGTTTATTTATGAGGCTTAAAACCAAACTATTCAAACAGGTTTATCAGTTTAACTCAGTAAAAGAAGTTCTGGCAAAAGCAAACGAACAAAAATCCGGAGATAGCTTAGCGGAGATTGGTGCTGCTTCTGTTACTGAGAGGGTGGCAGCAAAGGAAGTGTTGAGTAATTTAATTTTAAGCGATTTAAGAAATTATCCGGTAGTCCCTTATGAAGATGACGAAGTAACCAGGGTTATTCAGGATAGTGTGAATGAAAAAATTTACACACAGATTGAAAACTGGACAGTGTCTGAACTGAGGGAATGGATTCTTGCTCATGACACAACAGGTGAAGATATTAAGAGAATAAGCAGGGGGTTAACCAGTGAAATGATAGCAGGCGTGACAAAGATTATGTCAAATCTGGACCTGCTTTATGGTGCAAATAAAATAAGAGTCAGCGCCCACTGTAATACGACTGTCGGATTACCAGGTACTCTTTCGGCAAGGCTTCAGCCCAATCACCCAACAGATAATATAAATGGAATTATGGCATCAGTGATGGAGGGCTTAAGCTATGGAGTAGGGGATGCAGTTATTGGCCTCAACCCTGTGGAAGATACATCGGAAAATCTGGCAACTGTACTAAAAACTTTTCAGGAATTCAAGGAAAAATGGAAAATACCAACTCAAATTTGTGTTTTGGGCCATGTAACAACCCAGATGGAAGCAATTCGACGGGGAGCACCAAGTGACCTGATATTTCAGAGTATTGCAGGCTCTCAAAAAGGGAATGAAGCCTTTGGTATCTCTGTGGCACTTTTGGACGAGGCTAAGGATTTAGTCATGCGAGAAGGAACTGCAACTGGGCCAAATGTTATGTATTTTGAGACAGGTCAGGGATCAGAGCTTTCTTCCGATTCACATTACAATGCAGATCAAGTTACCATGGAGGCCCGCTGCTACGGACTTGCTAAGAGGTATAGTCCTTTTCTGGTAAATACGGTCGTCGGTTTTATCGGGCCGGAATATCTTTATGACAGTAAACAGGTTATCCGTGCCGGACTTGAAGATCACTTTATGGGTAAGCTGACCGGCGTATCTATGGGGGTAGATGTCTGCTACACAAATCATATGAAAGCTGATCAAAACGATGTTGAAAATTTATCTGTTCTGTTAACCAGTGCAGGGTGCAATTATTTCATGGGTGTGCCCGCCGGGGATGATGTTATGCTTAACTACCAATGCACAGGATATCACGAGACTCCTTCGCTAAGAGAATTGTTAAAGTTGCGGCCTATCAGAGAGTTTGAACTCTGGTTGGAGACCATGAACCTAATGAAAGACGGCAGGTTAACCGAAAGGGCTGGTGACGCTTCCATTTTTATGTAGTAAAGGGAGTGGTAAGATGAACTTCAGAAATGTCTTTAGGTACCGAATTTCTTAAATAATGAAGAGGGGGGACGATAATGATTTCTGAAAAAGAGCTTAAGAGTGTTATAGAACAGGTTTTAGAAGAGTTAGGGATGGCATCAGAAAAAAATAAACTAAATAATTCTCAGGATTTAGCAAGTCAGAAAGACGAAGAATCACAGGTTTCTGATGAAGGCTTGTTAGATATTACTGAAGTCGATTTAAAAAAACAGGTACTGGTTCCTGACCCTGAAAATTTAGAGGGGTTATTAAAGATCAAGGAAACAACACCTGCCAGAATAGGCGTTTGGAGGGCAGGACCCCGGTATAAGACGGAAACGTTACTACGGTTTCGAGCTGATCATGCAGTAGCAATGGATGCTGTTTTTACAGATGTATCAGAAGAACTGTTAAGTGAAATGGATTTATTTTCTATCCAAACTATGTGTAATAACAAGGATGAATATCTTACAAGGCCGGATTTAGGAAGAAAATTTGGTGAAGAAGCATTGCAAGTAGTCAAAAACAGCTGTGTTAAGAACCCTCAAGTACAGATTTATGTGTCTGATGGATTGAGTTCTACCGCAATTGATGCAAATATCAGAGACATCTTACCAGCTATTATGCAAGGGTTAGAAGGATATGGAGTAAAAGCAGGGACACCTTTTTTTGTTAAATACGGCAGAGTTCCCGCAATGGATGTTATATCAGAGACAACAGGTGCAGAAGTAACATGTGTCTTAATTGGCGAAAGGCCGGGTCTTGCTACCGGCGAGAGTATGAGTGCTTATATGGCATATAAAGCTACTGTAAATATGCCGGAAGCACGACGAACAGTTGTTTCAAATATTCATAAGGGTGGTACCGCTGCAGTGGAAGCCGGTGCCCACATAGCTCATGTTTTAAAGCAAATGCTTGACAAAAAGGCAAGCGGACTGGATCTGAAAATGTAATAAATCGATGAATGGGGGGATAACTGTGAGGAATGATCCAATCAGAGCAAAAGTTTTAAGTGTCAAACTGATTCCGAATGTCAGCCCGGATTTGGCAAAAGAGCTAAAACTTGAGTCAAACCAAAAAAGTATTGGGTTGATTACTACAGATATTGATGATGTTTCTTATACGGCACTGGACGAAGCGACAAAAAAAGCAGATGTAATTGTTGTTTATGCCCGTTCTTTCTATGGTGGTGCCGCAAATGCCAACACTAAGCTGGCAGGTGAATTTATTGGAATACTGGCCGGGCCTGATCCCGCAGAAGTAAAGAGTGGAATAAATGCAGCTATTGAGTTTATCGAAAATGACGCGTGTTTTTACAGTGCCAACGAAGATGATTCGATTGCTTATTTTGCCCACTGTATCTCCAGAACCGGGTCTTACCTGTCGAAAGGTGCAGGGATTGAGCAGGGCGAGGCGATAGCTTACCTGATTGCTCCTCCAATAGAAGCTATGTATGCACTTGATGCTGCTCTTAAAGCAGCTGATGTAAGAATGGTAGCATTTTACGGGCCTCCATCTGAAACTAACTTTGGCGGTGGGTTACTTACTGGAAGCCAGTCAGCTTGTAAGGCTGCCTGTGAGGCTTTCGCAGATGCAGTGCTGTATGTAGCTGATAATCCTACGAAAATTTAGGTGAAGATCAGGTTGTTTAGATAGTAGGGTGGTGAATTATTTGAATCAGCAAGCTATTGGACTGGTGGAAACATACGGGTTTCTGACAGCAGTGGAAGCAGCCGATACCTGTCTAAAAGCGGCAAAAGTGTCTTTTCTTTGTTGCCAGAAGATAGGCGGTGGAATGGTAACTATCAAGATAGCGGGGGATGTAGGTGCTGTCCAGGCTGCGATTAAGGCTGCCGGTGCTGCCGCAAATAAAGTGGGAAAGCTCATCGGTACTCACGTAATTCCAAGGCCTGTTCCTAATATTGAAAATTTATTCTTCCCGGAAGTGAATATGAAAAGTCCATTCTCTATTTCAGGAACCACTGCCAAAGCAACAGAACAGGTTGAGACTCCTTGTCTATATAAAACGGAGCAGGAATTGAAAGAAATGAAAACTGTAGAACTGCGGGCATTGGCAAGGAAGTTACCCGGTATAGGTATTGAAAGACGTGCAATTAAATTCGCCAGAAAAGAAGAACTTATAGAAGCCATACTCATCGTTTATAAAGATCAGTACCCCGGCTAAATTGAAAGGAGAGAAAAAATGTCAGCTACAAGCGCACTTGGCATGATTGAGACAAAAGGACTGGTCGGATCAATTGAAGCGGCAGATGCTATGGTAAAGGCAGCTAATGTAACACTGGTTGGAAAAGTCCTTGTTGGAGGCGGTTTAGTATCGGTTATGGTTCGTGGTGATGTGGGTGCCGTTAAGGCTGCAACAGATGCTGGCGCTGCTGCAGCTCAGAGAGTAGGTGAATTGATTTCAGTACATGTTATTCCGAGACCTCATGGTGAAGTTGAATTAATACTACCACAGCAGGAAAGCTGATTTATGTAAAAAAGTATACTATGGAAAAAGTAAAAAAGATTAGGAGGAAGGATTATGAGTACAACTGTTGCTTTAGGAATGATTGAAACAAAGGGGCTTGTAGGGTCCATAGAGGCAGCCGATGCTATGGTAAAGGCAGCAAATGTAACATTAATAGGCAAGGTTCTTGTCGGGGGCGGTTTGGTAACAGTTATGGTCCGTGGTGACGTAGGTGCTGTAAAGGCTGCTACTGACGCCGGAGCTGCTGCAGCTGAGAGAGTGGGAGAATTACTTTCTGTCCATGTTATTCCACGTCCCCATAATGAGGTAGAATTCATTCTTCCCACCATATCAGAAAAATAAGAATGAACAACACTTATGTCCCTTGCCTGATTTGAAAGGCCGAAGCCAGAGCAGAAATCTGTGATTAATATTTACATGCAAGGAAATGGGGTACAGTGCATGTTGGGAAATGAGATGGTCAGAAAACTGGAAGAAGTTATTGAAAAACCCCTTAAACAATCTCCAGGCACACAACTTTACACAGGAGTGGATCTGGGGACAGCTTATATTGTCATTGTGGTACTTGATTCCATGCTTCGGCCGGTAGCAGGTGCAATGCAGTTTGCCCAGGTAGTAAGAGACGGCTTGGTTGTAGAGTACATGGAGGCAATAAAAATTGTCCAAAATCTAAAAGCCCTCCTTGAAGAGCAATTAGGAGTGGAGCTCTCAGTAGCAGCTACAGCTTTTCCACCTGGTGTATCTATCGGTGACAGACAAAGCATTAAGTATGTGGTGGAAGCTGCCGGATTTGAAGTTGTTAAAATGGATGATGAGCCTTCGGTGGCAAATAGAGTTTTAGGTATAACAGACGGTGCAATTGTTGACATCGGAGGAGGCACCACTGGAATTGCTATTGTTAAGAACGGAGAGGTGGTGTATGTCGCCGATGAACCAACGGGAGGAACCCATTTTACTCTGGTTTTAGCCGGAGCACGGCGGATTCCGTTTACAGATGCTGAAGCCATTAAAGCAGACCCACGTAACTACAAGGAGATTCAACCTCTACTTATACCTGTTATGGAAAAAGTTGCGGCTATCATTAAAAGGCATATTCAGGGACATAAGGTAAGGGATATTTACCTTGTAGGTGGAACCAGTTGCTTGCCCGGCATTGAAACTGTGGTGGAGAAGCATACAGGTGTTAAGACCACAAAACCATCAAACCCCTTGCTTGTAACGCCTCTCGGTATTGCTATGAGCTGCCTGAACAATGTAGACCAGTGACTTTGTTGTAAAAATAGGAGTGATCGCATGTTACTGGGAAGAGTTGTTGGAAATGTTTGGTCAACACGCAAAGATGATTCATTAATAGGAATAAAATTAATGGTTGTACAGCTTCTGGATACTCCAGAAGAGAAGCCGGTTAAAACAATTGTAGCTGCTGACTTAATTGGTGCGGGAGTAGGAGAAATGGTAATCTTAACAATCGGTAGTTCAGCCCGTAAAGTAGATGGCCTCGATAATTCACCTATTGATGCAACGATTGTTGGCATTGTTGATGAAAATGAGCTGGAGGAATCTGGTGATGACCAGAGAGCAGCAGGTCGAATTACTGGAAAAAATTAAATCTGCCGGTGTTGTTGGTGCAGGAGGGGCTGGCTTTCCTACTCATACAAAACTACTTGCCACTGCTGAGTATTTGGTAATCAACGGTGCTGAATGTGAGCCTCTCCTGCAAACCGATCAACGGTTAATGCAACTAAAGGCCAGTGAGCTGTTATATGCTCTTGAGGTTCTTATTGACGCAATAGGAGTAACCAAGGCAATTATAGCAGTTAAAATGAAGTACGAACAAGCTTGGCAATCTCTTCTTCAATTTAAAAAGGACCCCAGGATAGAGTTATTTCCTCTTCAAGACTTTTACCCGGCTGGTGATGAGCAGGTATTAGTCTATGAAGTACTTGGTCGCATTGTTCCGCAGGGAGGAATTCCAATTAAAGTCGGCTGCATCGTTACCAATGTGGAGACTTTACTAAATGTATCTGCAGCCATCGATGGTTACCCTGTGCTTGATAAATATGTCTGCATTACCGGGGCTGTAAGTACTCCTTTAACAGCTAAGCTCCCTCTGGGAACAACCATAAGGGATGCTGTTTCACTATCACAACCATATGTAACAGATACCCTGCAGGTTATTGAAGGCGGTCCTGTAATGGGTAAAATTGTTACAGATTTGGACGCTCCAATAACTAAGACTACGAAAGGATTAATAGTGTTATCCCAAGAGCATGTACTTGTCAGTCAGAAACAATTACCGTTATCCAGAATATTAAAGAGAGCACAGTCGGTCTGTGTGCAGTGCATGAGATGTACTGATCTTTGTCCAAGAGCACTATTGGGCCATGACATAAAACCACACAAGATTATGCGTTCTATTAGCTATGGAATAAGCGACACTGAAGTGTTAAGCGGGTCGTTGCTATGTTCAGAATGTGGTGTATGTGAGTTCGCTTGTCTGATGCAGTTGTCTCCCAGAAAAGTAAACAGCATCTTAAAGGTTAAATTGGGTAAAGCGGGGATAAAGGCTTCAATAAAGGGTGCCGGGCCTGTTGCCCCGGAAAGAGAGTTCAGGAAGCTGAGTTCGGATAGATTGATTGCCAGTATTGGTTTATCACAGTTTCATTATGCTGCCCCGATACAAGATGTGCAATTTGAACCACAAAAAGTAATTATTCCGCTCAAACAGCACCTGGGAGCACCGTCTTATCCAGTAGTTAAGGTAGGACAAAAGGTTCAGCGTGGAGACTTGCTAGGCGAGATTCCTGAAGAAGCATTGGGTGCCAGAATACATGCCAGTATTTCTGGTACTGTAACGGATATAGCTGACCGGATAACCATTTTGTCGGATTAATTGGGGGTAGTGCATGTGTATAAATCAATTGGACTGGTGGAATTCGGGAGCATTGCTTTGGGAATAATCGGCGCTGATGTCATGCTCAAGACAGCAGAGGTTGAACTAATTACAGCTGGTACTGTATGTCCCGGCAAATATACGGTAATGGTAGGCGGAGGTGTTGCTGCCGTCGAAAGCTCTGTCAGGGCGGGAGTTAAGCAAAATGAAACATCCGTTATAGATGAATTTATCATTCCCAATGTACATCCTGAGGTTTTCCCTGCTATTGCCGGTGTAAACAATATATCGCAAATAGATTCCCTTGGAGTTATTGAGACTTTTTCTGTTGCATCCTTAATTATCGCTGCCGATGCTGCAGTGAAAGCAGGTGCAGTCCGGTTAGTAGAAATACGATTGGCTATTGGAATGGGAGGTAAATCGTTTGTCACTTTAACCGGGGATGTGGCGGCCGTTAAGTCCGCCGTTCAGGCCGGCAGTGACGTTGCGGCCGTAAGTGGAATGCTAGCTAACAAGGTTATTATACCCTCACCCCACTCGCGGCTAAAAGAAGTCATAATCTAAGTGGAAGCGAGGTGATATTATGAAGAAGCTTATATCGACAGAAACAATAAAGCAATATCAAAAAAATGGTGAGAGTCAGATAGCTGTAGACGCGAACACGATTATCACCTGCGCTGCACGAGATCTGGCCTCGGAGTTGGATATATGTTTTGTCAGTTCGGTGCATAGGGAAGAAAGCCCGGCACCAGAACCTTGTATGGCGCCCAAACCCGAGCAGGAAAACACTGACCTTACATTAGTATCTCTAATCTTGCAAAAAGTACTCGAACAGTTAAATATCTCCCAGGCATGTAACCCGGTAATTGAAGCCGATATCTCGGGGTTTCGTCTGGTGCACTCAAATGCCGATAATGAAGCGGTTTGCAAAGAAAGCTCAAATAGCGACAAGGTAACAAATAAAGACATCATTACAGTCAGAGATGGTATAAAAGCTGGTTTTATATCAATAAATTCCACAAACTACACACGGCTTTTAAATTGTCAGGAGGTCAATTACGTAATTGAAGGTAATCTTGAAGTTATAATCGGAGATAAAACTTTTAGTTGCAGGGCGGGAGATGTTTTAATTCTTCCGCAGGATAAAGAACTGATATTTTCAAGCTCAGACTGCGTTAAGATGTTCTATGTAACCTGTTAGCTGAATAGTTGTCAAGGTTGGCTAGAGGAGGCTGATTCCGGATGCTTGATTACGACCTAGCTTCAGTGCAAGAGGCAAGAAATTTGGCAAGGATTGCTTCGGAAGCACAAAAATGGCTCGACGAAATTTCTCAGCAAGAAGCAGACAGACTTGTTTATGCCCTCGTTCAGGCGGCCGATGTCAATGCTAAACGTTTAGCACGTATGGCTGTGGAAGAAACAGGATTTGGTATCTATCAAGATAAAGTTATAAAAAACCAGTTTGCCTCGAGGAACGTCTGGTCATCTGTTAAAGATGTGAAGACTGTCGGAGTTATCTATGAGGACAGAGATAAGAAAATAGTAGAAATAGCCGTCCCGGTCGGGGTGATTATGGGGTTAGTTCCATCAACTAATCCTACTTCAACAGTAATTTATAAAGCGATAATTTCCCTAAAGTCAAGGAACGCCATTATTTTTTCACCTCATCCCTCAGCGGCTAAATGTACTTTTGCTGCGGCACAGGTTATGCAGGAAGCTGCTGTTAATGCCGGTGCGCCAGGAGGGGTAATAGGATGCCTTAGTAAGGTCACAATGGAAGCAACCGAATCTTTGATGCGCGATCAAAATGTTTCATTGATACTGGCGACAGGCGGTAGCGGCATGGTAAAAGCGGCCTACAGTGTCGGAAAACCTGCTCTGGGTGTTGGACCCGGTAACGTACCTGCTTTTATTGAGCGTAGTGCCGATATTAAACAGTCTGTTGCTAATATTTTGAGAGGAAAATGTTTTGACAATGGAACCATTTGTGCTTCAGAGCAGGCAGTAGTAACTGAAGAGTGTATTAAAGAGCAGGTAATGGATGAGTTCAGGGCTCAGGGTGGATATTTCCTAAGCCAAAAAGAAGTAAAGCAGGTTTGTGGTTTTTTGTTTGATGACCGGGGCGGAATGAATGCTGCCTCTGTGGGAAAGAGCCCGGAGGTAATTGCGCAACAGGCAGGTATCGAGATACCTGCGGGTACAAAAGTACTTATTGGCGAACAGGAAGGCGTAGGCGTAGCATACCCTCTATCCAGGGAAAAACTTACTACAGTTCTGGCGTTCTATACAGAAAAAGACTGGCATGCTGCCTGTACACGTTGTATCGAGTTGTTGAATGAGGGGGGTATAGGGCATACCCTGGTAATCCATTCTCAGAACGAGGATGTTATCAGAGAATTTGCCCTAAAGAAACCAGTGTTTCGTATTCTTGTAAATACGCCTTCATCCTTAGGTGGAATTGGTTATACTACCGGCCTGGTTCCTGCATTAACGTTAGGAAGTGGTACTTGGGGCGGAAGTGCCACATCTGACAATGTCTCACCTCTAAACCTTATTAATCGTAAACGGTTAGCGTATCACCTTGAAAATAGTATGGAGCAGGTGTCATCATCTCATGGCCAAGCGGTACTCTCTGTGTCAAACCATGAATTAGAGACAATTATAAAGAGAGTTATATCCCGTCTGGCATAGTAAAGTTACTGCAGAAGAGCATTACAAAAATGTATTATAGGGGATGATTTATTAATGGCGGAACTTAGGGCGTATGTTTATATTGATAGAATGCAAGCCCAATATGCAGCTTATGTAGGAACTGTAATTCGTGGGGATACGCCTGTTGAGGGCATGGCGGAACTGTATATAGAAATAGCACCGGGCATTGAAATATTTAGGACAATAGATGTAGCACTTAAAGCAGCTGAGGTAAGGCCGGCTTCTCTGGTTATTGAAAGAGAGTTCGGTATGATGGAAATTCATGGGTGGGAACAATCGGCTGTTCTTACCGCAGGCCAGGCCGTTTTACAATATCTGGGACTGCAGGAAAGTGATCGTCTTAAACCTAATGTGGTCTCTGCCCAGATTATTAGCAATATTGACCCGTATCAGGCTCAGTTAATTAACAGGTTTAAAAATGGAAGCATGATGCTTGGTGGCCAGGCACTTTATATTCTGGAAGTCTTTCCGGCTGCTTATGCAGTACTTGCCGCAAACGAAGCTGAGAAAGCAGTTGGTATAAATATTGTCGATATAAGAAATGTCGGTCGTTTTGGCAGGCTATTTATATCGGGTACGGAGGCAGAGGTATTGGCCGCTAAAGAAGCATCCATTATTGCAATTGAATCTTTGACCGGAGCGGAAGGGAAATAAGAAAGAAAGGGTGGATGGTATGGAAGTATTAACAGAAGGTGCGCTGCGTACTGCATTAAAAAATACAAAACTTAGTAAATACAAGGTAAGAAAAGGTACTATTATAACTCCGTCTGCCCGACAATTTTTAAAAGAAAAAAATATAGAATTGATTATTGGTGAAGAAAATCATATTAATCAACAAATTTATAATCAAAACGATTCTGAAAAATCAGTTTCTAAACCCAGTTATTTATGTGCCTATTGTGGTGATTATTACGAACAAAAGTTAGAGCATATGACACACTTACAGGGAAACAAGCTGGTATATAAAGACCATCCTCGGATTAAGTTCAGGGGAAAACTGGATAGTTTGCAGGCAAAAATACTGGAAGTTCAATTTATGGCTTCCAGGATAAAGGCTGAGAAACTTGTAACTGATTTGGAAGAAGTCTTACAATTTGTACGAAACATGGTTCGGGCAGAAGTTCTGGAAGAAAACTTGTCACAAACAAAGTTGTTCGGACTTGAGGAGCAAGAGCTAAGAACTTTGTCCCATAATCCAAGTCTCTATTTTAAAATAGCTCATATTACACCAACCTATGATATGGGTGAAATACTTGTTGGGTTAAATTCTTTAAGAACAGCTGTCAGAGAAACAGAAATAGGAGGTATAAAAACTTTTCGTAAGCATGAAGTAATTGAAAGGCAGGATATTATTCAGGCTCTAAACCGCCTAAGCAGTGCTGTATACATAATGATGTTGCGATGGCAAACACGATTTTATAAATGAGATGGGGTGACTACCAGTGCAATAGAATTATTCTTAACAGAAAGGAGTTGTTTGCCAAGGAAAGAATGAGGCAGAAAGCCGGGAATCGTTTAATCATCATTCTTAACTCTCTATTAAGGGCGACCACGAAATCGCTTGATTAATTTCTACGAGGAGGAAGAATATGAATATCAATGATATAATTGTTTACATCATGGTGTTCTTTATGATTGTGGGAGCACTTGACAAAATTATGGATAATAAGTATGGCTACGGAGAAAAATTTGACGAAGGCTTTATGGCTTTGGGTTCGCTTGCTATTGCAATGGTAGGAGTTGTTTCTCTTGCACCAGTACTTGCAAATATCCTGAAGCCTGTTGTTGTCCCTATCTATACTGCGCTAGGTGCAGACCCCGCCATGTTTGCTACCACACTATTGGCTAATGACATGGGTGGTTATCCACTTGCTATGGAACTTGCACTTACTCCGGAGGCAGGTTTATTTGCAGGATTAATTTTGGGAGCTATGATGGGACCGACAATCGTTTTTTCTATTCCGGTTGCCCTTGGGATAATTAAAAAAAATGATCATAAATATCTGGCAAAAGGTATTCTGGCAGGAATGATTACCATCCCTATTGGTTGTTTTGCAGGGGGGTTGGTAGCCGGGTTTAGTATTCCCATGATCTTAAGTAATTTAGTGCCAATAATAATCGTGTCTTTACTTATAGCATTAGGCCTTTGGAAAATTCCCGACAAGATGATTAATGGATTTACTAAGTTTGGAAGAGGTGTAGTAATTGTTATAACAATAGGGACTGCTGCTATTGTTTTTGAGACTTTAACGGGAATTGTAATTATTCCTGGAATGGCACCTGTCTGGGATGGTATTGAGATTATAGGGGCTATCGCCATAATGTTAATCGGGGCTTTTCCAATGGTTCATTTTATTACACAAGCCTTTAAGAACCCACTAATGAAAATGGGTAGAATGCTGGGAATGGGTGATATTGCAGCTGCAGGTATGGTGGCTACTCTCGCAAATAATATTCCGATGTTTGGCATGATGAAAGATATGGATGAAAGAGGTAAAGTAATTAATGTCGCCTTTGCTGTCAGTGCTGCTTTTGTATTTGGAGACCACTTGGGCTTTACAGCAGGTGTGAATAGGGATTTGATATTTGCTATGGTTGTGGGGAAGCTGGTGGCCGGAGTTACAGCCGTTGCTCTGGCTGCCATGATTACACCTAAGGTTTCAATTATGACAACCGAAAGCAAGGCACAAAATTTAGCAACCAGCTAAACCTTGTATCATCGTAGTCGACTGTTACGACATATTAAATTTTGGTCAGATTAACAGACTTCCTGATGCAATTAAAGATCAGATAATTAATGAGGCAATATAGCTATGAAAGCCTTGACGAAGAGTTCGTCAGGGCTTTATTTTGAATACTATGTAAATATCTGCACAGGCTAATGATAGTTGAGATGAATAACCGTTTAATTAATGTCTTCATCGCTGAATTGTTGGTGGAGTGTCGCTATGATATGCTGAATCAGTTTGTCTATACTTAAGTTACCCACAAGTCAACAACGTAGAGAAAGGATTTGAAAAAATGGTATTTGGTACTCGTAGAAAAACAGAAACAGCCCAACAAATACTTAATGTTCAGGAAGTATATGCTCTCTGGGATTTACTTAAGGCAAAGTATAACCAGTCAGAACACATGAATATTTATACCAATTTAGCTCACGACACAGAGTTTAAAGCTCTATTGACAAAAATGCTAAAAACTGAACGTAATGAAACTATGGAACTAGAGAACCAGTTTCGCAAATATAAAATAGAGTCACCAAGTCCAGTACGCAAGGACGTAAAAACATCTGTTAATACAGAGATTCTTACAGATGAATTTATGGCTGGTATAATCCTGTTCCTTAATCAGGAATTGCTTGAATTAGGACTTCGGGGTTTTCGTTCATCAACTACTAACGACTCTATTCGTGACTATTTCCTGAACTTCACAAAAAAAATCATTTTTCTTCATGATGATTTAATAAAATATCTTAAATTAAAAGGGTGGGTGGATCCAGCCCCTTCTTATCCAAATATACCGTCAACTTCGTCCGAAAAAATCAACGTGGGGGAAGTGTTTAATCTGTGGGATCATCTTACATACCGCTACACTACCGTTGAAATAACTGAAATTTATAATGTTTTAGCACAAGATGGCGATTTCAAACTGTTATTGACAAGGGGCATTCAAGGTATTTTGAATAAAGAAATAGTAAGACTAGAGGGTGAATTAACATCCTTTGGCATCCCTTTTCCCAAACAATCTAAACGGATATATGAACATTTGGGTACAGTAGAAATTTCTGATGAATCTATGTTCAAGCAACTCCATTCAGGGATACAATCTGCGACGGGTGTTCATGCTCAATCCTTAAAGCAAAGTTCAACGAATGACCGGGTAAGAAAGATATTTAATGATTTGTTACTATCTGAAATGAATGTTTTGGACAATATTATAAAGTATGGCAAGGTAAAAGGTTGGATTCAACCAATACCATCCTTTAATGCTGTAAAGTAAAATCACACTCTTGTGTGCAGACGGAGCATTATTTTATAAATTATCCGATAGTCCCTCTGACGCACACGGTATCGCTCCTGGGCCGAGAATTTTTCACAACTGGCAGGTCGCGGGTCGTTGCGCAACGCTTCAATACGCTCAAGGATTCTTTTGACATCTTTATTCGGCAAGTGCTGGAAATCCTTGGCTACGGACTCCTTAAAGAGAATCTCAAAGCTTGCCATCGGCTCTGAGTTCTTAAGCAGCACTTCGTAACTTAGGGTAGGTTCGGCAATCCGTTCTTCGAAAGCGGCCAAATCCTCCTGGTCCTCACGGAGGGCATGCGGCACAGCCTCATTTACCAGATCAGATAAAGAGCGGTTCGTCACAGCCGCTTTCAAACGCAAAGCTCTGTAGATTTCCGGCTTGAAATACACTGTGGAACGCTTGGTGGCTTCACTCATTAAGAAATCACCTCTTGGCTTCCATTATAGCATTATGACGTCAAAACATTACTTCTTACTTTGTGTTTAAACTGTGATAACGTGAATTGCAAAAGTAAATTCCACCCATCTATTAGCAAACCAAGAGGTAAAATGAAGCTCCTATCAGTGTCAGTGAGACTTGTAGTTCTAAGGTTATTATGATATAGTAAATTATGGGAGTTTATCTGAGTGTGGTCTCTATAGGCTGAGTTGGCACACAAAAATGCACACAATAAATGAACCACAAGTTTACCTATTAGAAAATAATTCTGGGGGGTGCCTCTAGTGGATAGTTTTGATAGAGGAGTTTCATACTGGGTCGATATAGCCGAGTATGATTTGGAAACCGCAGAAGCGATGTTGATAACTAAAAGATATCTGTATGTGGGGTTTATGTGTCATCAGACGATAGAAAAGCTCCTTAAAGGATATTTTGTAAATGCTCTAAATGATACACCACCATATACTCACAACCTGTCTCGCTTGGCTATCCAGGCTAAAATTTATGACATATTAAATGAGGAGCAGAAGGATTTTTTAGATACATTGGAGCCTCTAAATATTGAAGCGCGGTATCCTACGGTTAAGGATACGGTACTTAAGTCTTTAAATCAAGCAAGATGCGAGGAATTGATTAGAAAGACAAAGGAGCTATCGCAATGGATAAAGACTCAGTTATAACCTTAGCGAAAAAGTACTCTGAATTGGTTAGTAAACATATGCCTGTAAAGCAGGTAGTGTTGTATGGATCGTATGCAAAAAATTCAGCAGGCCCGAACTCAGATATTGACATAGCCGTTATCGTAGAAAAGTTAGAAGGTGATTATTTAGATACACATGCCAGATTATTTAAACTTCGCCGTACAATCGATTTCCGTATCGAACCTGTACTAATCGAACAAGGTGAAGATATCAGTGGATTTCTCAAGGATATTTTGGACAAGGGTCATATTGTATACTCATCAGCTATGTAGCAAATAATTGCATTACAATTGAAAGCTAACAAAAAGGCTCTTTCGCCACTTAATGTTCTAGTGCGACCCTTGGTATTGAGCTGTCACCGTCTTGGATAGTTACAGTGCCAATGTATTGAGTCAAATAGGTGAAGGCATGTTGTAAATTTTTTGTGTAATGTAATATGTTGCCTTATTTCATAACTTTTTGCATTTTTCTTTAAAAATAGGTATATTTTGTTATTGCAATGCGCTACTGTTAGAGGCTCAAGTCCTTTCGCTAACACCCCGGATTGCTATCCCCTATAAGATAATAAGCGTACTGACTCTTTCCTTTTGGAGAGAGCCATTTTCTAAAAGCCCGTACCGCTCTGTTAACAACAAAAATACCGCCAGCATCATTATCTTAGCTGAGCGGTGTTTTTATGTTAGCATAACCTACCCACTAGAATGCACTTTGTGTACTTCAGATTGGAAGATAGTTAATTTGAACAGAATTCAAGAAAATTGATCTCCGCGTCGTGTTCTATTCTATTCTATTACGTACTTTACGGAGGACTGCAATTATCAGCAGAAGTATAGCTATGATAAGGGGTAGGGCGTTATTTGTAGAAGTAGAGACAATAGGTTTACTATCAATATCACTGGATGTGCCCAATATCTCTATTTCATCGAAGTTGCTTTCTATTGTATCTTCTGGAATGTTTTCCGTAAAAGTACTTTTATCATCGTTCACTGTATCATCGCTTTTTACAATCTCATCTTCGCTCGCTGGAGGATCATGTCTGACTACAATCTCTTCAACCTTAACTTTATTACCAGCAATAGTTTCCTCACGATCTGTACCAGTATTCGGTTGTATATCAGAGACTTTTTCCTCAATGGGTGATGGTTCAGTAACGGGCATTTTAGGTGCGGAAATAACTTCGCTGTCAGAGTCCGGAGGCAAAGTACGAATAGTTTCTACAGTTTCCTGTGCATACCGGCGCGCTCCCCAATAGTTACTTGCATAGTTTCCTTCGGTAATCGAATCGAATTTTATCTCAGAACTGCTATTGGGTGCGTGAATCATTGTCCCATCACCAATATACAAGCCAACATGGTAAATCCTACTTCCATTATGAAAAAAGACCAAATCTCCAGGTAACAAGTCATTTTTATTGACTGGCATACCCTCGTTAAATTGTTCGCTAGCATCCCGTGATATATTAATTCCCTGTGATTGATAGAGCCGTAAAGTGAACCCAGAGCAGTCATATCCATAGGCAGCGGTTCCTCCCCAGATATAGCCCAGGCCTTGAAACTTCAAAGATTCTTCTACGATTCCAGTCTTGGAAAATGACAGTTCTTGAATTTTCTTCACATCACTGCGAGATATATAACCTACATTACCATCTGGAAGGCTGACGGTAACAATATTATTATTTTCCGCAATGAGGGGCAATGTCACCATATAACTTGTTTCTTGGATTTTTTTCGTTAAAGCCATATCTGAATATATGAAAGAGAAAGGTTTATGAACCGCCACAAGCGGTGCACTACGCATATTTTTTATGTATGCGTCATTCGTTATAACATGATGACTAGGAACCCATCCAGGATAGCCATATGAATTTTTTACTGTTCTATGATTAACAGCCGCTATTTTAATCCAGTCACCCCGTTGCTCAAGGATAATAACCTGTTCTCCAAACAGGAGCATGGTCTCAACTTTACCAACTAACCACTGCCGCATTGCAGAGTTCATTCCATTCGCCCATGCTCTGGGGTTATTATTCTCAGATAAAATTAGGGAGTCATAATCCCTTAATTGCCCGGGTTGAACCCAAACCATGGTTGCGGGAACTTTAATAGCACCAAAACTTATTTCGCTAGCCATCGAATCTCCTACTTGAAGGTCTAAAAGAAAAGTTGTAACGAGAACCAGGATACCAAGTACGATAATAATTTTTTTATACATAATACACCTCTTGACCTAGGACTATCTTGTTGCTAACTTAGAGACACATTTATTGTGAATAGCATTATTCAACCAACCAACCTGTTTCACCTGTAAAATACATCTTGGAAAGTTCTGTCTTTATGGCCAGAACCCTGAAACTAAAGGCTCTCTGTCATCTTTTTTGATTGTAAGGACGGTATTCGATTCGGTTATCGAGTACCGTCCTTATTGGTGCGCCCATGGGTACAGTCTAATGGGTGGCAGTCCCGAACAAGCCCGTTAGTGGGAAGTGTATAGCCAAGGCTAAGCGCGTCCATCGTGAAGTCGAGTATAAAGGAAGGCGGAGGCAAATCTTTGAAAAAGTGAGACAGCAGAGAACCGTCCCCGGTTGTCTCACTTTGTTCCAGTAAAAGTAAATTAGGCCATTCCATTTCCATGAGGGTCTAAGTTCTCATTAGGTGCAGCATTATTTACTAGTTATAAGGTATTGATTAAAGTTGGCTTTTAAGCATCAAATAAGGCCCTTATAGTAGATTGATTAAACGTTATCCACCCTATTATAATCTAGTAGACATAAAACTATAAGGCAAAAAGGATGCGTAGAATATTCTTGTTTGCTGAAAAGGAGGAATTATTCTAACCGTAAGGTTAATCTCAGTATGCAAATAAATAGATAGCTCTTAACAGCGACTATCATTGTTGTGATGTCAAACATGGTTTCATTAGCGAAAGTATCGAATGAATTTGCAATTTTAATATGTAATGAACAAAACAGTTGATGAAAAGGATGGATGATATGTTAAGAAAAGTTGCGGCTTACATAGTTATGATAACGTTACTATGTAGTATTGTCTTTACCGGGTTGCCGGTAGCTGCTTCTCAATTTCCTCAGATAAATACAACGGTTTCTAATCTTAACTTCCGTATCGGTCCCGGAACGCCGTTTCTTTCTCTGGAAAGACTGGGGCAGGGAACTAGGTTATCGGTACTTACTGTTGAAAACGGTTGGTTTCTCGTAAGGAAAACTGACGGTACTACAGGTTGGGTTTCAGGACAGTTTTCTTCCAATCCCGGGGCTATTGGCCCGATATCTTTAACCGGTAGGGGTACTGTGTTGGTTACTACCAATGGTCTCAATATCCGTACCGGTCCTGGTACTTCATACCAGAGTATTGACAGGTTAGCTTCAGGTACTCAGCTCAGAGTTTTGACAGAAGAGAGAGGATGGTTTCTGGTTCGCCTTTCTTCCGGCTCGACAGGCTGGGTGTCCGAGAATCATGTTAGCAGTCTTAGCGGAGGCAGTGGAGGAGACACCTCAGGAAACAGTGTGACAGTAAATACTGCCGACCTTAGTTTTCGTGTTGGACCGGGGACGCATTTCTGGTCTCATGAACGGCTGGCTCGGGGAACAGGGTTAACCGTACTTGCAGCAGAAAACGGTTGGCTCCTTTCCCGTAAATCCAATGGTGCAACCGGTTGGGTGGCCGGCAGCCATACATCCAATCCCGGGGCCAGGGGTTCTGTCTCTCTCCAGGGGACGGGCACTGTCTGGACTACGGTAGAGGGCCTGAACATCCGTACCGGCCCGGGAACAGGTTTTTTCAGAATAGATACCCTGGTCAGGGGCACGCATCTGCGGGTGCTGATGGAGGAAAACGGATGGCTGTTGGTAAGGTTTAATGGCTCTACCGGTTGGGTGTCTGCGAGATTTACAGCACCTGATGACGGGGAAAAAATGGTCGGGTATTATCCTTCCTGGGCAGCATACGGGGAGTTTACCCCGGATAAAATGGATGCTGGCAAGCTGACCCATATAAATTATGCTTTTGCCAACATCGACAGCAATCTCAGAATCACTATGGGAGATCCGCAGATAGATCCAGTTAACTTCACAAAACTTAATGAACTGAAGCAAAAATATCCCGGTCTTAAAACGTTGATATCCGTTGGAGGATGGACCTGGTCGGGCAGGTTTTCCGACGTGGCTCTGACTGATGCATCCAGAACCGCGTTTGCCAAAAGTGCTGTGGATTTCATTTTAAGGCATGGGTTCGATGGTGTTGACCTGGATTGGGAGTATCCCGTGAGTGGGGGATTGCCCTCAAATATCAGAAGAGCGGCAGACAAACAAAACTTTACCCTGCTGCTGCAAAAAATTCGGGAACGTCTTGATGCCCAGAGCGCCATTGATGGAAATACATACCTTCTGACCATCGCCGGCGGAGCTCATTCCAGTTTTGTAAACAATACGGAACTTGGCAAACTTCATCGTTACCTGGACTTTGCCAATATCATGACCTATGATATTTATGGGAGCTGGGACAGTTTCACCGGTTTTAATGCTCCGTTATATGCTACAAGCGAGTCTTTGCCTCATCACAGGTGGAGCGTGGATCAGGGTGTTAACGCCTGGATAAACGCCGGTTTTCCCAAAGAAAAACTGGTCATGGGGGTGCCTTTCTATGGGCGCAGATATGACGGAGTAACGAACGCTAATCGTGGACTGTATCAGCTTTTTTCAGGCGGATCACCCGTCAGTTATGCTGATATCAACGCTAACTTCCTGAACAGAAATGGTTTTGTTCGGTACTTTCATTCAGAAGCAATGGTCCCATGGCTCTTTAACGGTTCAACATTCATCAGCTATGAGGATGAACATTCTATGAGACTGAAAGCGGAATATATCAGAAACAACGGCCTGGCCGGCGCGATGATGTGGGAATTAAGCCATGACCCAAACAGCGTCCTGCTTAACTCACTTTATAATGTATTGAAATAACGTATTGATTAAGATTAGTGTAATAAAAACGAATTGTGCATCTTCTTATTCCCGCCTTGTACTCAAAAATACAGGATGATTTTAGAAAAGACGCTAAAACACAATAAGTCTTAAGAGTCTCTATATCATAACACTTTACAGACCTTAAACACCCATAATAATACTCGCTTATTGTAACTGGGGTCAAGAGGTCGCAGGTACAAATCCTGTCGCTCCGACCATAAAAAGCCAATAACATGTATTTGAGCGGGTTATTATTTTTGAGTATGAGCGAGGAATTCGCTATCAAAAAGGAAAATTTACCGGCATCCTGCAGTCCGGAGTACATTGGTTTACACGCCACAATAACCATATCTTTAAAGCTGATACACGTCCCATATCGTAATCAGCATGTTAGGGGTTCAAGCCTTTTTGCCGAAAACAACCTGAATTCTCAGCAGTGCAGAATAACTTTGCTCGTTGATCCGTCCGTGGTGGGTTCAATTCCCCACTTACTCGATGCATGCCTTAAGTAGGTACTGGTGAGGCTAAAGCAGCTACGGGCAAAAAGGGATCATTGCAATTTAATGCTATACCGTTCTATGTGATAACAGGGGAATATACACCATTGATTGAAGTATTTTAGTCAAAATTTTAGTCAAAATGTACTCCGCAGTGATTTTAGTCAAGGTATAAAAAAGTAACCACAGGCCATAAACGCCTGTGGTTACTGTGTTTATAAGATGGTGCCGAAGGCCGGACTCGAACCGGCACAATCAGAGATCGCTTGATTTTGAGTCAAGTGCGTCTGCCAATTCCGCCACTTCGGCATGTTATTTAGGCAAAGAGTATCATACCATATTCTAATGTGGTTTTCAAGAGTTGGATTTTGGATAAAAGCGTTCTCCGGGTATGCTGCTCTCACAGGGGACGTTGCTTTGGCATTTGCCGCAGGCACTGTACGGGTAGCCGAATTCTTTGTTTGTGTCTTGTAGAGGATTATCCGTAAATAAATAGTAGTGGCATTTGGCTTTATCCTTGCCTTCTTTGGTTATGGCGTTTACGGGGCAGCGTTGAATACAAGCGCCGCATTTGCCATCATTGGTTTGTGGGCAGTGGGCAAAGGGGTGAGAGTAACTGCGGGGGGTCGGGTCAAACTTGAGGTTTGTAATAACACTGCCGAAACGGCCTGACATGCCTTTCTCGGTAATTAGGGCGGCGTTTAGGCTGAAGGTGCCGAGTCCGGCGATGTAGGCGGCGTGGCGCTCAGACCAGTTGCTGGCATAAATATTATAGTCGATAACCATTTCTGGCTCAAGCATGGGGGCCAGGGCTTTGCCGCCGGCGTTTTCCAGTTCTTTGATGACGATTCTACGCATTTGATTGTTGAATTCTTCGCCGGGAAACCGAGCGTGGAGCCACTCAATGGATGCGAGTCCAGGTTCGTGATTGGAGTGTCTTACTTCAGTAGTAAAGGGAAGGAAGTAGGAAATTACGGTTGTGGCTTCCGGCAACCACTCTTTGGGTAGCCGGTAGATGTCTCCGATAATTTCATCTTTTTTCATTTCCTGAAACAGCTGGTCATCGGCGTCGGCAAAGCCAATGATGGGCGGATCATAAAAACGATATGTGTTTTTAAAGGTATTTCCTGTGGAGGTTAATGCTGTTTCAGTCATTATCTGCAGTAACTTTTTTTTATTCATGATGACCTCCTAAGGGGCAAGAGGCCATGCACTTGAAGCAAAAGTACTGAAAGCCGATGAAACCGGATTGGTAGAGTTTCCAGTATTCTTCGCCGGAGAGCATCTTTTTTTGTTCTTCAGGAGGGCTGTCGACAAGTTTTGTCCAAAAGCCGATATTGCTACCGATGCCGTACGGCTGGCTATTTTTGAGGCAGCGTCCCAGATGTGTTTTGCCTTCTGCTTCTAGTGCGTTACCGGGACAGTTATCGACGCACAGGTTGCAATCTGCACATAAATGTTCTGCCGGGTGGTCTGAGGGTAAGTCCATATCTGTCATGACAGCGGAGAAAACAACGCGGCTTCCCAGCTTGGGATGAATTATGAGGTTGTGCCGTCCGAAGCTGCCTAGTCCTGCGGCACTGGCCGCATGGCGGAGGGAGACATCGCCGATACATCCTTTTGTCTTATAGCTCATCTCCAGAGGATAGGAAAGGGGTACAGTCATGACTTTGGCATTGAATTCTTTTTTTAAAAAACGGGCCAGTTTGTAGTTGCATGAGCGGGCAAACTCCATAATGTCCAGGCGGCCGTTAAAGGCAATTTGCGGGTTGTTGCTTTCACAGTTATCTAACTCATTGTAGGCCATGACAACCAGGGAACGGACATCGGGAAACAAGCTCTGCAATTGTGGTGAATTGGGACTGTTGTAGTCTTCGATGGAGGCAATTCCCGCATCATCAACCCCCATGTCCAGGATGAACTTTTTGATTTTCTCTTGCATTCGTTTCTCCTCCGTTTCTATATATTTTTGACTCTATAGCTCTGAGTCGTAAAGATCATCGAGCACCTTTAAAAAAGTGATAAATTCTGCTTCAGGTATCTGTTGACGAACATCATCATCGAAGCCATCGGCCAGGCGAACCATTTCCTGCCCCTGGCTTTTTGATTTTGCTGTTAAGTAAACCAGCAGCGAACGGCGGTCTTCCGGATCATCTTGTCGTTTCACAAAGCCGGAACGTTCCATTCGATCAAGGATGCCGGTCAGAGTAGCTCCGTCCATATTAACTTTTTCTGCAAGCTCTTTAAACTTTAAACCGTCCTTTTCCCAGAGGACATTAAATACGTAAAATTGGACAGGTGTGATGCCGAATGCAACCAGCCTGTTCTCATAATACTTCTGTACCTTGCGCATCACTTTGCTGAGTTTAAAGCAAATATATTTAGCTGGGCCAGTTGTGTTTAACTCCATGTGATAACTCCTTTTTATGGTTGCGTGCGAATTGTTTGTATACAAATATATTATCTGACAAGCTCGTTGACGTCAATAAGATTGTTCTGGAGTGGTTTTTTTGTGTGATTAAATGGGGCAGGATAATGGAGTGAAATGTTAAATATATAGTTGGAAAGAAATGAGAGTATGTTTGAAATGATAAACCTTGGAGGTGTAAATATTGGTTAATAAAGAGCGCTTGGTGAATGGGTTTATGGATATTGTGCGGGTGGACAGCGGGACATTGAAAGAACGGAAAATGGCGGATTATTTGAAAGGGAAGCTGGGTGAGTTGGGACTTAGTGTGACAGAGGATCGGGCCGGGGAGGCGCATGGCGGGGAAGCGGGGAATGTAATTGGTGTGTTAGAAGGGTCAGAGGATAAAGAAACGCTGATGTTTCTGGCTCATATGGACCGGGTAACGCCTGGGACGGGGATTCAGCCGGTATGGGAAGGCGATATTGTTAAGAGTGATGGCAAGACGATTTTAGGAGCCGATGACGGTTCGGGGTTAGCTGCTATTTTAGAGATGCTGACAGTTGTTAAGGATAATAATGTGCCGCATGGGAGGGTGGAAGTTGTTTTCACCATAGCAGAGGAGGGCGGCTTATACGGCGCAAAAGGTTTTGATGAGCAGGCTTTGCAGGCAAAAAAGGCGATTGTTCTGGATAGCAACGGCAGAGCCGGGACGGTGATTAACCAGGCGCCGGCCCAGGATGAGATTATTGCCAGATTTTATGGCAAGGCAGCCCATGCCGGAGTGGCCCCGGAGAAAGGCGTTAATGCTATTGTTGCAGCGTCAAAGGCAATTAGCCGGATGAAAATTGGACGTCTAGATGAAGAAACAACTGCGAACATTGGGGTAATACAAGGCGGGAAAGCGACAAACATTGTGCCGGATTTTGTGGAAGTTCGTGGTGAATCGAGAAGTTTGGTTGAAGAAAAACTGATACGGGTTACTGAAGAAATGTCCGGAGAATTCATTCGTGCGGCGGCGGAGGAAAATAGTCGTGTGGAATTGGACGTAAAACGTCTTTATCCTGCATATCATGTAGCGGAGGACCATGACTTGCTTCGTTTGGTGAAGAAGGCGGGAGAAGAAGTCGGTCTTACCGTAAAGATTCAGTCTACCGGAGGTGGTAGTGACGCCAATATTATTAACGGTAAAGGTATTGCAGCGGTAAATCTGGCTGTGGGAAATGAGGAAGTGCATACGCTGGATGAGTTTCAGCGGGTGGATGATTTGGTCCGGGCTGTAGAGTTTTGTTTAAAAATCCTGGAGTTGGCTTAATTTGCACCAAACCGGCAGAGTGTGCATATACTGGAATGTAATTGTACATAGGAAGGGGTGATGATTTGCGGTCGTACAGAGTAATGGCTCTGCTCCGCAGATTTATCGGCCTGGCTCTGGCGGTGGCAGGCATTGCCATCGTCATCGATTCCCTGCCGGGATACTTATGGGTCTTGTTGTTAGGCTTTGGTCTGATTTGGGCAGGCTGGGCGATGTTTCGCATGCAGCGGATTTATTAAGGGGGGAAGAAGAATGCGCTTTTATACCGTACGCGTACCGAAGGTTATCGGTAAAATATTAAAAGGCTTTTTTGGAATATGGCAAAAATAAAAAAAGCGCACTGCGCTTTTTTTGTTGTGTATAAAATAGATTGTATTATACGACCCGTTTAACTTTGCCTGCTTTCAGGCAACGGGTACACACGGCGACCCTGCGGGGTGCACCGTCCACGAGAGCTTTGATTTTCTGGACATTGGCTTTCCAGGTTCTTCTTGTTTTGATATTAGAGTGACTGACGGCATTTCCTGTTTCCGTTCCTTTGCCGCATATAGTACATCTTCTGGCCAAACTTTACACCTCCTCGATAAGCCGCTGTATTAAGCGGGATACATGAGCATAACATAAAAAAATCACTTTTTAAATTCTAACATACAGAACATGTCGTTGCAAGTAAATAATTTGGCTTAAGCAGGAATTCCTTATAGTTTTATGGAATAAATATTCACAGGAAAATCCCGATTTAAGGGGGAACAGGAATGAGAATCACTAAAGAACTGACAATTTTCGAAACGATTCGATCTCACCCGAAGGCGATGGGTGTCTTAAAATTGTATGATATGAGCTGCGGTGGTTGCATGGCTGTAATGGATGAAAGTATTGAACAAGGGGCTCGCAGGCACGGCGCAGACCTTGAGGGCCTCCTCAGGGATTTAAATGCATTGTTCAATGACGACTGCGGGGGGGAAAACTGATGACAAATGAAATGGACAATGAACTTGGTAAAGTTGTCATATCAGATGAGTTAATTGCTACCCTCGCCGGTGTGGCTGCCGTGGAGTGTTATGGCCTTGTAGGGATGTCCTCGCGTAAGCTTAAGGACGGTATTGCAGAACTGTTGGGGCGGGATAATTTAAGCCGGGGTGTGGAAGTGCACTTAACAGATGATACTGTGACTGTAGATTTACATATCATCGTGTCTTACGGTACGAAGATACCGGAAGTGGCTGTTAATGTTATGGAAAAGGTGAAGTATACACTAGAGAAACTGACAGGTCTGGCCGTTACCCAGGTGAATATTCACGTGCAGGGAGTACGCGTGGCCGATAATTAGGAGGGCGACATGGAGCAACTGGAAGGTATTCAACTTGAAAAAATGTTAATTGCCGGCGCCCACCTCCTTAATAACAATAAAGAAGTTATTAACGCGATGAACACCTTTCCTGTGCCTGACGGTGATACAGGAACCAATATGAGTCTTACAATGCGATCCGCTCTTAACGAGATGCAGAAGGCAAATAAAGACTCGGTATCATCGGTTGCCGGTGCGTTAGCGACAGGTTCTCTGCTCGGTGCAAGGGGAAACTCCGGGGTAATACTATCCCAGTTATTCCGCGGATTTGCTAAAGGGTTGGAGGGCAAGGATCATGTCAGGCCAAAAGAATTTGCTGCAGCAATGCAGGATGGGGTAAATACTGCTTACAGGGCAGTGATGAAGCCGGTGGAAGGGACGATGCTGACCATCGGTAAAGAGAGTGCTAAAGCTGCGGCAATCTCAGTGAGCAAGGGTGCCGGCTTTGTCGCGATGATGGAAGATGTAGTCCGACATGCTGCTATTGTGCTTGAAAAAACACCGGACATGCTTCCTGTGTTAAAGGAAGCGGGCGTTGTCGACGCTGGTGGTAAAGGGTTGCTACATATATACGAAGGATTTTTACTTGTTCTGAGGGGAGAAGAAATCCCGGCACAAATAGCTGAAGTGGTCGAAGAACATGTTGTTAAACCGATAGAAGCTTTCCGGACCGAGGATATTTTGTATGCATATTGTACAGAGTTAATGGTCCGCGGAGAATCTTTGGATGCGGACCGTATCCGGGATAAGATTGGTGATATGGGAGATTCAGTCTTGGCCGTCGGTGATGAGAAAATGGTTAAGATTCATATTCATACGAACCATCCCGGACAGATTCTGGAATTGTGTGTTGAATACGGCAGCCTGCATAATATTAAGATTGACAATATGAAGGAACAGCACGCAGAATTGCTATTTGAGGTGCCACAACCGATTGGGGCGTCGCGTGGGCAGGCTGTTGTAGCCGTTGCAGCGGGTGAAGGTCTGGGAAAAATTTTCGAGAGCCTGGGAACGGCAAAAGTGATCCAAGGCGGACAGACAATGAATCCCAGTACGGAAGATATCTTGCTGGCTGTGAATGAAGTGCCGCAAAAAGAAGTGATCATTCTTCCTAATAATAAAAACATCGTTCTGGCGGCTAAGCAAGTACAGGAACTAAGTGATAAAGAGGTTCGGGTCATCAAGACCCGTTCGGTTCCGCAGGGCATTGCAGCTATGCTGGCATTTAACACAGACGTTCCTTTAGATGAAAATGTGGACAGTATGAAGAGGGCCCGTAAAAAAATTAAATCGGGACAAGTGACGTTTGCTGTTTGCGACAGTAAGTATAACGGCAAGAAAATTAAGATTAATGATATTATCGGTATTAGTGAGGATGATATTGTTGTCGTTACCAATGATGTGAATAAAGCGGTTAAGGATTTGCTGTTTTCCATGGTTAAAGATGAAGATGAGATTATTACTTTATATTACGGGGAGGCTGTGGATAAAGAAACCGCCGGTCGCCTGCAGGAAGAGCTATTCCTGCTTTTCAATGGTAAAGACGTGGAAATGTATGAAGGGGGACAGCCCTTTTATTACTATATCGTTTCAGTAGAATAATAGAGAGGAAGTGAATAAGTGACAGTTAAAATTGTTACTGACAGTACTGCGGACTTACCGCAAGGATTGGTGGAAGAACTGGATATTGCGGTAGTGCCCCTGAAGGTACATTTCGGAGAAGAGGAGTTTTTGGACTGGATTGAACTGGACTCGGACAGTTTTTTTGAAAAGTTAAAGAAAAGCGACATCATGCCCCGTACTTCTCAGCCGTCACCGGCTGACTTTGAAGCAGTTTACAAGCGGGTAGGGGAATACGGCGACAGTATAATATCACTACATATTTCCGCACATCTTAGTGGAACATATCAGTCAGCTACGATTGCCAAATCCATGCTGGAAGGCCAGGATATTGAGATTGTGGATTCAAAAGTAACTTCTATGGCACTGGGTCTTGTCGTTATTGAAGCGGCCCGGGCTGCTAAAGAAGGGAAGACAAAGGAAGAAATTATGGCTCAGGTTTATAATCAACTGAGCAAGTGCAGAGTCTTTTTTGGTGTAGACACGCTGGAATATCTGCAAAAAAACGGTCGCATAGGGAAGGCAGCAGCGTTGCTTGGTGGGATGTTACATGTTAAACCGCTCTTGACGTTGAAGGACGGAGCAATTGTTCCCAAGGAAAAAGTTCGGGGAAGCTCTAAATTAATGCAGCGTTTTGTGGAGATACTAGGAGAAGAGGCTGGCGGAGAGGTTAACGGCAAAGTCGTTATTTTGCATGGTAATGCGTTGGACGAAGCCATTAAGTTAAAAGAAAAAGTCGATGAAAAATATAATTTTAAAGAGAGCGTAGTTGCGCAAATTGGTGCGGTAATCGGTACGCATACCGGTCCTGGAGTTTTGGGCGTTGCAGTTTTATATGAATAGAAAGTGAAAAAAATAAATGTAAAAAAGTACCTGAATATCTCAGGTATTTTTTTCTTTTTCCTGAGAATTATATATTCTTCAGGAAATCAATACTAAGTATATAAGCACTGTTAAGAGAAATAATAAAGACACCAAGTTAAAAAGGAGGTGAGTTACTTGGCAACGAACAAAGTTAATCAAACTGGACGTAACAGAATCCTGGTTTCCGGGGCTGAACAGGCTCTGAACCAATTTAAAAATGAAGTAGCCAGTGAATTAGGCCTTGATTACAATGGTGATAAAGGTAACCTGACCTCTCGTCAGAACGGTTATGTGGGCGGATTGATGGTTAGAAAGATGATCGCCCAGGCTGAAAGTCAAATGGCCGGTGGAACAATGACCAAGTAACATAATACCATATAAAAAGCGGAAGTTTACATATCTTCCGCTTTTTCTTTTTTTTGTATTCACTGAGTTGTTGTTTTTCATTTTGAGCAGAAAAAGGAAATAACTTTATAAAAGCGAAAAGGGAATACTAATTTATAATTGTAATCCTATTGTGGTCGGGAATTGCAACCCGGGGACCTTCCCCGAGTTGCAGTAAAAAAAGCCCTTCGGGCGGGGAGTCCCGAAGGGTTGGGAGAGGAGAAACCGGAGGAAGAGCTTATGGGGAATATGTTGTAATCCTATTATGGACAGCTTTGCTCTGGTTCATACATCAAAAAAAGAGGAAATTATTGGTATATGCTAGAGATTGCAACATGAGAACCGTCCCCGATTTGCAGAGTTGCAACATGAGAACCGTCCCCGATTTGCAGAGTTGCAACATGAGAACCGTCCCCGGGTTGCAGTTGATTGGTGAGGTGATGATGAATGCGGGTTATTGGCGGGAGTGCGCGAGGTCGGGCATTGAAAACACGGAAAGGAAATGAAACAAGGCCTACGGCGGACCGCGTTAAGGAGTCGCTGTTTAATATTTTGGCAGGGTTACTGCCCGGTGCTCATTTTCTCGATGTATTTGCCGGAAACGGCGGTATTGGGATAGAGGCGCTGAGCAGAGGGGCGGCTACATGTGTTTTTATTGAAAAAAACAGCCATTGTGTTAAAATAATTAAGGAGAATCTTCGGTTGACCGGATTGGAAGCACGGGGCAGGGTTTTCCAACGGGAAGTGGATATTTCATTAGTGGGATTGGGTAAGGATGAAGAGAGATTTAATATCATATTCCTTGACCCGCCCTACCACAGTCCAGACCTTGGGACGGCTCTGTGCCGCATAGCCTCAGGCAACCTTCTTGTTCCAAAAGGGTTGCTGGTGGTAGAACATCACCGGCAGGACAAGGAGTGGTGTACTCAAGACTGGGTAATAAACAGAGAAAAAAAATATGGTGATACCGTGCTATCATTTTTAGTGCCCGCCGCTGCTGGCGTGTGCGTGTCACCGGAAGACGGAGGAGCAAAAGATGAAGATAGCAATCTATCCGGGAAGCTTTGACCCGGTAACCAATGGGCACAAAGACATTATTGACCGGGCAAGCCGAGTGTTTGACAAGGTGATTGTTTCCGTACTGGAGAATCCAAGAAAGCAACCGCTTTTCTCTATTGGGGAACGGGTAGAAATGTTGAAGATGATTGTGACAAGTTACCCTAATGTGGAAGTAGACTCATTTGAGGGACTCTTAATTGATTATGCAAAGCAAAAAAACTCCAGCATTGTCGTCAAGGGATTGCGCGCCATGAGCGACTTTGAATTTGAGTTCCAAATGGCGTTGATTAACCGCAAGCTTGACTCAAGGCTGGAGACGATGTTTATGATGACAAATAACCGTTTTTCTTTTTTATCAAGCAGTATTGTCAAGGAAATCGGTATTTACGGTGGAGATATATCAGAACTGGTCCCTTGCGAAGTCTATAATATAATTATGCGTAAGTTAAGGGAAGAGTCCTAGCGACGAAAACCAGCAATTTTGATTTTGCTGAACATTGCTACAGTCAGTCCAATAGCGATCAGTGTGGTACATAGGATCAGAAACAGGGAACTCATTTGCATCGTCCGTGCCCAAAATGTAAGTTCTGTTCCCGGATGCAGATGTTGGAATACCGGAATACTGTAGCGGGACATCGCGGGCGCCAGAGGGCCCATTAAAAGGTATGTATACGCCGCGGCCAACACTGCGTGAACAAAGCGGGCGGCGATAAAAGGCGTTATTTTCATATCTGTGTCACTGATGATACTGGCGACCTGAGCGTGGACGGAGAGACCGCTCCAGGCAATGACAGCACCGGCCACCATAACCTTCTGTATCATGGGGACGGCCTCAGCGGCCTGCCCTGCCAACTGACTGCCAAGGGTTACTTCGAAAAAGCCGCTAATCAGTGATGGTGTAAGAGCCGGATCAAGTCCAAGAGGCCCCAGCAGGATCATAATTCCCTTGGCAAAGAATGCAACAACGCCTACCACTGTGAGAATGCGGATGATGACGGCAAATAATATAATAAATCCGCCGATTAATAACAGTGTGTTTACTGACTTGGTTACCGCGTCACCCATCAGTTGTCCCATGGGCCGTCCGTCTTTTTTTCTGGCTATGTATAGGGCGTCTAAGGCTCTGACGAAAATATGAGTACGGGATGATGTCCCTGGGGTATTAGGCTGACTTCTGCCGTAGAAGCGAAGCAGAATCCCGGTAGAAACACTGGAGAGGTAGTGCGCCACGGCAATGGTTGCTCCTATCTGCGCATTGCCGAACATTCCTACGGCAACAGCGCCGAACATAAACAGCGGGTCGGCCGTGTTGGTGAAACTCATTAACCGTTCCCCTTCCACCTTGGTACACATACCTTCACGGCGTAGACGGGCGGTTAATATGGATCCAATAGGAAAACCGGAAGCCAGGCCCATCGACATTACAAAGGAGCCTTCGCCGGGCACATTAAAGATCGGCCTCATCAGCGGCTCCAGCAGAACACCCATGAAGTGCACCACGCCAAGTCCCATGAGGAGCTCAGAACCGATAAAGAAGGGGAGCAGGGCGGGAAAAACGATATTCCACCAGACATCCAGGCCTTTAACAGCAGCGGCGAACGCATCCTCGGGAAAAAAAACCATGGACACAGTCAGCGATACGGCAAGTATCGCCAGGAAATATACGGGAATTGTGTCTTTTACGACAGTTTTCGTCCTCATTTTGCCTCCCCAGCGGTATAAAATGTGTCACAACAGTAATATATATAGTTAAAGTCCGGGGATTATACCGGTTAGGAGTGTCTGACAGTGAACCAGAGACAGAAAAAAGTGGCATTGGCTCTGGGTGGCGGCGCTGCCCGGGGCTTTGCCCATATTGGCGTTCTGAAGGTACTGGAGCAAGCAGGCGTTCCGGTTGATATGATTGTCGGGACCAGCATGGGGGGTGTAGTCGGTGCTTTTTATTGTTCCGGCATGAGCCTGCGGATGATGGAGCGATTAGCCTGTCATACTCAGCGAAACAACTGGGTTGACTTGACCTTTCCGCGTTTAGGCTTATTCTCAGGTGACAAGCTTGAACAGTTTATGATAGTGCTTACCCGTGGCGCTACATTTAAAGAATTAAAAATACCGCTGGCCGTAGTAGCCACTGACCTGAACAGCGGGGAAAAAGTAGTAATACAGGACGGCCCTGTTGCCAGGGCCGTACGTGCTACATCGGCAATACCAGGTGTTTTCTGCCCGGTGGAGTATAGGGGGAGAACGTTAGTTGACGGAGCGGTGGTCGAGAGGGTGCCAGTACAAAGTGCCCGTGAGTTGGGTGCTGATGTGGTTATTGCTGTCGATGTGGGTATTTACCTTGACGGTGGGAAAGCGAATCATATCCTTGATGTCATTACACAGTGCCTGGACATTATGTCCAGGGATTTGTGCAAAACCTACACATTGCAAGCAGATATGATTATTTATCCTCAATTACGCAATGTGGCCCCGGGTCATTTCCATCGTGCCGCAGAAGCTATTCGTGCCGGAGAGGACGCTGCTTTAGCCATGCTTCCACAGGTTATGGAACTACTACGAAAAGAGGGCTGTTATGAGCCGAATGCGTCAGATTCGTAAATTATTTATAGCAGTTTTGATTGGCGGCGGTCTTGTTGCCATTTTATTTGCCAGAACCGGGTACTTATTGGTGAGGCCCGGCTCCGCCGAGGATTTGTCTAAATTTGTTACTGTGCAAAACGGGGATGTTGATGATAACGGTACGTTTTACCTGGTCACAGTAACACAGCAGCATGCGTCTCCTGTGCTTATGTTGTACGCGGTTCTGGCGCCAAATGTGGATTTGCAGCAACGGCGCCAGGTGATTCCACCCGGCATGGATCCAGAAGAATACCAGCAGTTGATGCAGCGATGGATGGAGGAGAGTCAAAATCTGGCCAGGGTTATTGCATTGCGCCGGCAGGGTTTTGAAGTTCCCATTGAAAGTGACGGAGTGGAAGTGGTGGAAGTGGGGGATGATAGTCCCGCCAAAGGGATTTTGCAAGCCGGTGACATCATCAGAGGCGTAGACGGAGAACCGGTGTTTCTGGCTGAAGAATTGATCAGGATGGTGCAACTCAGGCCTATCGGTAATCCGGTGACACTGCGTATTATCCGTGACAGCCAGGACGAGACGGTTATTGTGGACACAACCAGTCATACGGAACAGCCTGATAAAGCGGCCATTCGTGTGCTGATACATACGTTGAACTGGCAGCCCAGGCTTCCCAAAGAGATTGAGATAGAAACCGGTGAGATTACCGGCCCTTCAGCGGGATTGATGTTTGTCCTGGAGATCCTCAATCAGTTAGATCCTACAGATATCGCAGGGGGCCGGAAAATTGCCGGTACGGGGACAATCAATTTACAGGAAGAAGTAGGATCAATCGGAGGAGTTCGTCAGAAAGTGGCGGCAGCGGAAAAAGCGGGGGCGGAGTTCTTCTTTGTACCGCTGGATAACTTTGCGGATGCCCAACCTGCAGCACGGCGGATTACTCTTGTGCCAGTCGGAACACTTGATGAAGCACTGCAGTTCCTGCAGAATTTATAAGAAAACAAGAGAAATCGGGAGTAAATGCAAGAAAGTAAAGGGTGCCTTAAAATGTTGACAAAAAAGTTAATCCTCTATATAATAAAGTTTAGCGCAAGCGAGGTGCTATTCTTTTCCAATGCATATTTCTGTTGAAGACTTAAAAAACATGCCCGGTGAAACGTTAACATATACGTTCACTGCGGCTGCCGAGCAACTTGATCTGACTGATGAGGAAGTAGAGTTTCTTGAACCCCTCACTGTTGAGTTGTTGGCAACATACAGCAATGGAAAGATCAATGTGGAAGGTAGCCTGCACTCCAAGGTAGCTCTTGGATGTAGCCGCTGTTTACGAACATTTGTATTTCCGCTGGCTGAGACGTTTGCGGACGAAGTACAGGCTGGCGATATGGCAACGCTGGATATAGACGACTGGGTAAGGGAAGCATACTTTATCGGGTTACCGTTAAAACCATTGTGCCATGAAGCCTGTAAAGGACTCTGCCCCCGCTGCGGGAGTGATATGAATGAAAAACAGTGCGATTGCCTGATTGATGAAGTGGATCATCGTTTGTCTGTACTCAAGAAGTTGCTTGAAGAGAAGTAAATTAGCCTGAAAGTAGTACGAGGAGGTGTAAATATGGCGGTTCCTAAGCGGAAAACGTCCAAGCAGAGAAAGCATAAACGGAGAACTCATTGGAAATTGGCCGTCCCTGGCTTGGTTTCCTGCCCGCAGTGTCATGAAGCTAAATTACCCCATCGGGTATGTGTTCATTGCGGTTATTACAAAGGAAGAGAAGCAGTAGAAACAGAATAGCTTTTAAATTGAGTGTTTATCATACATTACTCTCCTGAGAAGGAGGGTTTTTGTTATCCGGGTAAATCTTGCCACAGGAAACACTTGCCTGTGGCAAAAAAACGGTGAGGTGATCCTTGTGATCCGCATAGCGCTTGATACCATGGGGGGTGACCATGCTCCCGATGAGGTCGTTAAGGGTGGGCTATCCGCCGTTGCTGAAGTCGCTGACTTGGAGATGCTATTGGTCGGTCCTAAGGAAATTCTAGAGAAGTCCCTTGCCGGCCGTTCCTTTCCAAAGGGCAGGGTTAGAATTATTCATGCCCCCGACATCATAACGGCAGATGAAGCACCTGTACTTGCGGTACGACGCAAGAAAGATTCATCGATGATTACAGCGGTCCGAATGGTTAAAGACGGTGAAGCTGATGCGGTTGTATCGGCTGGAAACACCGGAGCTCTCATGGCAGGCAGTTTACTCATGTTTGGCAGAATTTCGGGAATAGAGCGTCCCGCTTTAACGATTGTAATTCCCACCTTTAATGGTAGTAATGTAGTACTTTTGGATGTGGGTGCCAATATGGACGCCAAAGCAGAGCAACTCGTTCAGTACGCATTGATGGGTAGCATATATGCCAGGGAAGTGTTAGCAAAGCCCCGGCCTTTTGTAGGCCTGCTCAATGTAGGTACTGAGGACAATAAAGGTAACGAACAGACAAAAAAGGCATTTGAACGGTTAAAGGACACCATGGATGGCTTTACCGGAAATGTGGAGGCCAGGGATATTTTCGCTGGCGTGGCGGATGTTGTTGTTTGCGACGGATTTGTAGGTAATATTCTTTTAAAGTCGGTGGAAGGGATGTCTCTGGGTATTTTTGCCGCTTTACAGGAAGCGTTTACTGCCAACACACGGAGTAAACTGGGTGCAGCTTTGCTTTTACCACAACTTCGGGCATTAAAGACGAAGCTGGATTATGCTGAATATGGCGGTGCTCCTTTGTTGGGAGTGGATGGCATCTGTATTAAGAGCCATGGGTCATCAAAAGCCCGTGCTATACATACTGCCATTGTCCGGCAAGCGTATCCTTACGCACGGCAGAATGTTAATGAGCAAATTCGCAGCCAACTTACTGCGGAAGAAGTCAATTAGCAACGGTTTAACATCATGCCGAACAGAAAGGATGTTCCCGTATGAACCTGCATGGAGTCGGTATACTGGGTGTTGGGTCTGCCCTGCCAGCCAATATAGTAACAAATTTGGATCTGGAGAAAACTGTGGATACCAACGACGAGTGGATTCGCACCAGGACAGGTATTTGTGAGCGACGCGTTGCAGAAGAAGGTATTACCACATCGGATTTGGCTACTAAAGCTGCCCAGGCTGCAATGGCCGATGCCGGAGTTGGGGTTGAAGAAATCGACCTGATTGTTGTTGCTACCGTTACCCCCGACGTTCCCTTGCCGGCCACGGCATGCTACGTTCAGGCGAAGCTGGGGGCAGTGAATGCGGCAGCATTTGATATCAATGCAGGTTGCACCGGCTTTATCTACGGCTTGTCTGTCGGCAGCCAATTCGTAAAAGCATGCGTTTACCGACGTGTATTAATCATTGGTGCAGAAGTTCTCTCCCGGATTTTAGACTGGAGTGACCGCAGTACGTGTATTCTCTTTGGTGACGGTGCCGGCGCCGTGGTACTCGGACCTGTGGCTGAAGGACAAGGGATATTAAACTGCAAGCTGGGTTCAGACGGTAGTTTAGCTCATACGTTGTACATTCCAGCAGGCGGTGCAAAGATACCGACCTGTCAGGAATCGGTGGAAGCACGCCAACACTATGTAAAAATGTCAGGTAATGAAATATTTAAGTTTGCGGTCCGCGCCATGGGAGAAGTGACAGCAGAAGCGCTGGAGGGAATTGGTCTGGGTAAAGAGGATATAGACTTCTTAGTTCCCCATCAGGCGAACCATAGAATTATTGACGCGGCGCGCAAGCGCTTTGATCTCCCCGAGGACAAAGTTATCGTTAATATTGACCGGTATGGTAACATGTCGGCTGCTTCTATCCCAGTAGCGCTAGATGAAGCCATACGTTCCGGACGGATAAAACGTGGTGACTTACTGGGATTGGTAGGGTTTGGTGCAGGGTTGACCTGGGGCGCGGCTATTGTAAGGTTTTAGCACAAGGAGGACTAACTAGATGGCATTAAAAACCAGCCTTTGTGAAATACTGGGAATAGAGGTGCCCATTCTTCAGGGGGGCATGGCTTGGGTAGCTACCGGGGAACTGGCGGCTGCCGTGTCGGAAGCGGGAGGCCTTGGCATTATCGGCTCAGGTAACGCGCCGGCCGCAGTGCTGGAAGTGGAAATCAAGAAAGCAAAGCAACTTACCAAGAAACCTTTTGGCGTAAATATTATGCTACTATCACCTTTTGTTGATGAGGTGGTAGACCTGCTTTGCCGTGAAGAAGTTCGTGTGGTTACCACAGGAGCTGGCAACCCGGGTAAATACGTAGACCGGTTTAAAGCAGTAGGGACTAAGGTTATCCCGGTGGTATCGTCTGTAGCACTGGCTAAGCGCCTGGAAAGATTGGGTGTTGATGCAATGATCGCGGAAGGTATGGAAGCGGGAGGGCATATCGGTGATTTGACGACGATGGTGCTGGTGCCGCAGATTGTGGACGCCGTCTCAGTGCCGGTGATTGCTGCCGGCGGAATTGCTGACGGTCGTGGCGCCGCGGCGGCCTTTTGTCTGGGAGCACAGGGAATTCAGTTGGGTACCCGGTTTATTTGTGCCGATGAATGTACTGTACATGATAACTATAAAAAACAGGTTATTAAAGCAAAGGACAGAGATACTGCCGTTACCGGCAGGTCCACCGGCCACCCCGTCCGTGTTCTGTATAATAAACTGGCCCGGGAGTATGAACGTTTTGAAAAAGAAGGCGCCACCCCGGAGCAATTGGAGCAGTTTGGTGCCGGCAAATTAGCCGCTGCCGTCCGTGAGGGCGATGTTGTGAACGGTTCAGTCATGGCAGGGCAATCTGCGGCCATGGTAAGAAAAGAAGAACCTGCCGCAGCAATTATAGCTGATATTATTGAGGGGACAAAACAGGTTATCAGTAAGTTAAAAGAAAAATTTTGTTAATGCAGAGGTGAGCGCTATGGGCAAAATCGTCTTTATTTTCCCTGGTCAGGGTTCCCAATACATCGGCATGGGCCAAGAGATGTCAGCCAACTATGAAGTGGCCCGTCAGGTATTTGCTATGGCCGACGATGTGCTCGGGATGCCTTTGACTGAAATTATGTTTACAGGCAGTGAGGATCAGTTAAAGATGACGGAAGTAACGCAGCCTGCCATTCTTGCTACCAGTATCGCCTGTCTTAAAGTTTTAGAACAGCACGGCTTGGAACCAGATGTGGTAGCAGGGTTGAGCTTGGGTGAGTATTCTGCTTTAATTTCAGCCGGAGCTATGTCATTCACCGATGCGTTGCCGTTGGTACAAAAACGCGGGCGCTTCATGCAGGAAGCTGTACCCCCGGGAGTGGGCGGTATGGCAGCTATCATGGGCCTTGCCCGGGAATTAGTCATCGAAGCCTGTCGGCGAGCATCTTCTACTGGGGTGGTGGAACCTGCTAACTATAATTCACCCCACCAAATTGTGATTGCTGGAGAAATTCCGGCCATCCGTAAAGCGTGTGAGATTGCTAAAGAGTTGGGAGCAAAGCGAACGATTGAGCTCCCCGTCAGTGTTTCCTTCCACTGCAGTTTATTAAGAGGCGTAGAGCCTCTCCTTGCTGCAGAACTGGAAAAGGTGACCCTTTCCCGGGCAGCCGTTCCGGTAGTGGCTAACGTTACCGCACAATACATTCATTCTCCTGAAGACATTCGTAACGCGTTAATCCGTCAGGTTAGCAATGCAGTTTTATGGCAGGACTCTATGGAGAAACTAATCGCTGACGGTTTTGACACGTTTATTGAAGTAGGACCGGGAAAATCACTGACCGGCTTAATGAAGAAGATTAATCCTGACGTTTGGGTTGCACAGGTTGAAGATATGAAAACATTGGAAAAAGTGGTTTCAGCGCTGCGGGAGCAGGGAGGGGAATAATTTGTTTTTAAAAGATAAAACAGCAGTGGTAACCGGTGCTTCCCGGGGAATAGGACGGGCTGTGGCGGTGGAGCTGGCGAAAAACGGTGCAAACGTAGTTATTAACTATGCTGCAAATGAAGCGGCTGCTAAGGAAACGTTGTTTGCGGTAGAAGCGGCAGGCGGTCGGGGTATCCTTGTCCAGGCTGACGTGGCTGAACTACAGTCCTGCGAATGTTTAATTAAGGCTGCTATTGATAATTTCGGAAAAATTGATATACTAATTAATAATGCGGGCATAACCCGCGACAATATTGTGGCACGGATGAAAGCAGAAGAATGGCAGTCTGTGTTGGATACCAATCTCACAGGTGCGTTTAACTGCATAAAAGCAGCCATGCGTCCGCTTCTTAAGCAGAAGTCCGGCGGACGGATTGTCAATATTTCTTCGGTGATTGGCCTTGTCGGCGGCAGCGGACAGGCAAATTACGCGGCAGCCAAGGCAGGGATAATCGGATTAACAAAATCCCTGGCCAGGGAATTGGCTGGCAGAAATATCACTGTGAATGCTATTGCTCCCGGTTATATTGATACGGAAATGACTGCTGTACTTCCCCCCGATTTGAAAGAAGCTATGTTGTCCCAAATTCCGCTGGGTCGGACAGGGACTCCGGAAGATATCGCCGAAACAGTCGTTTTTCTCTGCGTCGGTGCAAATTATATCACCGGGCAAGTTATCGCAGTCGACGGCGGGTTAGTCATGCACTGATAAATTTAATTTGACATTTCGCCCTGTTTTACTTAGTATATTCTAAGGGAGGAGGTGAATCATGAGTGGATGTTTTTTCTAAAATTAAAGGACTTATCAGTGAACAACTAGGTGCTGAAGAAGCCAATATTGCTTTGGAAACCTCTTTTGAGGATCTGGACGCAGACTCTTTGGATATTGTGGAACTGGTTATGTCTCTTGAAGAAGAATTTAACCTGGAAATCTCCGATGAGGAAGTTGAAAATATTAAAACCGTGGGAGATGTGGTACGGTACATAGAAGCCCATGTTTAAAAAAAACGCGAAATAAGCCCTGCATGCTGCAGGGCTTATTTAAAAGCCGGGCTTGATATGATAGGCAAATGAGGTGAGAGAATGAAACGACGCGTGGTGGTAACAGGCTTGGGAATGGTAACGCCAGTTGGAACCGGCAAGGAAAGTTTTTGGACCAATCTGTGCGCGGGTAAATCGGGAATCGTTCCGGTGTCTCATTTTAATGTAGATGATTACCCCACACAAATTGGCGCCGAAGTGCAGGACTTCGACCCACTGGACTATATAGATAAAAAAGAAGTCCGTCGCATGGATCGCTTTTGTCATTTTGCCGTTGCAGCGGCTCGTCTGGCCCTGGATGATGCCAAGATGGATTTGACAGCTTTAGACAGCGAGAGGGCCGGTGTTTCTGTAGGATCTGGCATCGGCGGTATTAAGACGATTGAAGACCAAATTGCGGTCCTTAAAGAAAAAGGCCCGCGCCGTGTCAGCCCTTTTTTTGTAACCATGCTGATTGCCAATATGGCATCCGGCTATATTTCGATTGAATTTGGTCTCAAAGGCCCCAATACTACCATCGTTACGGCTTGTGCCACAGGTACCCACTCCATTGGAGAAGCCGTAAAAGCAATAGAACGGGGCGATGCTGACGTGATGCTGGCAGGAGGAAGTGAAGCCTCTTTTACCCCGGTGGCATTTGCTGGTTTTTGCGCGATGCGTGCTATGTCAACCCGTAATGATGACCCGGATCATGCTTCCCGGCCTTTTGACCGGGACCGTGACGGATTCGTGATGGGGGAAGGGGCAGGGGTGGTTGTCCTGGAACTGTTAGAGCATGCATTAGCCCGTAATGCCAAAATATATGCAGAGGTAATCGGTTACGGCCTTTCCGCCGACGCTTACCATGTAACAGCTCCGGATCCTGACGGGTCAGGGGCGCGTCGTTGCATGGAATCTGCGCTACGGGATGCCGGAATCGAGCTGGGAGAAATGGACTATATCAATGCTCACGGTACATCCACCGAATTAAATGATAAGACGGAAACAAGCGCCATTAAAAAGGTTTTCGGTGACCATGCGTATAAGCTTGCTGTCGGTTCGACTAAATCAATGACAGGCCACTTACTGGGTGCAGCCGGTGGTATGGAGGCTATTGTTTGTGCATTGACTATTGAAACTGGCATTATTCCGCCGACAATTAACTATGAAAACCCTGATCCGGAATGCGATCTTGACTATGTGCCAAACAAGGCTAGGGAGCGGGCTGTCACCGTGGCCATGTCTAACTCGTTTGGTTTCGGCGGCACAAACGCATCCATCATCTTAAAAAAATATACTGCGTAAACGCATAGGGTGATTTATGGGTAAAAAGGATATTATGCAGGTTATGGAAAAATTAAATATTACTCCACAGTCAACTGAACTGTACCAACTGGCCCTCACCCATTCATCCTATGCCCATGAGCATGGACTGGGCAATCATGCACATAATGAACGGCTGGAGTTTCTAGGAGACGCAGTACTGGAACTTGCAGTTTCAGAAGAGCTGTATCTTCGTTTTCCTGATTTACCCGAGGGCAAGCTGACCCGGTTCCGGGCAGGTTTAGTCTGCGAAGATTCCCTCTTCAATCTGGCGATTCAGTTAGACTTGGGTGCATACCTGCGCCTTGGTAAGGGGGAAGCCGCCAGCGGTGGCCGGAAGCGTCCATCCTTACTGGCAGATGCTTTTGAAGCTCTGCTGGGTGCTGTGTATCTCGATCTGGGTTTTGAAACAGTTAAACGTGTAACAAATAAGCTGTTTGCATACATGCTTTCGGATATAGCTAATGGTTGCCTGCGCCATGACTATAAGACGTTGATGCAGGAGTATACCCAAGCGAAGCTCTCTACTACACCGGAATACCAAATTGTGTCCGAGCTGGGACCGGATCACTCCAAAGAGTTCGTCTCACAGTTTATTTTAAACGGCGAGGTTTTAGGCCAGGGAAAAGGCCGGTCTAAAAAAGAAGCGGAGCAGGAGGCGGCAAGGGTAGCATATGAGCGTTTAATAAAAAACAAATAATTTTACCAATAGCAGGATTTTCTTCCCCTATCACGAATACATATGAAAAATAGCCTACAGTTTACCAACGCAGCTCTATATGAACTTTTTGAAGGGGGAGAAGTATCATGGAAGTCCTGAAGGTATCTTCACGCTCCAACCCCAAGTCTGTAGCAGGTGCATTGGCAGCAGTTCTCCGGGAAAAGGGAAAGGCAGAAGTGCAGGCCGTCGGTGCCGGTGCAGTTAACCAGTCTGTAAAGGCTATTGCCATTTGCCGTGGCTTTGTCGCGCCCAATGGTATTGACTTAATCACAATCCCTGCATTTGCCGAAATCATCATCGATTCAGAAGAAAGAACAGCTATCCGGTTTATTGTCGAACCACGATAAAGTTGATATCTTAAACCTGCTTGGATGCAAGCAGGTATTTTTGCGGCTTTTTTTATTCTGTCGTTATATAGGGGGACTCGGTTTTGTTTGTCAAACGTTTGGATATGCACGGATTTAAATCATTTGCGGATAAGACATCACTGCAGTTGACGGAAGGCATTACTGTAGTCGTTGGTCCAAACGGCTGCGGCAAAAGTAATATTACGGACGCAATCCGGTGGGTCTTTGGTGAACAGAGTGCCCGTCATCTCCGGGGAACACGAATGGACGACATTATCTTCGGGGGAACGTCAAGCCGGAAACCGCTGAGTTTCGCGGAAGTTTCTGTTACTCTGGACCACAGTGACGGTATGCTTGGCATCGATTACAGCGAGATTACAGTGACCCGCCGAATTTACCGTAACGGAGAAAGCGAGTACTTACTGAATAAACGGCCATGCCGACTGAAAGATATCGTCGAACTTTTTCTGGATACCGGTATTGGCAAAGAAGCGTATTCTTTTATGGGACAAGGTCGGGTGGACGAGTTGTTAAATGCCCGTCCCGAGGAAAGACGTCAGATCTTTGAAGAAGCAGCAGGCATTCTTAAATATAAAAGCCGTAAGCGGGAAGCCGAGCGGCGATTGGCTGAAACGGCGGAAAACCTGCTTCGCGTCGGTGATATTATCCACGAACTGTCTGCTCAGTTAGAACCCCTATCCGGACAGGCAAAGACGGCACAGCGGTTTCTTACCCTGCGGGGAGACTTAAAGAAACAGGAAGTGGATCTGTCTGTACATGATGCTTCTAAGCTGCGGGAACGCTGGTACGACTTAGACCAACAGGCCCTGAAAGCAGCCGATGAGCTCTTAGAGCGCCAAACAGCTATTGGTAAACTTGAAAATCAACTCACTGATAAACAGTTATTTTTAGATGAAGAGCAATCGGCGGTAACCCTTGTACAAAGGGACGCTCAGCAATGTACGGCAGAGCTGGAGAAGTTGCAGGGGAAAATGGCTGTAACCAGAGAGAAAATAATCGGAACAGAACGTCAGGCTGCCAACGCGAATCTGGCACTTGCAGAACTGGATACGGGGGATGAAGCGCTAGAAGCAGAATGCAGGCGAATTACAGAGTTACTCAAAGAGCTGGAAATAAATCTAGATAAGGCCAGAGATAACCTGAACACTGCTGAACGGGAACTGGCGGCTATGGATACCTCGCCGGAAGCACTTCGCTCCCATGCATGTACTGAGGAACTGGAAGCTCTGCTGCCCGAGACTCGGCGTCTGCAGAATGACTTGGACAGATTGGAGATAGAAACGGAACAATTTACTGCACGACTGCTCCGCCTGCAAACAGAAGAAGCAGGGAAAGCAGAAGCTCGTCTGGTTCTTGGTGAGAAGACGGAACGACTTTACGCAGAAGAACAGGACTTTGCAAAGCTTTTGACCGGTATCGTCCAACAGCAAGTCGAACTCAGGGAGCAGCGTAACCGTTTCATTCAGACTCAGTCCGCATTAGCCGCCAAGCGAGATGCCGGGGAAAAAAAACTCAGTGATATTCTAAGCCGTATTCGGCTTCTCAGTGAGTTAGACGAGGCCATGTCCGGTTATTTTCACGGCGTAAAAACTGTGTTAGCCGCCAAAAAGCAGGATAACAATATTTTCCCCGGTGTTTTGGGAACAGTGGCTGACATGGTAGATGTTCCGCCAGAATATGTGAGTGCAGTAGAGGCAGCCCTTGGGCCGGCTCTGCAAAATTTAATAGCTGTGGATGACAGTGTGGCCAAAGAGGCTATTACATATTTAAAAAAGATAAAGGGAGGGCGGGCCACCTTTTTACCATTGAATTTAATTGATTCACCTCCCAGAAGAAACGTACCACCTGAATTAAGCTCACAACCGGGCTATATCGGTGTTGCTGCCGATTTAATCAATACCTCTGCGCGCTTCCGACCCATTGTGGAATCACTCCTTTCCAGGGTGCATGTTGTCCGTGATCTAAACGCTACTGTTCCGGCAGCTAAGTCTTTGCAGTTCCGGGAGCGGGTCGTTTCCCTGGAAGGGGACGTTATTCTTCCAGGAGGCGCTATCACAGGTGGTACGGAGAAAAAGCCGGCCGGTGTTCTCTCCCGGCGTAAAGAAGCCGATTCGTTAAAGAAAGAAGAAAGCCAACAAAGGGAACGGCTTATTTCTTTCGAGAAAGAGCAAACTGAAATTAACACCGAACTGGCTGCAATAGACAAAGAACTGACCGAATACGAAGAAAAAGCACGCAGTCTTGAAGTCACACAAAGCGTAAAACAGAATGAATATAGATTCTTACAAGAACAGGCTGTAGTTTTAGACAAGGAGTTAGCTGCGTTTTCACGTGAGGCCGGAGAACTGTCCAAAGCGGAAGAAATCCGTTCCGCTGCAATGCTTACGGTTAAAGATAAATGGGAACGTAACCAGGAACAGGAACGAAACCTCCGTTATGAACAAGCCAAATTATCCGGCGTACTCTCTGCCAGAGAGCAGGAAAAGCGAAGCCTGCGGGAGCGTTACACAGATTACAGGGTGCGTCTTGCCTCGCTACAGCAACAACGACGCCATCTTGAGGAAGAAATGGAGCGGCTGCGTAATGAGCAGACAGCGCTAAAAGGGCGGCGACACGGAAAAGAGACGGAAATTAAAGAGCTGCAAACTGCGCTCCTGGTGTTACAGGGAACTCTGGAAGAAGGAAAAGAAGAAGTATCTGCTGTGGAAGAAAAACGCAGCATTATGCTGGCAGGGCTGCTGGAGCGGGAAAAAGCGCTGCGGGAAGCAACGACTGCGTTTCGCGAGGAAACGGAAGAATTGCGGCAACAGGAAAAAACACTGACTTCACTGGAACGGCGAATGGCCCGGCAGGAAGTGGACCGTGGTAAAGTGGAAACGGAATTAGATGCAGTGCTTACCCGGCTCCGTGAGAGCTGGGAGCTGGAGTTCGAAGACGCCCAAAAAATTGCTGCGCCCCTCACTGACAGAGAAGCAGTACGTGCAAGCATCTCAACTTTAAAAGAAGAAATGCAGGCATTAGGAACTGTTAACCTTGGCGCCATCGACGAATATAAACGTGTTGCTGAGCGGGTGGAATTTTTAACGGTACAGCGGGCAGACTTGCAGGAAGGGGAAAAAGACCTGCAGCGGATTATCCAGGAAATTGACGGTCGCATGGGAGAAAAGTTTTCTACTTCCTTTGCTGTGATTAACGAAAGCTTTGGTGTGGTGTTTAAGGAGTTGTTCGGCGGCGGGCGTGCATATCTGCGCCTTACCGACCCGGAAAACCCCCTCGAGTCAGGGATTGAAATGATTGCCCAGCCTCCCGGGAAAAAGCTGCAGCACCTGTCACTTCTCTCGGGCGGAGAGAAGGCGCTGACGGCAATCGCCTTGCTTTTTGCCTTTCTAAAAGTGAAACCAACACCGTTTTGTGTCCTTGATGAAATTGAAGCCGCCCTTGATGAAACAAATCTGGCTAAATTTAATAAATTCCTGCAAAGCTTGCGGGGTCAGACCCAGTTTATTATTATCTCGCATCGTAAAAAAACGATGGAGCAGGCTGATATCCTCTATGGGGTTACGATGGAGGAGTCAGGCATATCTAAGCTTATTTCCGTGAAACTCCGTGATGAAAAAGAACCATCTGAGGCTGCCGGATAACTGTATAGAAAGGCAGATAAAGACAAGCCTATGGAATAAACGCCCCTATCAAAGAAAGGAATGACAGCAATGGGTTTCTTCAGTCGGATTAAGGAAGGACTGAAAAAAACACGGACAGGGATTATGGGTCGAATGGACGGCCTGTTTGCCCGTAATATGTTTGATGATCAGTTCTATGAGGAATTGGAAGAGATATTGATATCAGCTGACATAGGTGTAGAGACAACCCTGGAACTGGTGGAGAATCTGCGCCAGAAGGTTAAGGAAACAAAGGCCAAAGAAGGGGACCAGGTAGTTACACTACTAAAAGAGTTAATTCTGGACATTATCGGTACCGAAATATATGGGCTGGCAGAAGTGGAAGAAAAACCTGCTGTGATCCTTGTTCTCGGCGTTAACGGTGTGGGCAAGACCACGACAATTGGCAAACTGGCCGCCCGCTACCAGCGGGAAAAGAAAAAAGTTATCCTGGCTGCCGGAGATACGTTCCGCGCCGCAGCATGTGAACAACTGGAAATCTGGGCCGACCGGGCCGGCTGCGAAATGATTAAGCACCAGGGAGGCGCCGATCCGTCTGCCGTGCTTTTTGATGCCATTTCCGCCGCCAAAGCCCGCGGCGTCGATGCGGTCCTTTGTGACACTGCAGGCAGGCTCCATAACAAAACGAATCTGATGAATGAACTAAAAAAAGTTCATCGGGTGGTGGAGAAAGCAATGCCCGGCGCACCCCACGAGGTGTTGCTTGTTCTGGACGCCACCACTGGCCAGAACGCACTGGCCCAGGCTAAAGTCTTTAACGAGGCTGCACCGCTAACCGGCGTTGTACTCACCAAATTGGACGGCACGGCCAAAGGCGGCATCGTAATCGCCGTCGCCCGGGCTCTGAAAGTGCCGGTAAAATTCATCGGCGTCGGAGAAAAATCCGACGACCTCCAACCCTTCGACCCCCGGGAATACGTAGACGGCCTCTTCACCCAAGACTAACCCGGGGTCAGTTTAACAATTGATCTTTAGCTTAGGGGTCAGGTTTGCTTTGATCTAACTGTCAGCAAAAGGTGAAGGCCGGAGTTAGATCAATTGCAAACCTGACCCCAAGACTTTACTTGCGTGGGGAGATATTTTAAGGTAAAATAGGGACTGTAAAGTAAATTTGCTTTACAGTCTTTTTTGGATGTGATACAATGCTTGAGGATACCACGCGAATTAATTTACTCTATGATTTTTACGGCAGTTTGCTTACGCAAAAACAGCGGGAGTATCTGGAACTGTACTACCAAAATGACTTGAGTCTGGCAGAGATTGCTGAACAGAGTGGTATTTCCAGGCAGGGAGTCCATGACCTGCTCAAGCGGGCTGTGCGCACATTGGAGCGGGCTGAGAGCCGTTTGGGACTGGTTGGACGCTTCGCCGCCCAGGAGATAGTGCTGCAACGGTTAAGGGATATCCTCGTTGATGATCACATTTCAGATATAGGTCGTCGTGAAGCACTGGCGCTGGTGGAACAACTGTTAGACTAACCTCTGTGGAGGGAAAAACATGGTTTTTGAAAACCTTTCTAATAAGCTGCAGGAAACGCTGCGTAAGCTAAAAGGAAAAGGAAAACTTACGGAAAAAGATGTGGATGCCGCGCTGCGCGAAGTCCGGCTTGCTCTTTTGGAAGCTGACGTCAACTTTAAAGTTGTGAAAGACTTTGTTGCCAAAGTAAAAGAGCGCTGTCTTGGCAAAGAAGTGCTGGAGAGTTTGACGCCTGGTCAGCAGGTTATTAAGATTGTTAATGATGAGCTAACCAGACTGATGGGTGAATCGGTGGCCAAGCTGAACCAGGCTTCCAGCCCACCAACCATTGTAATGATGGTAGGCTTGCAGGGATCAGGTAAAACGACGTCTTCTGCCAAACTGGCCCACTTGTTAAAGAAGAAGAATCATACACCGCTTTTGGTGGCTGCTGATATCTATCGCCCCGCGGCGATTAAACAGTTGCAGGTGTTGGGAGAGCAACTGGATGTACCCGTCTTTCAGATGGGGGAACAGGACCCGGCATCCACGGCAAAAGCAGCACTGGAACTGGCAAAAAAGAACAGGCATGATTACCTCATTATTGATACAGCCGGCCGCCTGCATATTGACGAAGAACTGATGAATGAACTGGGGCGGATGGAAAAAGCCGTATCCCCCCATGAGATACTTCTTGTGGTTGATGCGATGACAGGCCAGGATGCCGTTAATGTGGCTCAATCCTTCCGTGATAAGTTGGGGCTGACCGGTGTGGTGTTGACTAAGCTGGACGGTGACACCCGCGGCGGCGCGGCTCTCTCCGTACGGGCGGTGACCGGCTGTCCCGTAAAATTTGCCGGACTTGGTGAAAATACCGATGCGTTTGAGCCGTTTCACCCGGATCGCATGTCCTCACGGATTCTGGGAATGGGTGACGTTCTTACACTGATTGAAAAAGCGCAGTCTTCTTTTGATCAGAAGCAGGCGCAGGAGATGGAAAGAAAGCTTCGCACCCAGCAGTTTACTCTGGATGATTTTCTTGAGCAACTGCAGCAGATTAAAAAGATGGGCCCGCTAAATCAGATTATGGAAATGATGCCCGGCATGGGCGGCCTTGGCAAAAAGCTCAAAGGTATGTCGGTAGACGAACAGCAATTCGTAAGAGTAGAAGCAATTATTAAATCCATGACAAAAAAAGAGCGGCAGGAACCGGTGATTATTAACAGCAGTCGTCGCAAACGAATAGCTGCCGGCAGCGGCACGAAAGTACAGGATGTTAACAATCTGCTGAAGCAGTTTGATATGATGCAAAAAATGATGAAACAACTTGGTAAGATGGAAAAAGGCAAGTTTAAAGGAAAAGGGAAATTTCCATTTATGTAAAGGAGGTGAAAGAGCATGGCAGTAAGAATTCGTTTAAAAAGGGTTGGAGCCAAGAAGCGCCCGTTCTATCGTATTGTGGTGGCGGACTCCCGCTCACCCCGTGATGGTGCTTTTATTGAGGAAATCGGTTACTATAACCCCACTACCGATCCCACTACGTTGAAGATTGACGGTGAGAAGGCAGTAGAGTGGATTCAGAAAGGCGCACAGCCCTCTGATAGAGTGAAGTCACTGATGGTCAAGGCAGGTATCAGCAAATAGTTAACGGACGGTGATGAAAGTTGAAGGATTTGGTTGAATTCATCGCTAAAGCCCTGGTAGATCAGCCGGAGCAGGTATCTGTGGAGCGGCTTGAAGATAACTATGCAATTACCCTTGAGCTTCGGGTAGCTCCTGAGGATATGGGCAAGGTTATCGGTAAGCAGGGTCGGATTGCCAAAGCAATTCGCACTGTAGTTAACGCTGCCGCAGTGAACGAAAAGAAACGGGTTTTGGTTGATATCGTTCAGTAGAGGTGATCTTGTGGACCAGATGGCCACCATTGGGAAGGTAATCAATACCCACGGAATCCGGGGCGGGTTAAAGGTTCTCCCTTTTAGTGATTTCCCGGACCGGGTAAAGGATCTTCGCCGTCTCTTTGTTCAGATAAAGGGCCAGCGGACGCCGTATCCGGTTGTCGATGCCTTTGTTAATGGCCGTTATTGGGTGGTTTTCCTAAACGGCGTGAGTACAGTGGAAGCTGCAGAAGAACTGATTGGTTCACTACTTGAGATTCCTCTGTCGGAACGGGTAACTCTGCCGGAAAATGCATTTTATCTCGATGAGATCATCGGATTGAAAGTGTTTACAGTCGATGGAGACTACCTTGGCCCGATAAAAGACGTGCTGCAGACAGGGGCGAATGACGTCTATGTCATTGAGCGCGAAGGCAATGAGTCTCAAAATACCGACATTCTCATCCCGGCACTGAAGTCTGTCGTTCTTAATATAGACATTAAGAACGAACGAATGGATGTGCAACTACCCGATGGTTTGTTGTGAGGTGATTTGCTGTGCGCATTGATATTATTACAATTTTTCCCGGAATGTTCGCAGCATTGGGCGAAAGCATTGTACGACGTGCCGAAGACGCCGGGCTTGCGCAAATCCATATCACCGATTTGCGAGAGCACTCAACGAATAAACATCGTAATGTGGACGACTACCCTTATGGGGGCGGTCCTGGAATGGTTATGCAGTCCGAACCTTTTTTTCGGGCTGTGGATGCGTTACGCAAGGAAGATACGCGTAGAGGTAGGGTAATCCTGCTCGGTCCGAGAGGGAAACCTTTCAACCAGCGCAAGGCACAGGGATTGGCTTCGCTCGATCGGGTTTTTCTGTTGTGTGGCCATTACGAAGGGATAGATGAAAGGGTCCGTGATTATTTAGCGGACGAGGAAATATCCCTTGGTGATTTCGTGCTGACAGGTGGAGAAATTCCGGCTATGGCCGTGGCTGATGCTGTGATTCGACTCTTGCCCGGAGTTCTACCCCGGGAGTCGGTTGAACAGGAGTCATTCTCCGATGAATTACTGGAATTCCCGCAGTATACGCGGCCCGCAGAGTTCCGTGGCATGTCGGTACCGGATATCTTACTATCCGGCGATCATGAAAAAATACGGCGGTGGCGCAGGGAACAGTCCCTGCTGCAGACGTTGATCAGTCGCCCGGATCTTTTAAAAAATGCTGACCTAACTAAGGAAGAACGGCATATGCTAAGGTCGGAAGCACAACGCTTGGGATTTTCCCCGGAGTTGTAAAGCAGTTACCTGTATGGTATAATTTTTCTGGTTTGTTGAACAGTTTGTTTGGACGAAAGGAGGCAATCACAATGGATATTATTAGTCAGATTGAATCTGAGCAGATGAAAAAAGATCTGCCATTGGTTTCACCGGGAGATACAGTGCGTGTGCACGTTAAAGTTGTGGAAGGTACCCGTGAACGGACCCAGGTTTTTGAGGGTGTTGTCATCAAGCGGCAAGGTTCCGGTCTGCGCGAAACGTTTACTGTTCGCCGCATCAGCTATAATGTCGGGGTGGAGAGAACATTTCCGCTTCATTCTCCAAAAATCGATAAGCTTGAAGTGATGCGGCACGGTGTTGTAAGACGTGCCAAACTGTATTACTTGCGTAAACTTACAGGCAAGGCAGCCCGCATCAAAGAAAGACGCTAGTAAAAAAGTGGACTGTCCGTACAGTCCCTTTTTTTCATTTATTGTGTTATGGTTGGTGAGAGGAAGGACAGTGACGTTAATGATTGGTGCGGAGACAAAAGAACTGTGGGAATGGATAAAGTCAATTATTATTGCCATTCTTCTGGCCTTAATAATCCGGGCTTTTCTTGTCGAAGTCTTCCTGGTGCAGGGACAGTCTATGTTGCCGACACTGCATGACAGGGAAAGGCTTATAGTCAGCAAGGTCCAGTTCTATTACCGCGAGCCGTTGAATGGTGAAATAGTTGTTTTTAAGGCTACTGATGACCGGGACTTTATAAAGCGGGTCATTGGTGTGGCCGGTGACGAGGTACGGGTTGATATTGACGGTGTCTACGTTAACGGTCAGCGCTTAAAGGAGCCGTATATTCTTGAAAAAGCACGGGAGACTTTCGGCCCGGTTATTGTACCTGAGGGGACGATTTTCGCCATGGGTGATAACCGCAATAACAGCATGGACAGCCGCCATCCCAGTGTTGGCTTTGTTTCATTGGAGCGATTGAAAGGTAAAGCGATGCTTGTCTTTTGGCCCATGGACAGTATTCGCCTGATTAGCCATCCGTAACGCTTAGGCGCATAAGGAGTGCTTATATGGAAGTACAGTGGTACCCCGGCCAAATGGCCAAGGCGAAGAGATTGCTGCGCGAGAATTTAAAGCTGGTAGATGCTATTATTGAGGTCCTGGATGCACGTATTCCCAAAAGTAGCCGCAACCCGGATATCCGGGATATTTTAGTTGCTAAGCCGGTAGTTGCTGTTTTAACAAGGATGGATTTAGCCGATCCGTCGACTACAGCCCGGTGGCAAGATGCTCTGCGAAAAGATTACTGGGGTGTGGCCGCCGTTAACGCGAATACCGGTGACGGGGTGCAAAAATTACTTCAACTCCTGACAGAATTACCAAAAGGGACAAAAAGCGGTAAACGCCCTGTACGTCTTTTGGTGGTGGGGGTTCCCAATGTAGGCAAGTCTTCGTTAATCAACAGGCTTACCGGCAGGAGTCCGACAATCACCGGAGATAAACCGGGAGTTACGAAGAATAAACAGTGGGTACGTGTTCATGAATTCCTGGAAATTCTGGACACTCCGGGAATGCTCTGGCCAAAAATCACCTCAGCTAAGCAGGCATTCGGCCTGGCAGCTGTAGGTTCGGTTAAAGATGAAATCTTGGATCCTGTTCAATTGGGTTCCGAATTGGTAGGATATTTATCTGAACACAATCCAGACTCTTTGCAAGAGCGGTATAAGCTGGAAACACTTTCAACCGATGTCAGGGAAGTGTTGGCCCAGATCGGCAAAAAAAGGGGCTGCCTTGTTAAAGGCGGCGGCGTAGACATGGATACAGCGGCCCGATTATTTATTAAGGACTACCGTGAAGGCCGCCTTGGCAGGATTACACTGGAGGCACCGGGGGAGGTTGAGTAGAATGGATGTAACCAGTATGACAGTAGAGCAAGTTAGCCGCTTTCTTAATGATGATAGCAACCCTACGGAGCAGCAGTTGGAAATCCTGGCCAGGGATAATCGCGCCGGGGTTAAGCGCTCCCTGGCACGTTATTTTGCCGCCAGGGAAGCAAAACGTTGTGAACTAGACCGGCTGCAAGCGATGCTCAAGTATGAAACATCACTCAGGCAGCAGGGATATACATATATTGCGGGCGTAGATGAAGCAGGCCGCGGTCCCCTGGCAGGACCTGTAGTGGCTGCTGCTGTGATTCTGCCGGAAGGCCTGATTATACCGGGATTAAATGACTCTAAAAAGCTTCTGCCGTCAAAGCGGGAAGCACTCTACAGAGTGATTACGACCCAGGCCGTAGCCTGGTCTGTCGGCATCGGTGAAGTTTTTGAAATTGATACTGTCAATATCTTAGAGGCTAGTAAGCTGGCCATGCGCAGATCAATTGCCGGTCTGTCTGTCAAACCCCAGTATGTCTTAATCGATGCTCTGGAACTGGATGATTTGGATTGTCCGCAAAAGGGCATTATCGGCGGGGACGGAGTGTCCCAGTCAATTGCGGCCGGCTCCATTGTAGCCAAAGTAACCCGCGACAGATGGATGTGCGAAATGGATAAAGTCTATCCCGGTTACGGCTTTGCTGTACATAAGGGATACCCGACAAATGAGCATCGCCGTGCTCTCAGTGCTATGGGAGCATGTCCAATGCATCGGCGTTCCTTTACTCTCTTGCCCGGAGATAAATAAATGGTGTCACTGGGACGGCAGGGTGAGGAGTTGGCTGCTGCATATCTGGTGGATAAAGGTTATCAGATATTGGTTCGTAACTGGCGTTGTCGGCATGGTGAAATTGACCTTGTCGCTATGGATGGTAAAACAATGGTATTTATTGAAGTGAAGACGAGGCGAACAGTGCGCCTTGGACTGCCGGCAGAGGCGGTAGATATCCGTAAGCAGGAACGTCTGCGTTCCCTGGCAAGAAGGTATATTTACGAAACCGGCCAAACTGCAGGGGCCTATCGCTTTGACGTTGTCGCTGTCACAACCACGGATAATTCGATCACGCTCATTCAAAATGCATTCTGAAGGCAGCGAAAGCTGTCTTTTTTCTTGTTATCCATTTCCAATACCATGGAAATGGCAATTATAGCGAGTATATATATAGGATGTTAAAGAGGTATGCATTAAGGTATAGTGTTGCGGTATGTACTGCGGTATAGCCTGATATGCTCCTTTGCCCTAGTTAACATAATACGTTATAATGTTCACATGTGCTAAAACATACTAGACAGCCGAGTCCCCCTGGAAGCAGGGGGTACGGGGGACCCACTTATGTGGGGTGAAACCTTTTCCTAGGTCGGGCACTCCAGCCCAAACCCGTCAGCTAACCCCGGAGGCGACAAAGGAGGGCTATGTATGAAAAAAAAGTTTTCTGTACAGGTATTGGTATTGCTAATGGTCGTATTATTGGTGGCGGCAGGAGTCGCAGAAGCTGCAGTATTTGGCAGCCGCATGTTGCAACAAGGTGTTCGCGGTGATGATGTTGCTGAACTACAGTTATTTTTAAATGAACAGGGTTACCGTGTGGGTAATATAGACGGAGTTTTTGGTCCTCTCACATATGGAGGCGTCATCGGGTTTCAAGAGGAACATGGCCTGCTTGTTGATGGAATCGTTGGCAATCAGACTTTCGGCATGATTATCAGTTTAAATGATGGGAACATCTCGATTGCTGCATCCGCTCCCATTGAACTGCAGGCAGTTGACAACGACTCCGATGAATTTAACTTCTCCGCTGCTGATTTAGACCTGTTTGCGCGTATCGTTCATGCAGAAGCTGCAGGGGAGACTTTCCAGGGACAAGTCGCCGTGGCAGCCTCAATTATTAACAGAATTCGCAGCACACGTTATCCGAACACTATGCCCGGAGTTGTTAATCAAAAAGTCAGCGGATACTTCCAGTACAGTCCGGTACTGGACGGGAGAATTAACCGTCCCGCAGGAGAAAGCGCAAAAAAAGCAATACAAGAAGCTCTAAATGGCAACGATCCTTCAAATGGTGCGCTAGGTTTTTATAACCCGGCTAAAACAAGTAACCAATGGGTTCGCTCCCAGCCTGTAACCACAACAATCGGCCGTCATGTATTCTTTAAGTAAAAACAGAGGATTGTAAACAAAAGGAGCCTTCATAAAAGGCTCCTTTGTTGTACATCATTAATTTGACACGAGTGTGCAGGCAGATTATAATCAAGATAAATGGACATATGTTCATAATAAAGTTCGTAGTACGGCCGATTACTTAGAGAGGAGAGCTGTATGCCCAGACCAACGAAATGCAGAAGGGTAGAGCTTGAACCGAAGTTTACTTATTTTAAGCCTGCAGGGATTCCCAAACATCTTTTGACAGAGTTAGAACTGAGTGTGGAAGAGTTAGAGGCCATCCGGCTGAAAGATCTTGCGGGGCTGGAACAGGAAGAATGCGCAACCAGGATGAACGTGTCCCGGCCCACATTTCAGCGGATACTTTCCGCGGCACGGGGTAAGCTGGCTGAGGCAGTTGTAGAGGGAAAGGCAATAAAAATAACAGGTGGCCACTATCGGGTTGAACGGAGAACGGCAGACTGTGATTCCTGTGACCACAGCTTTGAAATACAGGAGACCCGGGACTGCCGCCAGGAAGTCTGTTGTCCCCGCTGCGGAAAACATATGGAGAAAAAAGAGAAGGGCCCGGAATCTTGTTCATGATCCGGCCCTTCTTTGTTTTTTATTTTACTTTAGTGATAATAACTTTCCCGCTTGCTATAATCTCATCAACGTCAAACACGTAGTAAGCGTCCACTTTGCTTAAGGTTCCGCTGACCTGCAAACTTTCTCCTTCGGCAGGCAGTGTCCCGGTATAAAGGGAAGCGGTTTCCAGTATGGTTTGCTGTTCTGTAGTAAAAGGAACGAGCAAGGGAATTGTGCAGCAACCGCCACCATCAACAATTATGATTACACTTTCTTCTTCATAGATCGCTCCGGCATCACCGGTGATTGTTAGCTTGCCAAGATAGTCATTGGGGGCGGCCGAGACTTCTGAAACGCCAATAACACCTCTGGAATTACCCGCACTGCTCTGGGATAGACGCGGATAAATGGCCAAGCCGGCAACTATTAGGATTAAGGCTACAATAAGCAGTGTCTTTTTTTGCATTTGTTATCCTCCTTCACATAGTTCTATTATACGGGGGGAGGGTTCTTACGTCTAGTAGTAGATTGTGAATTTTTTGTGAACATTAACAAATTGCCTTCCGCTTTGACGGAAAGCAATTCTTTTAAGAGAGATTTTTCTTAACAGCAGCCTTGACACGGGTTCCGTCTGCTTTCCCCTTAACCAGGGGCATCAATTTTCCCATGACTTTGCCGAACTCCTGAGGGGTGGCATTCAGTTCAGTAATAACCTGGCGTACCAGTGTATCCAATTCTTCATCACTTAGTTGAGCGGGCAGATAGGCTTCCAGCCATGCAATTTCGGTTTCAGATTCAGTGACCAGATCTTCACGGTTACCTTTTTTAAACTCTTCAATCGCGTTTCGCCGCTGCTTGATTTCCCGTTGAATAACAGTCAAAATCTCTTCATCAGTCAGTTCTTTTCGCTTTTCAATCGCTTCGTTTTTTATTGCTGACAGCAGCATGCGAATCGTGCTGAGCTTTTGTTTTTCACCTGCTTTTAGTGCCAGTTTCATATCATTTTGTAATTGTGCAAGCATCGGCTTAACCTCCGGAAAAATTATGTTTTTCTTCCATTATATTTACTGACAGCATGAAAAGCAAATACGCAAGAAAAAATACTCCCTGTTGTCACCGGTGTATAACGATAGCAATATACTAGGTATTATCCGGAGAACCGGAGGACAATGGCGTCCTGCCTTTTTGGGACGTCTTTAGAGTATGTTTGGAATATTCCCTGGTCGATGAAGCATTTTGAGGAACGGGAAAAAGCAGTATTGCGCCTGGCGATGCGGGGTATCGTTCCTGACGAAGTTATCGACAGAAAGAAAAGCCCCTATCCTAAGACACAGAGAATATAAAGTCGATCTGGAATTTTAACATTACAGTAAGTTAAGGCTTATAAAGGCGTTTTAGTTCAATACCAGGGTAATAATGGGTGATAATTTCCGTGTAAGAATTGCCGTTGTCCGCGAGCCCTTTGGCTCCCCACTGGCTCATACCCACACCGTGTCCGTTTCCGCCTCCGTTAAAATGGATAGATGTAATGTTCCCGGTGTTATCACGGCGGATGTCAAAGGTAAGAAATGTACTGGGTAAAATTGTATAATTATTAAGACGGGAACCGTCATGGCGGAGCAGTATGATATCCCGCCCGGTGCCCACCTTAGTCGGCCGAACGGTAAAACGGATTGTATATTCTTTGACAAGCATGTAAGTTCCATTCTCCCCGACAATTTCCAGTTCCATGATATTGCCGCCTTCACCGCGGCGGATAACCCGGAAGTCCAGAAGTTTACCCAACGGGTTGTCTGGAATTTCCATAGAGATAAAGCCGGAATCTGTTTTCGTCAGAACAAAATCAGGCTGTGCTTTTTGCCTTGCCGCAAGATTTTTCTTAATAGTGGCCTCCAGTTCTTCCCTGGTCATTTCCACTTGCCAGCGAAACCAAGGGGAGTTGTAGTCGTAGGCATTCCAGTGCAGATCGGCAATAAATTGTTTTGCACCATTCTCCGTAGTAACATCAGGCAACGTATCATTCCATACCTGACGCCTTGCCTGCAGATAAGGAATGGGCTGTGCCGGAAATTCTCCGGAGGCGGGGTCATGCCAAACCTCATGAAAATTTGCTGTCATCCCTGCTGAGGTCGAAAAGAAACGGGCATCCACAACATCACTGCCGTATGCCGCAATTATACCGGCCGTTTCGTTAACGGCACGATTGCTGATGGCTTGTTCCTGCATATTATTGTAGACCTGAGAAGCTATGCTGTCATCAACATGGGCCGCAATACGCCGGAAACCACTGCGGTATATTGAGGCCACGGCATAGGAACGGGCAGCTATGGACTGAACTTTCAGGGGTTCAAGGCCAAAAGAAACTGGCATTTCACTGGGAACAACGGAATACAGATACTCTTCTAATGTTGTTTCATTAACGATATACAACTGGCCATTTACCGCTCTGATTTCCATATGGCCCCGGTAAGACGGGGTAAATGCCGGGTCTCCCCTACGCAGGGTCTGAATCGTTATATAACCGCTTTCTTCTGTATAAAGATAGAGGCGGTTATGAAAACTTTTCTTTGTACCGTCGGCAAAGGTAACGATAATTAAATCACCGTCAGGAGAAAAGGTAAGCGGTCGTCCGGCCCTGATGTTAACACGTTCGCCTGTAACTTTTTCTTCCAGGAAATAATCGTTATCCGAACTGACGCGCGCCGTGCTATGTGCAGTGCCACCAAAACCTGTCGTATTCAGCGCGATACGGATGGTACGGGGTATGAATTCTTCAGGGAGAAGGACTGCCCTTATTTCATTTTCCCAAACATAAAAAGTAATGCCGTTCATACCAACGATCATTTCCCTCGCTTCAACCAGCTTCATCCCGTCAGGACCGGGCCGAAAATATACGGAATCTGAGGAGAAGGGGAGAAATCCAGTTTTTTCTCCTTCGAGGACTTCGTCTGTAATTATTAAGACTCTATTGTCCGGCAACATCGTGAAAGCCTGAAAGTATACAAGCTGGTCGTTGATGCCAATGACCATGCCGATATCTCCCGAACGGATCGGTTCGGGGTGAATCTCAGGCTTCAGATGCACAATCTCGCCATTGTCTGTCAGCAGGGAAACTTGGTTATCTTTGCTTTCCATCACATATGCCACGGGTAACCAAAGAAGCCGGGGAAATGCACTGATCTTCCAGACCCCAAGTTCTCTTTCAAGCTCAATGGACAGTGTATACGTACTCCCACCGATTTGCGCCTCGGCTTCAACTACACCGTTCTGCAGTCCGACCAGGCGGGATTCTGTAGGATCGGCGCGCTCAAAGACTTTCGGATTTGCAAGCACTTTGAGCAGTTCTGTCTCCGCCATAATATCATTGGTCGCGAACTCTGCTGCAGCGACAAAATCACCTGCTACGGTATATGCGAAGAACTCATCAACGACAGTAAGCATGGCAATATTTGCTTCTTTAATAGCATTTAGAGAAAAAACAATGAGGATGGTAATGACGGCTATGGCAATAAGCAACTTTTTCATGGTATACCTCCCGCAGCGTACACATTCATTTTTATCATCAGCATATCACTAAACCTGGTCATTCATATACTGGTATTTATAGCTATCAAATATATAATAGAACGCCTTGACGCGAACAAATGTTTGCTATATAATGGGATAAAATGGATTGTGTTGGAGGTGCTCTATGTTAGCCAGAGTCAGTGGCTGTACTGTGGTCGGTATTGAGGGAAGAACTGTGGACGTGGAAGTCTTTTTGTCTTCTCAGTTGCCCAGTTTTGATATCGTTGGTCTTCCTGATGCTGCAGTCCGGGAAGCCAAAGACAGAGTCCGCGCCGCAGTTAAAAACAGTGCTTTGGATTTTCCGCAGCAACGAATTGTTGTGAACCTGGCACCCGCTGATTTAAAAAAGGAAGGGCCGCAGTTGGATTTAGCACTTGCTATTGGAATATTGCAGGCCAGCGGCCAGTTGGAGGCAAGTGGAAAGCAGACAGCTATCTTGGGCGAGTTGGCCCTTGACGGATCGCTGCGTCCGGTACGTGGAGTTTTACCCATGGTATTGGCCGCGCGGGATGCAGGGATTCGTTCTGTTCTCCTGCCTGTGGAAAACGGAACAGAAGCTTCTCTGGTAGGTGAGATGGAGATAAATTGTGCAGCCTCTTTGGGAGAATCGGTCGCAGTTTTAAGCGGCAGAGCGAAAGCTCGTCCCGTTCCGCCGAAGGCGTATGCAGTAAATATGACAGAAGCGGATTTAGCTCAGGTCAAAGGACAGGAAGGAGCAAAGCGTGCGCTGGAAGTGGCGGCAGCCGGCGGGCACAGTTTGCTGATGACTGGTCCCCCGGGTAGCGGGAAAACCATGCTTGCCCGTTGCATGCCTGGCATACTGCCCCCTCTGAATGAAGAGGAAAGCCTGGAGACGACAAAGATCTACAGTGCTGCCGGGTATCTCAAAAACACCGGGGCATTGCTTAACCATAGACCGTTCCGCAGCCCGCATCATACTATTTCCAGCCCTGCCCTATGCGGAGGCGGGAAGCATCCCCGTCCCGGTGAAGTAAGTTTAAGCCATAACGGTGTTTTGTTTCTTGACGAATTGCCTGAGTTTCGCCGTGAAACACTGGAGGTACTGCGTCAACCGTTGGAAGAAGGGACGGTTACAGTGGCCCGGCTTCAGGGAACGTACACATATCCTGCCCGTTTTATGCTGCTGGCGTCCATGAACCCCTGCCCTTGCGGACTGTTGTCAGATCCAGCCGTGCAGTGTGTTTGCAGTTCCTGGCAGGTCCAGCGCTACCGGCATAAAATATCAGGCCCACTGCTTGACCGGATGGATCTGTTTATTGAAGTTCCGCGACTCCGTTATGAGGAAGTAACGTGCGGTAGGTCCAGTGAGCCGTCCTCTGCGGTAGCCGCTCGTGTACAGGGGGCCCGTGAGCTGCAAAGACTGCGCTTTGAAGAAGATGTAATATCACACAACGCCCAGATGGGCCCGCAGCATGTACGGCAGTACTGCTTGCTGGATGCGGCAGGGCGGGATCTCATGCGTCACGCGTTTCAAAGGCTGCATTTAAGCGCCCGTGCCTATGACAGAATTCTTAAAGTAGCAAGAACAATTGCCGACCTTGACGGAGAGAAAAAAATTGCCACCCGGCACCTGGCTGAGGCGGTCGGCTACCGGGGCAATAACTTTCACTCCTCGTCACCTGCGTTAGCATTAAGCTAATCTACCCTAACCCCATTTCCCTTATAAACGTATCAACAACAGTTTCCTTGGAAAACTGTTTAATCGTGTGATGGCGTTTAGGTCTCATTTCCGCCAATGCGATGATTTCTCTCAGGTCATATGGAGCGTATAAATTATCGTAGTGAACGAATTCAGGAAAACAGAATGCCCGAGGTGCGATAGGGATAGCACCAAGATAAATGGCTTCAATTAAGGATGCCGGAAGCATATCTGCAATGGCCGTGGTAATCACCACCGACGCCTTGGCCAAATTCCTGTGGTATTGATCTTTTGTAGCATTGTGAATAAAATTCAGGCCTATTTGTTCTGCTTCACATAGTAGTGACACCATAGACGGACTTTGTTGTTTCATGATTTCGCAATCTGTCCCTGTCAAATGCTGAACCCGAAAACCGCATTTGATCAGCATCCTGGCTATTTCCAATTCCAATACTGGAAGACGTTCTAAGGCAAAGCGCTGGTTAAAAACGATTAAGTCAGGTTCCTTTGCAATCTGTTTGTAAGGCTCATAGATGTCAAAATCGTGGGGGAAGCCTGTATGAACCACTTTCTTTTTTAGAAAGGGATATGCTCTGAGGACACACCTTTTGCACCAATGGGAAACGGTGAAAATTTTATCGTAGAGTGACAGCCGGTGACTTTCACGAATATCATTCTCACCCTGTACAAAGATAAGCGGATCAAAATGAAACGTTGTTACCCCAACGACAAGGCCGTATTTACGGCCTTTTTTGTGAGCAAGTAATTCAATCAGCGGGCTGTGCGCCCAGCTGAAAAACCATTGGTCATCATCACGGCTCTCTATCCGTAAATATTCCCTTAAAGGCATGGATGGACCACGCCAGTTGTAAGGGGGAAGTAGGCGAAAGGGAATGCTCCGTCGTACCAGTTCTTCCTGAACAGCCTCTGTAAAATTCCCGGTCCAGTTATCCTGGCTTTCTTCATAACCGATAAAATATAGCATTATTCATCATCCAATGCGGCGAGAATTCTCTGCCAGCAGTTTTCCGGCAGGAAGCGCTCCATAATATCAGGAACAGCAGGCGGGGAAGACGCTAACAGTAAAATATGATTCAGATTAAACGGACGGTACAGGTTTTCTTTAGGCAAAAATTCCGGAAAATCTCCGAAGCAAGGTGCCAAAGTAGTCACACCGAGGGAGGTTGCCTGCAGAAATGAAACGGCGTTGCCCGAGGGTGCAGTCATTATCATGACAGTCGCTTCCGCAAATCGGCAAAAATATTCGTCTCTTGTCTCACAGGATATGAATTCCATTCCTCTTTTTTCGCCCTCACGAATGAGCCCGCGTGTATCTGCTGTTATGCCCGGTTGGTTTTTAATTTCAGTTAAAAAAAGGTGAACGGCCTTATAACCGGTCTGTATTAACAGATCAGCCAGATATACCTCGAATATATGCAGATTCTCTTGGGTAAAGGCCTGCGTAAAGACAACCCTGTTTTCAGTTTTATTATTTTTACAGAAGGGCAGTAAACCTGATGGATCAAAAGGAGAGGGAGTGACGTAAAGACGGGATGCAATCTCCGGATGAAGTTGGCTCAACCGCTTTTGAGCCCACAGAGTTTCAACAAATAAGCCGTCGTACAAACAGGGATCAAAGGAAAATCTGGTTGCCTGTTGAACGACACCATATATTCTTCCCTGCTTAGATGACAAGGTTTTGACAATGGGCAGATGGGCATCAACCAGCACAAAGATATCGTCCCGGCCAGACTCGACGGTCTCAATCTCATTCATCGTTGTCTGTGAAAGAGAAATGACGACGGTATCTCTGCCGGCAGCTTCAAAAATCTTCGTATACCCTTCACCAAGCCCAGGTACTGGTTGAAGAACATAGATCATTTTGTCCTCCACAAGGCTTAAGCCTTTTTAACATACTTATGAAGAACAGGAAACATGAATTCCACTCAGTTAAAATGAAGTATCATTAGATGACAGTCAGGATTGATTCTTCATGCAGGTAATTCCGGACAAAAGCGCGAATTCAAAGCCTAACTACTAAAAAAGAGGTGTTCCAGATGATTAACTGTGCGTCTTGTAAAGTGTACATATGTCGTGACGGCGGTGACGATGCGCCGGCATTTTGTCCCGGTACCAGCGAAGATGAAATCATTAAGCAGGCTGTTTGCTGTTATCAGGGAGAAGATAACGCCACAGCCCGAACGGCGGCAGTGGTGGAATCCACAGGCTACGGTCAGTGGCCTCGTGTCCGGGAGATTATGGAATTTGCCAGACGGCTGGACTATCAAAAAATCGGACTGGCTTTTTGTTTGGGGCTACGCGAGGAAGCCCGGATGTTTGCAAAAATATTAGAGAGCAACGGGTTTGAGGTCGTCTCTGCTATCTGTAAAACCGGTGCGGTGGACAAGGAAGAAATCGGTATCCTGCCCGGGGAAAAACTAAACCCGGATAAGTTTGAAGCTATATGCAATCCTGCTGCCCAGGCACTGCTTCTTGAAAAAGGGGGAAGTCAGCTTAATGTATTACTCGGTCTCTGTGTGGGACATGACACCCTTTTTATAAAACACTCTAAGGCTCCTGTCACCGTCCTGGCCGTTAAGGATCGAGTTCTTGCTCATAACCCTCTGGGGGCCCTTTATGCAGGACATTATTATCAGAAGAAGCTGATTGGAATTCTCAATACAAAGAAGGAGACCGATTAATCGGTCTCCTTCTTTCAGATACATCTAACAGGCCGTTCAAAAAGGATGCAGGACGCGAAGCAAGGAACCCCGGCACCGCAGACGTATTTAATATACGTTGAGGATGCCGGGGTTCTGCGGCGACAAAGTCATGCACCTTTTTCAACGGCCTGAAGGAGACCGATTAATCGGTCTCCTTCTTTGTCAGCTGATTATGTAATTTATCTAATGTTTCGCGGTTATTTTCCCAAAAAAGTGTTTTCCTGGCTTCTTCATATGACAGCCAGCAGTGCTCAGTATGTTCAAATGAGATTTGAATATCCGGCGGGTTTGCTACCTCGACGGCTAAGACAGAGACACTGCACTTGGTGCCATTCATATCAATATAGAAAAAGTGCTTGGGATCGGTCACCCGTTCATAGAGTTCTACACCTGTTTCCTCGCCCAATTCACGCAACGCCGCCTCACGGTTGGTTTCCGGTTCCTCAATAAAGCCGGTCACCGGTTGCCAGTATCCACCTAATTCCTGATTTCTTTTTAGCAACAGATAGCAAGGCTCACCGTTTTGCCATTGGTATAAAAAAACCATAATACAGCGACGCGTCATAATGACCACTCCTTACATATTACTATAACCGGAAAAACGCTTACCGGCAACATTGAATCTAGCTTTTATCCAGTGCCGGAAGCATACAATTCACACCCAACGTTAACATACTTGCGGAAAAAGGCGTATTCTCCAAGCACTATTCGCAGAAACTAGCGGTGAGATGGGGTGAAAATATGACATATTATGATGCAATTGTTGTCGGTGCCGGTCCTGCCGGTGCGTCAGCGGCGCTTCATATGGCAGTTAACGGTATGCATGTGGCACTGCTGGAACGTGGTGACTTTCCCGGTAGCAAAAATATGTTCGGCGGTGTGGTATATACCGATCCCACCGCCGAGATTGTCCCTGAGTTTTGGCAGGAGGCACCGCTTGAACGGGTCATTACCCGGGACAACCTTTGGATGTTAGATAAAGACTCTGCTGTGGAAGTAGGATTTACAGGACTCCGTTTTGCAAAATCGCCGACGAATAAGAGCTCAGCGCTACGACCCCGCTTTGACCGTTGGTTGGCCGATAAAGCAGTTCAGGCAGGCGCTGTATTGCAAACACAGGCTGTCGTCAGCGATGTACTCCGCGAAAAGAAAACGTTAGGCCGCGGTGCGGTAAATGGTGTGGTGTTAGAGGACGGGTCTAAAATTCAGGCCGACGTTGTCGTTATTTCGGAAGGAGTCCGGGCTTCACTGACAAAAAAAACGGGACTTGGCAAAAAAGTTCAGACAAAGGACTTAAGTCTTTGGATTAGGGAAGTTATTTACCTGCCAACAGAAAAAATAGAGGACCGGTTTTTGCTGGAGAAGGATGAAGGCGCAGTACTGGCTATTATAGGGTACCCTACAGCACAGATTATAGGCCTGGCCGGAGTAGTTACTAATCGTGAATCTATTGCTTTATCACTGGGAATGTCGCTGAATAAAATTGTGGACAATCACATAAAATTGCCGGATTTACTGACCCGACTGAAAGAGCATCCATATGTGAGGCGTTTGGTTCAGGGAGGTAAAACGGAAGGATATTCTGCTCATATGATTCCTATGGGAGGCCCGGCACTCATGCCAAAATTTTACGATGACGGAATCATGGTAACCGGAGACGCCGCTATTATGATTAGCGGGCGCCGTGGGAGTGACCTGGCAATGCTTACCGGTAAAATGGCAGCGGATACCGCAGTTCAGGCTCGGGCAAAACGTGATTTTTCAGCATGTATACTTAAAAATTATGAAATCAAATTAAAAAATAGTTTCTTTATGAAAAATATTCAGGGTGCTGCAGATACACGTACTTACTTTAATAAGTACGGTGACGCCGACTATTTAATAAATACCGTGGCCAACGAAATGACCTACGAATTTTTCCGAGTCGGTACGGAAACGGATGCAGAAAAAATTAAGAAAATGGCCAGCATCGTCAAAGATAAACAGTCTCCTGCAAAAACGCTGAGCGACTTTCTGGCGGGAATGCGTAATTGGGGGGTACTCTGATGTGTGGTGAAGACTATCTGCGATTTGTGAAAATAGCAGTGGATGAAATTAGCCATATTCATATTCGTGATTCATACCGGTGCAATATATGCGACGTAAAGCCTTGCACATATGTTTGTCCCTCAGGTGTGTTCTTCTGGAATACAGAGCAGGAACTACTTGATGTAATGTGGCGGCGCTGCGTAGAATGCGGTGCATGTGAACCGTGCTGTCCCGGCAATATTGAATTGCACCATCCCCGGGGTGGTTTTGGCGTCAGCTATCATGCATAAGGAGAAGACTGAGTTTATGCGGATATAGACAACGCCCGATCCGGCGCGGCGGTAAAACAACAGAACTATAATAATGGAGACCGTGGTCACCCACGGTCTCCATTATTTTACTGTTGCTGTCCCTGATTCATAGGGTTGTTTTCCATAAGGTAATTGAGGCGTCCGTTAAGTTGCTGTATATGACCGTCCATATCCTGGGCCATCTGCTGAAACATAGTTTTAGCCATCTGATCTTCTGTGGCCTCAGCATAGGTGGCATAATCGCCCCGGGCACTTTCCGCTGCGGCAATTGCTTTCTTTAAGTCAGAATGCACTGTCATAAAATAATCCTCCTTTGTTTATGATCTACAACAATAGGTTTTACGTAGCAAGCCTATGTTACTAGTTCCAGTTTCATCCAAGAGAAACCTCAACAAAAATGGTAAATATGTCTTGACAGGGGATTTTGTCCCATGTTACGCTTAGTATACATACTATGACCGGGAAGAGTAAACGGAACGGAAATTTTTCAGAGAGCCGGGTTAGGTGTAATTCCGGTAAAAGGACCGCCGTTGAATGGGCCCGTGAGTTGCGGACTGAACAATAATAGTAGGCTCCGCCGGATGTTCCACCGTAACGGGAACAGGGTATCGGATGATTGTTTCTGCCTTCACATCCTGTACCTGATAATTTGGTCTGTGTATACTTGCAAACTGCCTGAAGGTGACACCGCCATCAATGCCTTTCGCTCTAACTGAGCCGGAAGGCATTTTTTATACTGTAGGAAATTATAACGATTTGCATTTGCAAACCGGCAGCGGAATACAGTACTGCAAAAGCGCGTCTTTTTTGTTCTCCAATAAAAATGAGGGCCATCCTGAAAACAGGGCAGCCCTAGCTCGTCTTCTCAGTCAAATATCTTATTGTAAATTTCAATGATACGCGCAGTGTGCGCTTCGTTGTCAAATTCTCTCTTCACCAATTCCCTGCCAAATTTCTGAAGTTGCCGGATATAATTTGTATTTTGCAACAGTTTTGTCAGGTCAAAAAAAATATCCCGATAACACGGGTCGCTTCCTGAGAGACCACTAACATCAAGAAAACGCTGTTTAGCAGCTTTCTCAGGTGTAAGAATACCCTGATACGTTCGTCCCAGAATCATAGCTGCGTTACCGGCAGCCATGCCTTCGAGAATTGCCCGACCTGTACCTGCAACGATATCTGTCTGGGACAGCAATGGGGCTATCTCATTGGTCCACCCCAGATACTCTGCTGTTTGACTGTTAGGGTTTTTGTTGGCAGCAACATAAAACTCCACATCCTCGAGGAGGTCTACGGCCTTGCAAAATTGATTGTACCCTTTTTGTTTTGTATGATCCATTCGTGCAATAAAAGCAATTTTTACCGGCTTTTCTTTTACCCCGGGTTTAAACTCATTCAGGTCTACTCCGTTTGGGATTATATAGACCTTGTGCGCATATTCGCGCATCGTATCAGCCACCCGTGGTGAAATACAGATTATGAATCTGGCATTGCGGAAAAACGGCCGGTATTCCTGCTTGTTTAGGCCCAACCCGTGGCAGGTAACCACATATGGTATACGCAGCTTCTCCGCCAGACTGTTTGCAACAGGATATGTCAGTGAAGAGTGAGCATGAATTAAGTGAATTTGCTTTCCCTCAATGTGGCGTACGAGCGCGGTGCTGTCTCCAGGCTTAATAATGGCAGCACCCAGTTCATTCATTGTACCCTTATACATTGCCATGGCCTGATTCGACGGATAACCGTCCATAATCAAAAATGCGTTTATGCCTTGTTTCTTTTGCTCACAGACCAGTGAAAAGACATGAGTGGTCTGGCCGGAATAAAAAAATCGGTTTAGATGGAGAACGTTCACGGCTTCACCCCTTTCTTCCATAGTTTATGAGGCAGAGGTAAAAGAGGTGAAAAAAAAATGGAACAGGATGTCCTGTTCCATTTTACTTATTGAAAACCAATAAACATCTGAGTCACGTAAAACTGGCGCCCTATTCGCACGATACCGATTCCAGTCTGGCTGTACCGCGGATTTAGCAGCGTGCTTCTGTGGGTACTGCTGCCCATAAATAACACAACTGCGTTTTCCACTGACGAAGTTCTGGCCAAATTTTCTCCGGCATAATTATAACGGATACCAGCAGCTCGCATCATATCATATGCACTGCCATATACCGGCGAACGGTGTGCAAAGTAACCGTTGTCAACCATATCCTGACTTTTTTGACGAGCCAGTTCTACAAGGGCGGGGTTAATGGTCAAAGGCTTTAACCCGCGCAGGGCACGTTCCCTGTTAATCCCGTCAAACACAACCTGCTCTTCTGCGGTGAGCACATTGTTTTGGGTAGTGGCTTGTCCTGTAGGCGGTTGGACGACAGGCTGTGTGGTCGGTTGGGATGCGGGCTGCACGTAAAATTGTGCAAACCAAGCTGGCTCGGGCCAACGGGGAGGCCGAACAGTCGATGCCGAAGCTGTGCTGCCCAAGAGGAGGAAAGCAAAAATTACACAGAGGGAGAGTACTGATAGTTTTTTCACATTGTAACCTCCTGCGATTATGTTAATTATAGTACAAGCTTATCAGCGATACGGGCAAAGGTCAAACAGTAAGAGAGCAGGTATCCCCTGTTGTTTCCCAGGGAACCTGCTCTTGCCCCATTTTATTTAAAATGGATACTATTTCTCCTCATATGTCTTTTTATGGAAAATATCCCCGATTGTCTCCCAGACACTTTTCTTTTGCGCCAGTTCATCCTGAAGCCCCTTTATTTCGGTGAGAAGTTCGCTCTCTTTGTTTTCTGCACCCGCTAGTTGCTCCTGCAGCAAGGCGACTTTTGCCTGGCTCTCTTTGTATAAACCAGTATAGCTTTCCAGTTGTTTTTTAACTTCTAGACAGCAGTCATGTGCATCTTTAATTTCTTCATCTTTTATCGCGAGTATTTTATTTTTCGTCTTTACCTCGTCTCTCAGTTCTCGCACTTTTCTATCAAGAAGAGTTACTTGCTCATGCAGAACTGCTGACTGCTTATTTTTGTTTTCCTGCGCCTGCTCCAGCATCTGGCGAAACTGTGAAAGTGAGGATTCTTTTTTGTAAAGTTCCGTCTCTAGTTGTTTTTTCTCTGCCATTAAGCGGCGGGCGTGGATCAACAGTTGATGGTCCTGCTCATCCTGAGACAGGGTTATAACCGACTTGGAAGTGGCGGGAACAGGGCTATCCAAAACATACCATTTGTCTGGTGTGCCTTCATTGGAAAAATTAATGCTGACTTGCCCGGCCGTACCTACACGTACCGGCTGAGTCAATTCCGCAGGAAGTTGGATCGACTGACCAATAGCGCTGGAGATATCATGGACGAAGAGATGATCTTTATTATGTTTTGCCCAGAGCGACAAATTTTCTCCACTGCTAAGAAATGACAAGAGGCAGGGAGATTCGTTCAAAGAGAAGTCTCTCACCGATTGCCAACCGCCTGCAGGCCACCCTCCGGCGATTTTTACTCTGTAGCAAATCCGTCCCTCATTATGCCATGCGATGTGGACGTTTTGTTTCGCATCGAGCCACAGAGCCGGTTGATGAGGCATTTCCAGAAGTATGTCCAGGATAAATGAGGAGCGCACTGTGGCAAAGCCGCTGTCACATAAGATATACGATAGCGTACGTTCGCTTCTGTCAAAGACGATCATGTGGACACCACTCACCGTATCACCGGCAAGAGCAAGAGGAACAGTTCCAATGTCATTGGACAGGCTACTCTGACTCCACCCGTGCTGTGGTGTGAAAAATGCTGTACTAAGATTATTTCCATCTGTGGCACTGACGAAATACCCGTCACCGGAAGCGGAGAAGGCTAAGAAGAATGGCGCAGCGGCATGGTCAATGAAAAACGAAGCCTGGCGGGTCATGTTATCCTCAAGCAGTAAATAAGAAAGTCGCGAATCACTGTCCTGTGCAATGACCTGAAGCATGCCATTATTATCCGGCGCAGCACAGAAATGTCTGCAGCCTTCTAACAATATAGCTTCGTTTTCCCAAGGATTTGGGGCGATGCGGCGGCTGAGGGCCAACGCTCCCTGTTTGTTTAGGTGCAGGAAAAACTCTGTGTTACCTGTTTGACAGTAATACGGCAGACAAGAGTTCACAGGAAAACCTCCTTTCGCGCAACACATATTCCACTATTATGTATATCGCCTTCCGACTATGAACATGACAAAAATTATTTTAGTCCAGTTCTTTCACACTCCATTTAAACTATGCATATATTGTGATTAAACTTGGTAATAAAAAAATGCACTTCAGTCTACATACCCTGATAGAAAGGAGGTTGTTAACAGAGAGATGAAAAAAGGCGGTGTTAAATTGAGCGGACTTAGTTTTAGGCAGGTGGCTGAAGTTCAGCCCGGTCAGTGTGATCCTGTATATGGATGTCCTCCCCCCACTGAAGTTGTCTGTATTGTAGTTAACAAAGTGTATGACGAGTGTAAAAATGTCCAGGTTGATGAGATTGAGTTCATTTATGAAGCTGACCCGGATAACCCTGTGACGGATGTAATTTGTTTTGGTGTAGAAATTTTAGAAGGTCCCATCTGCGATGTTCTTAATGGTAGGGTACGGGTAACTACTACATTCCGTACCACAGTGCGCCTGATTCTGGAAGACGACTCGATTCAGGATCTCACTGAAGATACAACAGTCATTAAAACCTTTAACATTCCCCGTGCAGGGGAAAATGGCTTGTTTGTCATCTGTGAAATTCCCTTTATTGAGTGTCTGCAAGCTTTTGTAAGAAGTGAGGAACTTGAGTATGAAGTGCTACGTACCACAATTATCGCCTGTGTCGGCAAGTATCTGCTCCTAAAACTGCTGGCCAATGTTCAGTTAATGATTCCGGCGTACGGATTCTGTCCTGAACCGCCCGATTGTGACCAGGTAATAGGCGAATGTCCGGACTTTGCTCCGGAATGGCCTCCATATCCGGAGCAAACCAGGTAACACGGCAAAAAGCCTCTCCACTGGGAGAGGCTTTTTTCTTGAGTAATGTAACTTCCTATGACACTCCATATACCCGGAACATCATCAGAGCAGTAATAGTTTTTCTCCGGACAAAGGGGAACTTTGTGTAAGGATTTAATATATATTGCAATATATATTAATAGGCACTATTTACTGCGCCATGGAATATATAATAAAGTAAACGAAAGCAACCCATTAACTATTCGAGGTGAAGTTTCTTGCGAGTTCTTTTAACAACGTATTTACTCCGCGGTGGTGTGCTTACCCATGTCTGGGACCTTGTCAATCACCTTGGTGAGGCAGGCATCTCCGTTAGTGTAGCTATTCTGAGAAAACACCCGGACACTGCAACAGCGCGTGTGATACATCGTGCCAAAACGCTGCCTTCACTGATTGGCCCTATAGAGAAAGTCCCCTTTATGTACTATCAAACTCCGCAGGAATTATTTGATTTTTGTCAACGACAACAGATTCAGTTGATTCACTCCCATTCCCGCTTGGCTTTTTCGTCATCATTACAGGTTGCGATAAGAAAAAAAATACCACTGATCGTTACACTGCATGGTGTTTTTCCCTGGCATCGCCACTATCCTTCCACGCTCAAGTATGCAAAAAAGATAATCGCCATAGGTCCGGCACAAACAAAAGGAGCAGAACAGTATCAGGATAAAATCTCAATTATTCCAAACGGCATTGATACAAAGCACTTCTGTTCTAATATTAGTCGTTCACGGCAAACATCGAGTGCCCTCAAAGTTATCTGGTTTGGCAGAACTAACGGTGCATCATCTAAAGGAATAACAATCCTTGATGAAGCAATAAAAATTTTGCGTAAGCGCGGTGTAAAAGTAGCTGCCTGGCTGATTGGCATCCCAACAGGTGTAACAGTGGAACAATTCAAAGTATTTGGCTGGTGTGATAATCCTGTGCCAATCCTACAAAACGGGCATATAGCTTTCGGGCATGGCAGGGCATTAAGAGAAGCGATGGCTTGCGGCAATGTTGGGTTCTTGCTGGGGCACGGCTACGGTGGCCAGGTAGATAAAACATGGTTTAAGGACGATAACATTATTCCTATCAGTGCTATACCAGAATACAGGCTACCTAAACCAAACGCAGAACAAATTGCAAATGATATATGCCGTTATGCAAAAAACAGTGCTTTATTGTATCAAGAACGCCTTAAAGCCCGGGATATTGCAGTAAAACATTTTGATGTAAGGCAAATGATTGCAGAAGTTGTAAATGTTTATCAAGGGAGTGCCCCCTATAATTCAAATAACATGCGGCTTAACCTTGGCAGGTCAGGGCCGCGAACTCAGTGGTGGATACCGAATGATAAATCATGAGAGGGAGAAAGCATTAATCCGTAGTAAGCGTATATATGATTGTTATAAACGTGCACCTATTGATGCAGAAGCTGTGAATACGATAATCGAGAGTTCAATAAACAACGGACAGGGGTGCTCAGTCATACGCCTAGGCGACGCCATGGCCCGATTGCTGACAGATCATAATATAAAATCTCTGGCAAACGTGTCCGATTTCCTGGGCATTCCTTTTCCGCCTGGAAAAAAAATCAGAATAGAATTACAAGCCGCAGCAATGTCGGCGACAGTTATCGGTGTTTCCCATTTCCAGGGTAGCTGCAAACTTCTAAAAAAATTTATGCGTCAAAATAAATGGCGTCCGACAAATATCACAGACTCTTTTATTAATGATCAACTTTATTATGAAGGATATTTGTATAAGTATTTAAACAACTATCGTACCTGCCTAATTGGCCGTGCTGCTGACAGAGCAACATATCGTTTGCAGGAACAGGGCTATTCGCCAGCCTTAACATTATCTCTGGAAAACTATCAGCAAATCAACTCTGTCTTTCACACCCTAAAGCAAAACAGCACAAGTTTTGAACTTGCACTGGTTGGTGCCGGCGTTCCCGGTCGTATCCTCTGTGTTAAAATAGCAAAGGAACTGCAAAAACCAGCCATTGAAATCGGCCACATGATGGATGCTATGGCCAATCCGGAAGATTGGAATAAACCGGGCAACCGTCTGCGCTTTAAACGTCGCTGGGTTAACGAACAGAGGCAAAAACCCTGCACTGAGTAATGAGACTCAGTGCAGGGTTTTATATTAATATTCACTGTATATTTTCTGCTTAAGCTGTAAGATCTTCTCTAAGCTATTGGTAATCAGTTTATCTATTTTATTTTTCGTGTGACTGTCCAAATCAAGCTGAATGCAGCCTTTGTTGATATTTGCTATTTCCCGATTGCTGTCTAGATAGTCTATTACATGGTATAAATTCGGCACGCCGTCGGGTGAAATACTTGCATAAATACGATTTAAAACCAAATAATCTTCTTCATAGTCTAAAGTCAGTCGAAGGTCAGGCCTGTTTAGCTTACCGCTTGCCTGTAAGATTTTGCCATTGAAGATCTCTGAGTAATTAAAAAAATACCCCCAGATTTCTGTCTGAGTATTATTTTTAACCTGGCATACCAGTTGTATTGCTTTTTGCCTGATTCCTGTTACTGCAGTACCAAGGGGAAGTCCGTTCACTTTAACATAATCCGCAGAATCTCCTGCCCGCATTTTATCCACAACCTGGTTGGCATGATAAATTGAAAACAACGGATTATCAGCAGTTATGTTGATAATATTGTCCAGTCCATAGAATTTGCCAGCCATAAACAATCTTTGCAAGACATCGTCTTCTTCCCCGGTAAAATAAAAAATATGATTGTGTGCAGCAATATCGACCAACGGTCTGTCCTGCGGATTAAACGACGTGCAAAGAATAATTTCATCAATCCCATTTACTTGCTTAGCGCGCTCAATCACCCTTTCCAACACTGTTTTCCCGTTTAAATCTTTAAGTGCTTTCAGGGGTAGCCGGGTTGATTTTAGCCGCGCTGTAATCAAAATCCCTGTTTTCATCTCTTTTTCACTGCCTTTGCTTTGCTGAAGTCAATTGTTTCGTCCTGCTCAATATCCCTTAGAGCCACTCTGCCCAGTAACTCCGTAAACAGCAGTTGCTTTAAATTACCTTCTTCCTCAGTCCTTTTAAAAGCCAGATTATCAATTTGAATTACTTCTCCCTTTTGAATACGCTTCTTGGCAACAATCTTTTTTTTTGCATCTCTGTCCGGGAACGACGTAACATCCGGGCAACCGCTGCCGTAAACAGTTAATGCCAGATTCATTAGCCTTCCAATCTCCGCAAGTATATCTTTACCTACAGCTGCATGATAGTCAGTTCTCTTTTCACCCGGGGCAAGTGTAATATGCTTTTCGAGAATGTTTATACCCATGGCGGCGGCAAAAGAACTAATGATGGCATTATACGGATTGCTATAGTCAGTATGGTCAGCATAACCTACAGGCAGATGAAAAAACTTCTTCAGCATTGGTATGGTAGATAATTGTATGTCTTTATGATGTGTAGGGAAGTTCTGAAAGCCATACATTAATACGATATCTTCTGTGCCACTGTTACGTAGGCTTTCTATGGCAAATCTTATTTCATCCAGTGTGCATCCACCTACATACAGGATAATTATACCCTTGAACTTAGCAACGGCTTGTAAAAGAAAATAGTCATTAATTGCTGAAGAATGAATTTCTACAGCAGTAATGGAGGAGCCCGCACTCAATATATAGTCGATGCTTTTTTCATCGTTGCAGAGTGCGATAATATCCAAGCCTTTGCCTGCCGCATAGGCCAGTATTTTGTCCCATTGACAGGGTGAAAACAGCCAGGATTCCAACTTTTTTCTTAGTGAATGATCCTTATGCATATAACTGTCAATATCTAATAAAAGGTGGAACTTTACTGCATTTAAGCAGGTACTCGCTGCCAAATCAATCAGTTTTAAGAGACACCGCATATCCCCTTCATGATGATAGGCGGTTTCACCAATAATATATGACTTACATGGTTGAAACATAATTTCACCCTCCGGAAATGGGAATAATCCTACGTACGGTTTTCGCAGGCACACCTACCACAAAGCTGTAGTCTTCAATGTCAGTAATAATTACAGAACCTGCACCTACAATACAGTACCTGCCGACTTTTACATTGGGTATAATTACTGTCCCTATTCCCAGTTGTGTCATTTCCCCCACAGTAACCCCACCTGCCAGGTTGCAACCCGGGCCGATATTAACAAAATCACCTATCTGACAGTCGTGGTCTATGCTGGCTGCAGTATTGACGATGCACCCTTTACCGACTTTCGTGCCGGGATTAATAATAGTACCTGCCATCAATGCGCTACCCTCGCCAATACTGGTATTCTCAGCCACCACACTATATCTGTGAATGGCCGGGAGGATTTGTTTCCCGTGGTCACTTAGAAACTCCATTTTCTTTCTGCGTGCCTGCTGATTACCAATGGCCACATGCCATTGATCTATAAGTGAGAAATATTCATGAAGAATATCATGATTATCAAGGTAAACCTGTTCACCATAAAATTTCCCTTGCTCAGGCAAAACGGCAGAAAAAAACACTAATTTCCATTTCTTATTTATGCCACGAAACAAATCCCTGATAACTTTCGCATGCCCCCCGGCTCCAATAATTCCCAGCATTATTTCCCTTTGATGTTTCATTGCAATCCACCTTACCCTTAAAGTAACTGCCTTATGAGAGCCTCGGTCAGTTCAGGAGCACGGCGGTTATTATCCTGAAGAGTATTCTGCAAAAATAAACGGGATTGTCTGTATAGTCTATTACGGTAAGCACGGTTGCTGACTATTTTTCGCAGGCGAATTTTTAATTGCTGACTGTTGTATATAACAGGGCCTGCCTGTGCACTGGCCAGATGCGCGTTGTGTTCATCATGGTGTAAAACGTAATGATACGGGATCTTCGGCTGCAACACAATAATTCCTTTCCCTAATAAGGATGCCTCAATGGCGGTGTTGGAAGAAACGGTCATTACAAAATCGGAATTATACAGGATATCATAAAGTTTCAATGTTCTCGGTGTCAGTTTAATCTGTGTGTTGAGAAAAGGTCGGTAATTTGTTTTGTCTCGAGGATGTTTCCTGATCATAACTGTAATGGGCAAGGATCTGACAGCATCATTTATCCACTGCATAATACGTAAATTTACTCTGCCATGAAAAGGTTGGGAAGTATACGTTATAATTATATTCTTATTATCAATGTTTAGTTGGCGAGTAAAATATATTTTATCAAGATAGCTTTTCTTTTGTGAATAATAAAAACGTAAGCTGCCTATTGGCATTATTTTACCGCCGGGAATTCCCCTTTCAAGCAGCCAGTCCTTATAATGTTTACCCCATAGGCAATGATAAGTGGCACTGGCGGGAAGATAGGTCCTGTCTTTCGTCAGGCAATGCTGTACGTTTAAAAATGGAAGATTGTACTTTAAGGCGAGCAGTGATAAAGTCGCTTCAGGATTGGCTATTTCAGTGTAGCTTACAATCACTTTAATAGGTTGTTGACAAATAAGTCTATCCAGCAAAATCACCGTTCTAATAGCCCCCGGCAGATGTTTCAGTAACCAGGCTTTAAAACAAGGCCGGGAAAAGACCGGATGGCCTGCCTGTTTTTTAATTAATTCCTCTGCCCTCTGCAACAAATCTCCAATTAAATTTGCAGAAACCTTTGTTTCCCTTAACTCTTTTTTATAAAAAAAAGTGCTGAAATTTTTTGGCAGTACCTTTTGATTTATACTTCTTTTGTTAACAACATTAACAATAACCCGGGAAGAGGAGAGTTTATCCAATGCAAAGGCAATATAATTTGCACTGATAAGAATTCCATCTCTGCCCGGATCGGCACGCAAATCTTTTACACATTGAGTGTTAATTGCCAAAGCATCCTGAATATCCTTAATGGAATTAAACTTGTGTTTTTCTTTCAATTCTCCGACATATCCCTTGTCATGGATTCGGGAGTTGACTATAGGTTTAATAGAATTTTGAAACTTAAGCATAAGTGTATACGGCAAACAAATATCCAGTACCTGCAGGGAAGAAAATGTCTCGAAAAACTCTTTAGTATATGCATAACGCAGAATGCAATTACTGCTTAATTCATTCCCTCCATACACATCTAACAGCTCCAATCCTTTATTGCATATGCTAGCAGATTTATCATTTCTTTTTCACTAAATTTGCTTGCTTTTTCTGAATTGTACTCCTGAAGGACGGTATGCTTAAAATGATAAAATCCTTCTTCGCCGGAAGGCAAGATAACATATAGCTCCTCATCTTCCCAGATAATCCTTTTTTCATATTCGAAAATTAACTCTTCTGACATCTTTTCTCCGGGCCTAATGCCAATTATTTCAATCTCAAATGCTTTGTGCCCCAAACGGTCGCAATGCGCAATCACAGCATTTAGCAAGTTTTCCATGCGAATACTGTTCATCTTTAATATAAATACTTCTCCACCCAGGCAATAATAGGATGCTTTCAGAATTAAGTTTACAGCTTCTGGAATTGTCATTAAAAAACGTGTCATTTTTGGCTCAGTGACCGTAATGTTTTTTCCTTTTCTTATTTGATCCATCCATAAAAGAATCACCGAACCTCTGGTATTAATTACATTGCCAAACCTAACTGAGCAAAAGGCAGTTTTTTTGTTATGCGGAAGATAATTCGCCTGAGCAATCAGCTTTTCAGTCAAAAGCTTAGTAATGCCCATAATGTTGATTGGGTTAACAACTTTATCGGTACTGATATTAACCACTTTTTCAACTTCGCCTGCTATACAGGCTCTAATCAAATTATTAACACCAATTACATTTGTTTTTATTGCCTCCAGCGGGTTTTCCTCGCAGACCGGTATCTGTTTTAAAGCGGCTGCGTGAAATACAAGATCAATATTGCGGCAAGCGTCAATTATACTTTTGGAGTCACGTATATCGCCGAGAATAAAGTTCAGATTAGCTGCACCGTACTTTCTTCTCATTAAATATTGCTTGCTGTCATCTTTGCTAAATACGGTAACATGTTTCACATCGTAATCCAATAATGCTGAAACAAGGCTCGTTCCAATGGAGCCGGTACCCCCGGTAACTAAGATTCTTTTATCTTTAAAAAACTGGCTTAGTTCTTGTGTTGCCACGGTCATGTTAGTTCTACATCTCCCGTCACATGCTGGTCATATATCATTAATATATGATGTGATATACATATCTGTGATATATTTCTCCTTACATTAAAATCTGCCTAATAAATTTTTCCAAAAACACGTTAGGAGAAGCATTTTTTTCTTCCAGTATGTTTCTCAGAAAACCCTGTGCTTTTTTGATAAGTGCCCTACGCATTTTCTTGCCGGCAGTTAACCGCGCAATTAATCCCTTAAGTTCTGCAGCAGAGTGTACCGCAGGGCCAGCCGAAGCTTTTTTTAGAAAAGAATTGAAATTATTATATCCGAAGTTATAGTGATAAGGCATCTCCGGTTGTAGCACAATGATTCCTTTTCCAAACAGAGCCGCTTCTATGGCGGCTGTGGAAGACACTGTCATAACCAGATCCGTACCGTTTAAGACATCGTACAGCGGCAAATTCTTTGGTGCATGATACATATTTCCATCACCATCTATTCCGTAACTTTTTTTATCTAACGGATGGTATTTTACTATAACCGATACGTGGAGGCCTCGGACCGCATGCTGTATCCATGCAAAAAGCCTTTTGTTAACAGTACCAGGATAAGGTTGCATTAAAAATGTGATAATCAGGCTATCGTCTGGAATCTCTAGTTTCCTACAAAGCTCACTCCTTGATAGAAATCTTCCTTTTGTGGCATCGGTTAGGCGTATACTGCCAACAGGAATAATTCTGTCTGCAGGAATACCCCTTTGTTCTAACCAATTTTTGTGAATTTTTCCCCACACACAATGATAAGCGGCACGTGTAGGAATAACAGAACAGTCACTGAGCAGGTAGTACGGTACATTAACAAACGGTAAATTATATTTTATAGCCAACAGAGACAGCGCTGTACCCGGATTTGTCACTTCCGTATGGTCTATAATCACTCTGACCGGACTACTGACAATAAGTTCATCTAAAGCCATGATTGTTTTTACAGCACTAATAAGTCTGCTCAGAAGCCATTTCCGGAAACCCGGGCGACCAAATAATACATGCTCCCGCTGTTGGCTGATAATTATATCTGTTTGCTTAGCCAGTTGCTGTAATGCCTCGTGAGGAACAACAGCCCTCCGCAGTTGCATCCGATAATCATATACTGAGAAGTTACGAGGCATTTTTGTTATGGAACTATGATTAGGCTTGCGTGTTGTAATTAATATGACATTATTGTGCGGGAACTGTTTTCTTACAAAAGGGTAATGCTTCGTTGTGGTTAGTATGGCGTTTCTTGTAGACACAACAGAAAAATCTTCTTTCAGTATTGGTTTCCTGGCCAGCGCATTCTGAATATCCTTCACAATGGTAAAACAGTGCCTGTTTTGTAATTCCTCTAATAGCCTTTTATCATTGAGATGACTGTCCACAACCGGACGGATATAATTATGAAAACTTCGGATTAATAGCAGTGGAAGTTCGATATTTTTATACTGCAATGAGCTGAAACTCTCGAAAAAGTCTTTTGTCAGCCCATATCTGAGAAGATAATGATTGTTTATCTCGTCTCCTCCGAGCATTTATTTCTCCACCTTTATGATTTATTATTTATCAGTGTGGCGGCCAGAAGGAAATCCAATTGGTCATCAATGTCTACCGACCTTTCTTCAGGCATCACGCAAGCACGCGGCTTTCTGTGGTCATTTCCTCAAATCCTCTGCAATGTATTATAAACACACTGGGATTTATACTGTAATATATGAAAATATCTTTACGCATGTTAATGCTAAAAAGCTAACCCTTCTGCTTTCTTCTGTGCAAGCTTTCTTTGCTTCCTTCTTAGCATATTTAACAAATAGCAATATGATATATTTTCTGTAATTTTCAGTATAAAAATTATGTTGCTCTCCGCTCCCGGGGGAGCATTTTTCATTTGCTGCAATACAATATATAAAAGCTTTTACCAAAAATATTGAATGAGGAATGATTATTAGTGTTTATTCCACTGTCCAAGCCTGATTTATCAGATTTGGAAAAAAAATATGTACAGGATGTGCTGAATTCTGGATTGTTAAGCGGGGGGCCTAAACAAAAGCAGTTTGAAGACATGATTTGCCAATATACAGGCAGGAAATATGCCGTAGCTATGAACAGTGGTACCAGCGCACTGCATGTAGCTGTAAAAGCGTTGGGCCTTAAAGCCGGAGATGAGGTCATAACAACGCCCTATAGTTTTATTGCATCAAGTAACTGCCTGCTATATGAAGGCGTCAAACCAGTGTTTGTTGATATAGATTACCAAACGCTAAATATAGACACGACCTTAATCGAAATGAAAGTAACTGCCCGGACGAAAGCCATTTTACCTGTTCACGTCTTCGGTCAGACTTGTGATATGGATGCTGTTCGTATGATTGCTGAGAAATATAACCTTTTTGTTATTGAAGATGCCTGTGAAGCTCTTGGAGCCGACTGGGGAAAAGATAAAGCTGGTGCCATGGGTGACGTGGGTGTATACGCCTTTTATCCAAATAAGCAAATAACCACCGGCGAGGGTGGTGTACTGGTAACGAACAGCAAACAAATCTACCAATATGCCCTCAGTATGCGTAACCAGGGCAGGTCAGATAACAATGATGAGCTGCAGCATCTTTATATTGGTTATAATTACAGAATGTCCGAAATGCAGGCAGCCATTGGTGTTGGGCAGATGGAACGGCTCACTGAGATACTCTCTAAACGAGAGCAGGCAGCCATTAGATATCTCTCATTGATTAAAGAATACAAGCTACCTGTGCAGACACCTTTCATCCATCCAATGTGCAATATGAGCTGGTTCGTTTTTATCGTTACACTGCCCGTAGGGACAGATCGTACGGAAACAATGTTGACACTCCAAAAAAATGGTATCCAAACAAAGCCATATTTTCCCGTAATTCACCTGCAAAAATGTTACCGAGATATCTTTGCTTATAGTAAAGGAGATTTCCCTGTCAGCGAACAAATCTCCTTGCGGACTCTGGCCATACCGTTTCATAGCAATATTACTTTATTGGAACAACAATACGTTATTCGGCACTTGGCCGATGCGCTGGAGGACGCAGCATGCTGACAATTAATAATAAAATCATTTCTGATAACCATTCTGTTTTTATTATCGCAGAAGCAGGCGTTAACCATAACGGGTCACTGAAAAATGCCCGGCTTCTTGTAGATGCCGCACTGGACGCCGGAGCAGACGCTATAAAGTTCCAGCTTTTTAATACATGTAAGCTGGCCGCAAACAACAACACATTATTGAAACGCCTGGAATTTTCCAAGGAGCAAATTACGGCTATAAAAAAATACTGTGACCACGAAGGTATTCTTTTTCTGTGCACACCTTTTGATGAGGAAAGTGCTTTTACATTAGAGAGTATAAATGTGGAAGCCTTTAAAGTCGGTAGTGGAGACCTAACCAATTACCCCCTGCTGGATTGCGTGGCATCTTTTCAAAAACCGATTATTCTTTCGACGGGCATGTCCAGCTTACGTGACATAGAAGCCGTCCTTAATTTTCTTCCCCGCACTGCACAGGTAGCCTTATTGCATTGTACATCTGCCTATCCCGCTCCATATACGGAGCTGAACCTAAACGTGATTCATACCCTGAAGGCGGCTTTTGGAAAAATCGTAGGCTACTCCGACCATTCGCAGGGCCTTGCGGTCCCTTTTGCTGCAGCCACCCTGGGTTACAAAATCATTGAGAAGCATATTACCCTCGATAAAAACCTGCCTGGTCCTGACCATATGGCATCCATAGAGCCTGCAGAGTTTAAAGATATGGTCTGTGGTATCCGCAGTATCGAGAAAGCCTTGGGAAATTCAATCAAACAGGTAACTCCCTCAGAGCAAAAAACAAAAAAAGCCGCTCGCAGAGGTATTTACCTGAGGAGCGACTTACCCGCAAATCATAAACTGACAGCAGAAGATTTATTGTTTTTACGCCCCCTGTCTGCCATTGAAGCCTGCCATTACCAGAGTGTAACCGGCAAGACTCTTGCTCGACCTAAAACCAAAGGCACATCCCTTGAGTGGCAAGATTTGTTGCCGGATGATTGCGCATGAAAATACTTTGTATAACAGGAACCAGAGCCGATTACGGCATATACCGGCCCCTCCTGCAAGCAATAGAAAAAGACAATGAACTGAATCTAAGTATGGTTGTCACAGGAATGCACCTGTTAAGTGAGTATGGTATGTCTATTCAAGAAATACAAAAAGACGGCCATCATATTGTAGCCACACCAAATATATTGCCAAAAGGAGATACAACAGCAGCAATGTCTCAGGCGACAGGCCTCTTTCTCCTCTATTGCGCCGACATCTTTGCCTGTCAACAACCTGATTTTATCCTGCTGCTTGGTGACAGACTGGAAATGCTAGCCGCTGCCATTGCGGCGCACTATCAAAATATTGGCATCATTCATCTGCACGGAGGTGAAATAAGCGGATCCGCCGATGACCTGACAAGGCATGCTTTATCCCGTTTTGCCCACCTGCACTTCGTTTCCACCCTACGTGCCCAAGAAAGGCTGCAAACATGGGGAGAAGAGGCCTGGCGTATCAAAGCTGTCGGTTCACTACGGAAGACAGATATAGACCGTATAATGATCCTCGAAGAATCTCTGAGGGAAACATACAAAGAAAAGTATCTTAGTCACCTGTTTAAAAAAACAATAGTTTTTCTGATACATCCTGATTCCAAAGAGGTCGTTCCTTTCCACACACAAATAAACACTGTTCTTAGCGCACTAAACAACCTCGATGCGATGATTATAATCATTGGCTCCAACAGCGATGCGGGCGGAAGCATCTTCACACAATGTATTAAGCAATTTATCAAAAAAAATAAATTTGCACAGTTTTTTCCGACAATCCCTCACGATGAGTATCTCTATCTTTTGCAACATGCGGATGTTATAATCGGCAACAGCAGCAGTGGAATCATCGAAGCTCCTTTTTTCAACTTACCCTGTATCAACATTGGCTTACGCCAGAATGGCCGTGAAAAGGCGGCTAATGTTACCGACGTTGGCTACGACACGACAATGATCCGAGACGCTTTGCGAAACATCCTGAAAAGCACAAGCCGGTCAATACTATCTAATCCGTATAACCTTAACAAGTCACCGGAAACAGAAATAATAAAGACAATAAAAAAACTATCCCGGCATCCCGGACTTTTAATGAAACAGTATAGTAACTTCCAATAAGCTATTCTAGGAGGAGGTGAGAGCATGAGTTCCAAAGATTTTGTCTGTGCCAAATGCAGGTATACGTTTAATATTCGGTTTGATCCGGCAGTGAAGGGCAGAAAACTGAAGTGCCCTAACTGTCAGAGCAGAAACATTCTATGGGGAAAGTCGGCTCCAGTACCGCATACAAGAACCAGACGCCGCCCTTGCTGTGGCTAGAAAACTCCAGATTACAATACTTACCCCTCATGTAGACCTACTGTCTGCCTGGGGGGATTTATATAGAAAAAAGAGCAGGTTAAACACATAGATTCTTCCATCTACTTCCATTTGCTGGGTTTTTTCTGGACACGTAACCGGGCGTGTAGTATAATAGTTCTATTATTTTCCGGTTGGTTGTAATCTAGAGAGCAGAAGCGAGTGGAGGGGAACACATGAATAGGCTTACCATTTACGATACGACCCTGCGTGATGGGGCGCAGCGGGAAGGAGTATCGTTTTCCGTCAGCGATAAGCTAAAGATAACTCAGCGTCTGGATGCGTTTGGTATAGATTATATCGAGGGCGGCTGGCCCGGTTCCAATCCAAAAGATATTGAATTCTTTCGCAAAGTGCGCCAGTTGGATTTGCAACATGCTAAAATATCGGCATTTAGCAGCACTAGGCGTGCGGGCATCCACATTAAGGACGACTTGAATATCCAGGCGTTACTGGCCGCTGAAACAAAGGTAGTGACCATCTTCGGCAAGTCCTGGGATTTTCATGTTACGGAAGCGCTTGGCACAACCCTTGAAGAGAATCTGGCGATGATTTCAGATACCGTCGCCTATCTTAAAGAAACGGGGCGGGAAGTCATCTATGACGCGGAACACTTCTTTGACGGTTACCGTTATAATCCCGACTATGCTATGGCTACTGTGAGAGCAGCCCAGGATGCCGGGGCCGACCTGATAGCACTTTGTGATACAAATGGAGGCTTAATGCCGTTTACTTTGCAAGATGTTCTGCGCTACGTCCAATCTGAAATCCACACCCCTTTGGGTATACATCTCCATGACGATGCAGGTATGGCAGTGGCAAACTCAATCATTGCTGCGGAGATGGGAATCAGCCAAATCCAGGGCACTATTAACGGTTACGGCGAGCGCTGCGGCAATGCCAACCTCTGTACGATTATTCCAAATCTACAGTTAAAGATGGGTATAGCGATTCTTCAACCAGAACAAATGGATGATTTAACCTGCATGTCCCGCTATGTGGCTGAGTTGGCAAACCTCAATCCCCAGGATCAGGTGCCTTATGTGGGAGATAACGCTTTCGCCCATAAAGGTGGCATTCATGTTGATGCCGTTTTAAAACATGCCCATACGTATGAACATATTGAACCGGCCCTCGTTGGCAATAAACGCCGTGTGCTGGTTTCCGAACTCTCCGGCAAAAGTAACGTGCTGTATAAAGCGCAGGAAAACGATATCGATCTTTCCAAAGACACACCGGAAACAAAAATGGTGCTTGATACACTGAAAGAGATGGAATATCAGGGTTATCAGTTTGAGGGAGCGGAAGCATCTTTTGAATTGCTGATTTGGAAAGCGTTGCAGGTTCACCAGCGCCTTTTTGATCTGATCGGCGTCCGCACCATTGTGGAAAAACGAGGTAATAACGGAGAAATTATTTCCGAAGCTACTGTGAAGGTTAGAATCGGTAAACAGGAATATCTTACAGCCGGTGAAGGAAACGGTCCGGTTCATGCTTTGGACCAAGCGTTGCGCAGGGCACTGGGAGAGGTTTATCCGGAACTGAAACATATTCAACTCGTGGATTATAAAGTTCGGGTCCTTGACGGTAAAGATGGCACAGGCGCCCGCGTCCGCGTCCTGATCGAGTCCAGGGACGAGCGGAAGAAAAAGTCGTGGGGCACGGTAGGCGTTTCTCCCAATATCATTGAAGCCAGCTGGATTGCCCTGGTAGACAGTGTGGAGTACGGCTTGATGTGTGCCAACAAAACAAAGATGAAAGAACTGCGTAAAGCGGTAAGGCAGTTCAGGATGGAAGGGTAAAATGGATAAGAAACTATTTGGTCTGGCAACAGGCATTGGTAGCATGCCCCACCAACAGACGGATCCGGCATTACGCCTTATCTTCAAAAGCCTGACTGAAATTCCCCATTGGCCCCAGCTGCCATCAACTGGTGAGGAAGAAGGCTTTATCCGTCAATACTTATCCCCGCTTATTGAGCGGGGATTGGTGATGGAGACCGCCGGACGTTCCCCATTTTTTCAAACGGATGCAGCCGATTGGCTGGAGAGACTGACTCAGTTTTACACCGATGTGCTGGCAGGTCAGGATGACCAATCCGTGGCCCGTTTTGCGTTTCCGCTTTCTGCCGCTGCCGGGTTTTATTCCTTTATGGAACGGTTGCGTCAGGAAGGAACGGGCGATGCGCTCTATCTTAAAGGACAACTGAGTGGTCCGGTCACCATGGGCTTCCAGGTAACAGATGAGAAGATGCAGCCTGCTTTTTATCATGATGAACTTCGTGATATACTGGTAAGGAGCCTTGCTCTGCAGGTACGCTGGCAGGCAAGAACACTGGTCTCATGTGGTCTCCCTGTCATTCTCTTTATCGATGATCCCGGTATCTACGGTTACGGTCAGTCCACCTTTGTCGGCCTGTCCCGGGAAGCAATCCAACAAAGCCTGATTCCATTAATAGAAGCTGCGAAAGAGGAGGGCGTCCTCATCGGGGTGCACGCTTGTGCCGGTGTCGATTGGTCCCTCTTGTTTGAACTGCCCTTTGATGTTGTTAATATTGATGTATACCATTACTTTACATCGCTTTTAGTGTATACCCGTGAGCTCGACAGTTATCTGGCCCGTGGCGGCTCCCTTGCCTGGGGTATCGTGCCCACATCTGCTGAAATTGAGTCCGAATCAGCCGAATCTCTTCTTGCGAAACTGGAAGAACAAATGCTGATCTTAGAAAAGAAAGGTGTAGACAGCGGTCGCTTACGCAGCCAGTTAATATTCACGCCAAGCTGCGGCACCGGTTCTCTGTCTGTTGCTCATGCGGAACACGTATACCGAATATTGCCCCAGATCAGCCAACGATACCGAAAACGATAGTAACAGCCTTAAAGGTGTGTGGTAAACTTTGCGGATTAAACTTTTGCTTGTCAAACTTATTCCTTACTGGCTCTGGGTTGCGGCAGCCGCAATCTCTGTCCTAATAGTCATGATTTTGAACCTGGTGATTCCCCAGCTTTTTCGGGTTGTTATCGATGAAGCCATCCTGGGGGGACAGGTTTTTTATTTGCCCTATGCCGGAATCGCGATTATTCTCATTACCCTGGTCAAAGGGGTGTTTTCGTTTACTCAGCGTTACTTCATGGAACGGGTAGCGCAGAAAGTAATCTACAACCTGCGAAACCGCCTGTATGAGCATTTGCAGCAGCTTTCATTTTCTTATTACGAAAAAACCCAGACCGGGCAGCTGATGAGCCGTGCCACCTCCGATGTGGAAATGCTCAAGCGCTTTTACGGCTTTGGCTTGATCCATCTTTTCCAGGGAATTGTGATGTTTATCGGGGTTGTTATTGTTATTTTCTCCATGCACTGGCAATTAGCTTTGCTGACAATGCTTTCACTGCCCATTACCCTGGTGACAATCCTGCGTTTCGGCAAAAAAGTTGGACCTGCCTATCAGGCAATCCAGGAAGAGTTGGCCGACCTGACGTCAGTCCTCCAGGAAAATCTGACCGGCATCCGGGTTGTCAAAGCATTCGGCCAGGAAAATTTTGAGGAAAACAAGTTTGACCAATATAATACAGGTCTGCTAAGGAAAAATCTGCATGCTGTACGGATCTGGGCTTATTACTTTCCTTTTCTCAGCTTTCTCACCGGTTTGGCCGCCGCAGCCATTCTATGGTACGGCGGCCGTGAAGTCATTCTCGGCAACCTGCGTTTGGGTGAACTGGTGGCGTTTAACAGTTATCTGTTGATGCTTGTAATGCCCATGCGTATGCTGGGTTGGGTCGTCAATCTGTCTCAGCGGGCCCTGACATCGGCAGACAGGGTTTATGAAATCCTGGATACCAAGCCGGAAGTCGGTGATCTTCCCAATGCCCGTCATTTACAGATTGTAAAAGGGGAAGTATCGTTTCAGGATGTGTCTTTCTCATACAGGGAAGACGTAGAAGCCCTCAAAGGAATTACCTTTACCGTCCAACCCGGTCAGCGGGTGGCTATTGTCGGCACCACCGGTTCCGGTAAAACAACGCTGGTTAATCTGATTCCCCGATTTTACGATCCGACGGCCGGCCAAATTGTGCTGGACGGAGCAGATATTAAACAGTTTACCCTCCAGTCGTTGCGCCGGCAAATCGGTTTTGTTTCTCAGGACACCTTTCTTTTCTCCACATCTATCGCAGAAAACATTGGTTACGGGAACCCTGCAGCCGACAGGAATGCTGTGGTTGAAGCGGCGAAATCAGCGCAAATCCATGATTTTATTAATACACTGCCTGAGGGTTATGATACGGTGGTCGGTGAACGGGGCATCGGTCTTTCCGGCGGCCAGAAACAACGCATCGCTATCGCCCGGGCCCTGTTAAAAGATCCGAAAATCCTTATTCTTGATGATTATACGTCCAGCGTTGATGCCCATACAGAATACTTAATCCGCGAGGCATTGGAATTATTGATGGTAAACCGAACATCATTTGTTATTGCCCAGCGGATCTCCACCGTACTATCCGCCGATCTCATATTGGTTATGGATGACGGGGAAATTGTGGACCGTGGCACCCACAGTGAACTTCTAAACACAAGCTCCCTTTATGCTGAAATCTATAACATACAGCTTGCCGGTAGGGCCGCCTTATGTGAAGGGGGTGGGGCGTAATGGATCACATGATTCATCAGTCCCAGATGCTGGACGAAGCAGCGCCCATAGATCCCAAGGTTATGCGCCGGCTTTTCTCCTACATCTGGCCGTTCCGCTGGAAAGCGTCGGCAGCCTTGTTATTGATGGTGCTCAGTTCCGTAACTACCCTGGCCGGCCCATATATCGTGAAAGTTGCCATTGATACAGCCATCGGCGCCGGAGATTTATCCCGGCTTAACTTGCTGGTTACGCTCTTTTTACTAACCCATCTGCTAAACTGGCTAACATCCTTCGGCCAGCAATACCTGATGGCCGTCGTCGGTCACAGCGCCATATATACACTACGTCGCCAGTTGTTTCAACATTTACAGAAACTGCCGTTTCGTTTCTATGACAAGCAGCCCACAGGGAAAATCATGTCCCGGGTCACCAATGACACCGAAGCGTTAACGGAAATGATCTCAGGCGGAGTATCCCATATCGTCGGAGACTCGCTGATCCTGGTCGGCATCATCATAATTATGCTACGGGAACACTGGCAACTGGCATTACTGACATTTACCACATTACCTTTTCTTTTCTTCGCAGCCACCTACTTTCGTAATAAAGTGCTCCGCGCATACCGGCAGGTCCGGGAAAAAATAGCCGATGTCAACACCAACCTGCAGGAGAGTATTTCTGGTGTTCGGGTAACCCAGTCGTTTGCCCGGGAAGGGGAGAACGCAGTACGTTTTGACCGGATAAACCTGGAAAACTACGACGCCAATATGCAGGCGATTTCCCTTTTTTCACTGTTCCTGCCGTTTATCGAAGTCATCGGTGCCGTAGGTACTGCTATTGTGCTCTGGTATGGTGGGGGCCAGGTGGTACAGATGTTGTTGCCCATCGGTACATTGTATCTTTTCCTTGACTATGTAGCCCGCTTCTACGCACCAATCCGGGACCTTTCCCAGGTTTATAACAGTCTGCAGTCCGCCCTGGCCGCCGCGGAAAAAGTCTTCGGCATTATCGATACCGAACCGGAAGAAGATGTTCCCGGAGCGCTGGATTTACCCCGGGTACGAGGGCATCTGGTCTTTGAAGATGTTCGCTTCGGCTACGAAAAAGACAGAGAAGTTCTGCGTGGTATCAGTTTTGAAATTCCCGCCGGTCATACACTGGCAGTGGTCGGTCCGACCGGCGCCGGCAAAACCACATTGGTTAACCTGCTCTGCCGCTTCTATAACGGCACAGGAGGCCGTGTTCTTCTTGACGACTACGACATCGCCGGAGTTTCCCTGGCATCACTGCGCAGCCAGGTAGGCCTTGTGCTGCAGGATACATTCCTCTTTAACGGCACCGTCCGGGAAAATATTATGTTCGGCAGTCCAGGTGCCTCCGAGCAAGAATTGATAAACGCCGCTAAAGCTGTCCACGCTCACCCGTTTATTACCGCCCTCCCAGAGGGGTATGATACAGAGATTCAAGAACGTGGAGGGTTGCTCTCCACAGGGCAGCGCCAACTGATTGCCTTTGCCCGGGCGTTGCTGCGTGATCCGGCCATTCTTATTTTAGACGAAGCCACTGCCAGCGTAGACACCCGTACTGAAGCACAAATTCAGGAAGCGCTTAAGGTTTTACTGGCTGGTCGCACATCCATCATCATCGCCCATCGCTTATCCACGGTGGAGTTTGCTGATCAAATCATCGTTATGGACGACGGCCGTATCATCCAGGAAGGAACACATTCAGAACTGGCCTGTATTCCCGGACTCTACCGGGAACTTCTTCATAAAACACAGTAACTGAGTTTCTGCAACGCACAACCATGCTTAAACTGGTCATTGAAACAAAACAAGCCAAACAGGAACAATAGAACCAACAAAGTTCATTAGCATTGCATATTTCCCTCTCAGAGGGAAATTCTTTTTTAAGAGGCAAATATTAATTTAGAGAGGAAAATGCTGGGCAGTGTGGAATAAAGTTCAGGTGAGTCCAAAAAACTGGGGGTTATCTGATTTGGATATTAAACGCTTCTTAAAAGACATTTGTGAAGCGCCCGGCGTATCCGGCTATGAGCACCATGTTGCTAAGGTGATCAAAGCCGCGTTTTGCCAGTTCTGCGATGAAGTACGACAAGACCGTCTTGGGAACGTTGTTTTTTATAAAAAAGGTACCGGGGAAAGCAACCGACCCCGGATACTGCTGGCAGCCCATATGGATGAAATCGGTCTGATGGTGACCAAAGTGGAAGAAGGCGGCTTTCTCAGATTTACCGCCGTAGGCGGTATCGATCCGCGTACTATTGTAGGCCAGGAGGTTATCCTCTACGGCAAAGAAACACTGGCCGGTGTTATCGGCGCCAAACCTCCTCATCTTACCGACGATGAGGAGCGGGGTAAAGGTCACAAAATCGAAGATTTACATATTGATGTCGGCCTGCCGGAAGACCAGGTACGTAAATTGGCCGCACCGGGTACATTAGCCGTTATTCGGCGTGAACTGATAGAACTGGCGGGCAACTCCATTGCCGCCAAGGCTCTGGATGACCGGGCTGGTATTGCTGTTCTGTTAACGTGCCTTGACGAACTGGAGCGGTTGCAGCATTCCGCTGATGTTTACGCAGTAGCCACCGTTCAGGAAGAAGTGGGTGTGCGCGGCGCTGCTGTAGCAACCTATGGCGTCGTCCCCGACATCGGTATTGCCGTAGATGTGACCCACGGCGAAATGCCCGGAGTTCCGGAACATGATGTCTCCTACATCGGCAAAGGCCCGGCCCTGACCCTGGGTCCCAATATTCACCCTAAAGTTGGCAAAGAGCTGGTACGGCTGGCCAAAGAATACCGGATACCATACCAGATAGAAGTAACTCCGGGGGTTACCGGAACCGATGCCCGTGCCATCCAGGTGACCCGGGGCGGCATTGCCACAGGCCTGGTCTCTATTCCGCTCCGCTATATGCATACCTCGGTTGAACTTCTGGATTTAGATGACATTAAACAAGCCGGCAGGCTGCTTGCCCACTTTATCGCCGCCGTCGACCACGAATTTGTGGAGGGATTACCATGTTACTAAAACGTTTGACGGAAGCATACGGTGTATCCGGCGACGAAGGGGATATCCGGGACATTCTTAAAGAAGAACTGTCCGGCCACGCCGACGAGGTATACACAGACGCTCTGGGCAATCTTTTTTTCCGCAAAGGAAAAGGCCGTGGCCCCAAAGTAATGCTAGCCGCCCATATGGATGAAATCGGCCTGATCGTCGTTGGTTTTGAAAAAAGCGGTTTGCTACGCGTCCACAAAGTAGGGGGCATCGACGACCGTGTCCTTGTATCCAAGCCTGTCGTTGTAGGTAAAAACAAAGTGCCCGGCGTCATCGGTGCTAAAGCGGTACATTTGCAAAAACCCAGTGAACGGAAAAAAGCAATCAAAATAGAAAATTTGTACATTGACCTGGGTGTCCGAAGTCAAGATGAAGCAGAAAAGCTGGTCAGCCTCGGGGACTATGTTTCATTGTCGGCAAAAACACGGGAGGCTGGAGATAACTGCCTAATAGGCAAAGCCTTTGACGACCGGGTCGGTTGCGCTATCCTGGCCGAACTGTTCAAAGAAGACTTCGACCTGGACATAACTGCTGTCTTTACTGTTCAGGAGGAAGTAGGATTGCGCGGTTCCGGTGTCGCTGCCTACTCAATCCACCCCGACGTGGCCATAGTTGTTGAGAGTACATCGGCCTCGGACGTGGTCGGCACAAAAGATGCATCGCACGTAACCACACTCGGCGGCGGCCCGGCCATCACCCTGATGGACGCCTCCTACATCGCCCCCCAAGTGATCATTGACCTGTTCGTACAAACAGCGGAAAAACTGGGAATTCCCCATCAATTCCGCCGCCTGACCACTTCTGGTACAGATGCCGGCAAAATAGCACAAACTCACGCAGGCATTCTCACAGGTTTGGTCTCCGTACCCTGCCGTTACATTCATTCCCCGGCCTCGATCATTAATATAAACGATGTGCAAAACACATCGCGGCTGGTTAAAGGTGTCTTAAACGTCATTGCCGAAGGAGGACTCACCCTTGAAACAACTACTGAAAAAATTAAGTGAAGCCTACGGCCCCTCCGGCCGGGAAGAGCAAGTCGGCCGGATGATCCGGGATGAACTGAAAGACTATGTGGATGAAATCTACACCGATAATACAGGTAACCTCTATGCTGTAAAAAAAGGGACCGGCGCCAAAATCATGGTGGCCGCCCATATGGATGAAATCGGTGTTATTGTAACCTTTGTTGAAGAGAAAGGTTTCCTCCGCTTCAGCAATGTAGGTGGCGTAAACCCCCACATATTGCTGGGCCAGCGAATGGTCTTCGCCAACGGCACCATAGGTACCATCGGCATGGAAAAGCTGGATGACATTAAAAAGCTCACCCTGGAAAAACTCTATATTGACATCGGCGCCAAAGACAGGGAAGAGGCAGTAGCGAAAGTAAAAGTAGGAGATATCGCCACCTATAACAGGGATGTAGTCGAAGCAGGCAACCGCATTATTGGTAAAGCAATGGATAACAGAGCCGGCTGCGCCGTCCTGATTAAAGCCATGCAGGAACTAACCAAAACAGATAACGAAATCTACGCCGTCTTCACCGCCCAGGAAGAAGTGGGCTTACGCGGCTCCCGCACAGCCAGTTATCGTCTCAACCCGGACTTAGGCTTCGCCGTAGATGTCACTCTGGTCGGTGACACACCGGAGGCCCCCACTATGGATGTCTCCTTAGGTAAAGGTCCGACAGTCAAGGTAAAAGATGCCTCCGTTATCTGTCACCCCAAGGTCAAAGAAATGCTGGAAAGCCTGGCTGAGAAAGAAAATATCCCCTACCAACTGGAAGTCCTCATCGCAGGTGGTACAGACGCCGGCGCCATCCACCTTTCCCGGGAAGGAATTCCCTCCGGTGTCATTTCCATACCCTGTCGCTATGTCCATACACCAGGTGAGATGGTTGACCTGGATGACATGGCAAACGCCGTCCGCCTCTTAACACTGTTCCTCTCCCAGCCTCTGAACATGCAAGAAATATTCCCTTGCTACCTGTCCTAGAATCTGCTAAAATAATTACTGTGGGGCAGTATTGTTAATCAAACTGCACCCAACTTTCTCAAATCATAACCAACGTTTTACCGTCGACCCAAGCTGCTTGGAGCCAATGATGGACCGGGACAGAAGGACGGGCAAGATTTCTATGCCTTCTGACCATGGTCAGAAGGCTTTTTAATGTCCGGGGAAAGATTTCACAAGGAGGTCGCTATGCGAATTGTTATCGTTGGTGCAGGAAATGTAGGCACAGCCCTGGCAGTTCTTCTGAAGCAAGCGGGACATACTATAATTGGCATTGCCAGCCGCACAGAAGAGTCCGCCACCAAAGCGGGCACCCTACTGGGTGCTCCCTATGCCACCGACCCGCTTCAATTTACCCGCCAGGCTGACATCGTTTTCTTAACTACTCCAGACAGAGCTATCGCAGATGTCTGCGCGCAAATCGCAGCGAAAGATGGTTTTTCCCAAGGAACTATCGTCGCCCATACCAGCGGCGCCCACAGTTCCCAAATTCTAAACTCCGCCATAGGTGCCCGCACAATATCGTTCCATCCATTACAGACGTTCGCCAACCCAGACAGCGGCATTATAAACCTTCCCGGGTCTTTCATCACCATAGAAGGACAAACTACAGCTCTCTCCACGGCACGGCAACTGATCAGCGACCTGTCTTGCAGACCGCTGGAGATTCCCACCGAGGGGAAACCCCTCTACCACGCAGCCGCCTGTATCGCCTGCAACTATTTCACCACTTTACTTGATACAGCACTGCAGGTGATGGAAGCTGCCGGTGTTAACAAAGAAGACGGCCTGCCCGCACTGGCACCTCTCATCGAGGGCACATGGAATACCATCCTCCGTGCAGGCACTACCCAGGCGCTCACAGGCCCCATCGCCCGCGGCGATACAACTACAGTGGAAACCCACTTGCAAGAGATGAACGAGAAAATCCCTTCTGTTATCCCCCTCTACAGATTGCTCGGCCAGGCCACAGTCGATGTGGCCACCGCCAAAGGAACCCTCGGCGAAACAGAGCTCCGTCAACTTTTGAAAACTCTTGGAGGTGCAAAATGAAAATAACCACAGCTACATTAATGGACATGAAAAGCAAAAAAGAAAAAATCACCATGGCCACCGCCTATGATTACGCTTCAGCCCGGGTCGTCGACGATGCCGGTGTCGAAATGATCCTTGTTGGTGATTCCCTGGGAATGGTCGTCCTCGGTTATGAAAACACATTAAGCGTAACGCTAAACGATATGATCCATCACGGCAAAGCCGTAGTACGCGGCACAAAACAAGCCATGGTTGTAATTGACCTGCCATTTATGACCTACCAGGTGTCCAAAGAAGAAGCGGTCCGCAATGCCGGCCGCGCCATCCAGGAGACCGGCGCCCCCGCCGTTAAACTGGAAGGCGGGGAAGATATGGCCAAAACAGTTGAAAAAATTGTCCGTGCCGGTATCCCTGTCGTCGGCCATATTGGCCTCACACCTCAGTCAGTTGGACAAATGGGTGGTTTCAAAGTCCAGGGTAAAAATGAAAAAGTTGCCCGGCAACTGATTAAAGATGCCTTCGCTCTGGAAGAAGCCGGAGCCTGCTCCATCGTTATTGAAGCCATCCCCCGTCAACTTGCCGAACTGATCACTGAAAAACTCACAATCCCCACCATCGGTATCGGTGCTGGCGTAAACTGCGACGGCCAAGTCCTAGTCTACCACGACATTCTCGGCCTCCAAACAGACATGCGTCCTAAGTTTGTTAAACAATTTGGCGCCTTCTATAACCCGATGGTATCTGCCATGCAGTCCTATGTTCAGGAAGTAAAAGCATCATCGTTCCCCTCAGTGGAGCACACTTTCACCATGGACGACGAAATTATTGCTAAACTCCGGGAGAAGTACTAAATGGAAATCATCCATGATATAGCATCTATCAAACAAGCCATAAAAAAAGCCCGCCAGGCAGGCCATACAATCGGCCTTGTCCCCACCATGGGCTACCTCCACGAAGGCCACCTGTCACTTCTACGCCAAGCCAGAGCAGACAACCAACTTGTCATTCTCAGCATCTTTGTAAATCCCCTACAATTTGGCGTCGGCGAAGACTATGAAGAATATCCCCGCGATCTTACCGGCGACGCCGCCCAGGCGGAAAAAACAGGCTGCCATATCATCTTTGCACCTACCGTCAAAGAAATGTACCCCCAAGGCTATAACACCTTTGTTGACGTAGAGAAGCTCACCGATGGTCTTTGCGGCGCCTCCCGTCCCGGTCATTTCCGTGGCGTCACCACAGTCGTTGCCAAACTCTTTAACATTGTCACCCCTGACCGTGCATACTTCGGTCAAAAAGATGCCCAGCAAGCCCTGGTTATTCAAAAGATGGCCCGCGATCTTAACATGGACCTCGATGTCATCATCATGCCCATTATCCGTGAAGATGACGGTCAGGCCATGAGTTCCCGCAACGCCTACCTCTCTCACGAAGAGAGAAAAGCAGCGCCCATTCTAAATCACACTCTAATACAAGCAGCCTCTCAAATCCAAACAGGCGAACGGGACGCCACTACCATCAGGGCCCAAATCTTTCAAGCCATATCCGCAGAACCGTTAGCAGCCATCGACTATATCTCCATCGTCGATGCCACAGATCTTACCGACGTAATTAAAATAAAAGGACCAACGCTTATCGCGCTGGCCGTCCGATTCGGCAAAACCCGCCTAATCGACAACATCATTGTGGAGGTGTAATCCCATGCAGCGAATTATGTGTAAGTCCAAAATCCACTGTGCCACAGTTACCGATGCCAATCTCAAGTACGAAGGTAGCGTTACCATTGATGAAGACCTCATGGATGCCGCAGATCTCCTTCCCTACGAAAAAGTCCAGATTGTTAACAACAATAACGGCGCCCGTTTTGAAACCTACATCATTAAAGGCAAACGGGGAACAGGTACCATCTGTCTAAACGGCGCCGCCGCCCGCCTCGTCCAGCCCGGCGACATCGTCATCATTATTTCTTACGCAAACGTAGATTCATCTGAACTTGCATCGTTCAAACCCAAAATCGTCTCTGTCAATGATAAAAACCAAGTAACGCGAATCAAAGACCAGGAACAGGAATGCCAAACTAGTTAACAGGTGAATCTAGTCAGGCTACTTTTATAGCCGCTGTTTTACCTGCATTATACCAGGAAATCTCACTTGCAATTTTAGAAACATTATGTTATATTAACATACGGACTCCCTAAGAGAGTCCATTATATGTGTCGGGGTGGCGGAACTGGCAGACGCGCACGCTTGAGGGGCGTGTGGTGCAAACCGTGTGGGTTCAAGTCCCATCCCCGACACCACTAGTTAATGTAGACCATAGATTCTATCTGTGGTCTTTTTTGTTTTAAAAATGTATGGTATTATAAAACTAAGGTAGTTCTACGGGGAAAAAGTTGATTAGGTTTATAAATTTTGATTGGTGGTGATGGCGATGGAAAAAGTCCGTTCTGCCAAAGAACTCTTGGAATACATCTCAAACATGAACCGTGAAAACTCAGTATGTCAGTTCTTCATTCCTGGAAAAGGAAAATTCACACTCGTTTTTCAAGAAGAAGATGAACAGTCTATAAGTGCTGACGTAGAAGCTAACCCGGAACTTAAGAAAATGATTAATGAAAGCCGGGAACAATATAAGCAAGGATTCGGAATGTCCACTTCAGAACTTTTAAAGTCTCTAACTCCAAAGGACTTTGTTTAATGAGTGACAGAAATATTGTATGGCTTCCAATCGTAAGAAATAAATTGATGCAATCAACTATAGATTCACCCCTGATGAAACACTTGTTTATATTTCCCAAATTGTCTTAGAAATAGAAAGCTTATTGAAGAACCCTATTCTCGGAAGAGCATATACCGAGGAAGTAGGCGATTATAGAGGGGTGTCACGTGTTCTCGTAAAGAAGTTTAGGATTTATTATCAACAGATTCATAACGATATTGTAATCGTTGCGATTTTGTTTCCAGGATCCAAAGCCCTGGCTACTTTCTCCATACCGGTAAAATTGGTTTTGTAGGCATGTTTGCTGTACTAATCGTACTTGCTATACTACTGTTAACGAAGATGATGAAAGCACAGACTGGTTACCTTGTTTACGATAAGGTTGTGTGCACAAAAAACCCTCGGCTTTACCTATCGGCAAAACCAAGGGCTAATCAGGTAACGGATTGATTTCACAATTCAGCTGTGATGTGAGCAGGAGGTGCTTTCTTCTTCAGTTGCCGTCCCCTTCATAGAATGCTAGGGTACACAGAGCACATCACAGGGGAAAATCAGATTGGGGTTAGTAATGTGCGGGTTGGCGTTAATTAAGGCCTGCAATGTGACCCCGAACCGCCTGGCTATAAAAAACATTGTATCTCCCGGCCTTACAGTATACCTATTCATAAATCCGGGAGGACAAGTAGTGGGAACGCGGCAAGTATCTACCCCGGGTACACAAAGTACGTCACAGGGGAAAATCAGATTGGGGTTAGGGATGTGCGGGTTGGCGTTAATTAAGGCCTGCAATGTGACCCCAAACCGCCGGGCTATTAAAAACATTGTATCTCCCGACCTTACAGTATACCTCCCCTGAAATTCGGGAGGACAAGTAGTGGGAACCCGGCAAGTTACTTGCTGTGTAACGAACTCAGGAGTGGCAGGTTCGAGAGATAATAGTTGCCGCTGGGCCTGCAATATCGCCTCAAGCGTCATACTATACACCTGCAAAGGATCGACCCCCGTCCCTCTCTGGGGTGTATTATCGTATAACTGTTGATCCTGAGGTGTACACCCGTCGCACAATTCAAGGTGATCATCCTGATTATGATGAACCATATAACAACCTCCTTTCCTACTAAGATGTAATTTAGATACTGATTCATTTATGTCAGTATCGCTACATTTTATTCAGTAATTTCAGAAAGGGTGTCAATGCATCATATGATTATTACTGATGAAAGCGTTCTATTTTGACCTAAGGAAAACGTTACGAGAGCAGAAGCAGCGGTAATTCTAAAAGTATAAATATGTGTAGCAAAGGGTTAGGCTAAAAAGCCTAACCCTTACACAACTGCGTAGCATTCTTCTTTCTCAACCTTCTCGACTATGCAACCCTTCTCAATTAAATCTTTAATATATTGCTCTGAATAGGCTTCATTCATTTTCTTATGCAACCCTAATCGTGAGCCTTGTGGCATCACATAGATAATTGTGTAGTTGTATTCTTTCAAATATCTCACCTTCCTTGCATTTTATTTCAATAAACTAGCAAAAATACCTTCTGTCAGGGTGGATACTTCAACATTTTACTGAATATTTCTAAAATTTAGTAGCTATATCTTTATTTATTTACTAACTAACTAAAAT